>NZ_CP079105.1:2705019-3010038 GCF_019285775.1 Skermania piniformis
GGTGCTCGCCCCAGTACCGGACCCGCTCGATCACCGCGTCCGCCCCCTGCACCAGCCGGGTGTGCGGGGACACCGGCAGACCCCAGGCGGCCAGCGCCGCGTACGCCTCGAACTGGGACGTCGCGGCGAACCCGACGATCCGGCCGAAACCGTGGCAGTACATGTGCAGGTTGCGCCGGGCGGTCACCGCCGGGTCCTTCTGCCGCAACGAGCCGGCCGCGGTGTTGCGCGGGTTGGCATAGGGCGGCTTGCCGTCGGCGACGATCGCGGCGTTGAGCGCCTCGAAGTCGGCGAGCCGGAAGTAGACCTCGCCGCGCACCTCGAGCAGCTCCGGGATCGGGAACGCGTCGGTCGGCGTGAGCCGGGCCGGGATGTCGTCGATGGTCCGGGCGTTCAGCGTGACGTCCTCGCCGGTCCGACCGTCGCCGCGGGTGGCCCCACGGACCAGGACACCGTGCTCGTAGACCAGGTTCAGCGCGACCCCGTCGATTTTGACCTCGCACAGATAGTGCAGGTCGGTCCCGAGCTCCGCCTCGACCCGGGCGATCCACGCCCGCAGCTCATCCTCGTCGAACACGTTGTCCAGACTGAGCATTCGCTCCAGATGGTCGACCGCGGTGAACTCGGTGGCGAACCCACCGCCGACCAGCTGGGTCGGCGAATCCGGCGTGCGCAGGTCCGGATGCGCCTCCTCCAGCGCCGTCAGCTCGCCCAGCAGCGCGTCGAACTCGCCGTCGGCGATGATCGGTGCGTCGCGGACGTAGTAGCGGAACTGGTGTTCGCGCACCTCGTCGGCGAGTTGCTGCCAGCGTTCCCGATCCGACGGCTCGGCCGCTGTGGCACCGGAGCCGCGGGGCAGGTCGGGATCGGTCATGGTCGGCAGCGTATCGGAGCGCACCGACACCCGATCCTGGTCGCTTCCGTCGGCGCTCGCTTGCCACACTGGCAGCATGCAGACTCCGCTCGACGTGGCCACCGCCGGCGCGATCCAGACCTGGACCCTGAACCAGCCCGAGATCGGGAACGCGATCACCGGGATCGAGGTGATCGAGGCGCTGGAACGGGCCGTCGACGCCGCCGACGCGGACCCGGGCGTACGAGCGGTGATCCTGACCGGCGCCGGCACGACCTTCTGCGCCGGCGGCAACGTCCGCGAGATGGCCGACCGGACCGGCATGTTCGGCCTTTCCCCGGTCGAGCAGCGGCACGCCTACACCGCCGGCATCCAGCGGATCCCGCGGGCGATGGCCCGCCTGGAAGTGCCGATCATCGCGGCGGTCAACGGCGCGGCGGTCGGCGCCGGCTGCGACCTGGCGATGATGTGCGATCTGCGGATCGCCTCCGAGCGGGCGTTCTTCGCCGAGAGCTTCGTCCGGCTCGGCCTGATTCCCGGCGACGGCGGCAGCTGGTTCCTGCAGCGGATCATCGGTCCGGAACGCGCCGCCGAGATGACCTTCACCGGCGACCGGGTCGACGCGGCGACCGCGCTCGAGTGGGGCCTGGTCGGCCGGGTAACCGCACCCGACGAGCTGCTCCCCCGAGCCCACGCGCTGGCCGAGCGGATCGCCGAGAACCCCGGGCACGCGCTGCGGATGGCCAAGCGGCTGCTCACCGAGTCACGCAGCGGCACCCTGGATTCGACACTCGCGCTGGCTGCGGCGATGCAGCCGTTGGCGCACGGCGACGACGAGCACCGGGCCCGGATCGCCCGCTGGGCAAGCCCCGAACAGCGGACTTGCAGATGAACCCACCGGTTGGCACACTCCCGCCCGTGCATCGCAGACAGCTGCTCGGTCTGCTCGCCGCCGGGACCGTCACCGCGATCACCGGCTGCACCCGCGAGCCGGACCCGCACCCGGCTGCGGCGCCCGACCCGGGCGCACCGACGACGACCTCGGCGCCGCTGCTGCCGCCGCCCCCGCCGCGCGATCGGCGCGCTCCGGCACCGGACGGCGTCCTCACCAAGCTGCCGACTCCGGGCCCGCTGCTCGCCCTCACCGTCGACGACGGTGCCGATCCCGACGTGGTCGGCGCCTACATCCGATTCGCCGAAGACACCGGTGCCCGATTCACCTTCTTCGTGACCGCCCGCTACCCCGGCTGGATCCGGCACCGGGACCGGCTGCGCCCACTGGTCGACTCGGGCCAGATCCAGCTGGGGAACCACACCTGGAGTCATCCCGATCTGACCAGCCTGTCCCAGCACGCGATTGCCGACGAACTGCGGCGGACCCACGACTTCCTGCACAACACCTACGGGGTGGACGCGACGCCGTACTACCGTCCGCCGTTCGGCTACCACAACCCGACGGTGGATGCGGTCGCGGCGGATCTCGGCTACACCCATCCGACCCTGTGGTACGGCTCGCTCTCGGACTCCGGTCTGATCACCGAGGACTACCTGCTGCAGTGCGCGCACCGGTACTTCACGGCGCAGGCGATCGTGATCGGGCACGCGAACTTTCCCCCGGTCACCCGGGTGTATCCGCAACTGGTCGAGATCATCCGGGAACGCGGGTTGTCCATGGTCACCCTGGACGACGCCATCCGGCCCGATCCCGGGACGGCGTCGTCCGGGGTGACCTCCGGCACCGGAATTCGAGCGCGCTGACCCGCAGCGACGTCCGCCGCGCGGCCGGCTACTGCTGCACCAGGCCCCGACCGGTGATCAACGGCAGGTCCAGCGCGGTCACGATGCCCGGTTCGGCCGCCACCACCGCCGGAATCGCGTTGATCAGCCGCTGTGCGGTCACGATCATGCCGGACACGTTGTGGTCGCCGTTGGCGCCATGGTGGGTGAACTCCAGCCGCATCACCGGCTCGCCGGTGATCTCCACCCGGTAACAGCCGGCACCGTCGCTCGGCGTGGGCCAGTCCGGCTCGGTATCCGCAGCGGTTCGAGTGACGTGCTGGAGCACGACCCGCGGCACCCCGGCGACCGTGCCGATCACCCGGAATCGCACCGCCCCACGGGTACCGGCGGGGATATCCACCGACACCGTCGAGATGTCCCGGGGCGCGGGCCGGTGCTCGACCTCTTCGAGCAACGGTTCGTCCAACGTCACGCCGAGACCGGCGGCGATCGCGCGGACCACCGGGCCCCACGCCAAACTCAACACGTTCGGATACCAGAGCAGGGCGGGCTCGTCGATCGGCTTACCGAAACCGAACAGCTCGCCCATCACCGTCGGCTGGTAATAAGTGGAATAGTCGGCGATCTCGCTGACCGTCACCCGCTCGATCCGCTGCGACAGCGAGGTCAGCGCCAACGGTAGGACGTCGTTGGCGAAACCCGGGTCGATGCCGTTCACGTGCAGGCTGGCCCCGCCGGCGACGGCGGCTGCGGCGATCTGGGTGACCGTGTCGTCGGGCAGGGTGCCGTACGGATATGCCAATATCACCGGGCCGGACGACACCACGTTCACCCCGGCCCGGACGAACCCGGTCAGGTCACCGATCGACTCGAACACCCGATCGTCGGTCATCGCGGCGTGCAGGATGCAGTCGGGGCGCAGCGCGAGCAGCGCGTCGGCGTCGGTCGTCGCCGACACGCCCAGATCTCGATCGAGGCCGGCCAGCACACCGGCGTCCTGGCCGGCCTTGTCCGGTGTGGAGGTCCACACACCCACCAACTCCAGATCCGGATGAGCGTCGATGCCGACGATGGCGTGCCGACCCACCGTTCCGGTCGACCACACCACCACGCGCAACGGAACAGTCGGAGTATCGGTCGTCACTCCGCCAAGTTAGAACACGTTGCAAGCGGCGCGCCGACGAAAGACCGGATTCGGCCGCAACCACGTGACCGACCCCGTCTCCCACCGGCAACTCGCTCGCCGACGACCCGCATCAGCAGACTGCTTCGAAGCAAGCGGTCGCAGCGAGAAGCTTTGTTGCACATACGTAATTAGACGCAACGGGGGATACCCGAGCCGACCGGCCGGCGCCTAGCCTGGTTTCGCAGCGCGGCTACGACACGTTTCAACTCGATTCCTTCGAGTCGAGCAACCGACGAACCATAGGGGGTTTCCTTCGTATGGCCAACCACGCACCTGCACCGAACCACTGGCCCGGTCGGCCCCAGCCGCCGTACGGTGCACCCGCCGCGCCACCGCCGAAACAGCGCAGCACGCTGAGGTTCGCGCTGATCGGCCTCGGCATCGTCGTCGCCGTCATCGCGGTGATGAGTATCACGAACAAGAGCGACTCCGGCGATCGAGCCGACTCACCCAACGGCAAAGCCACGGCGATCGCGGCCGACTCGGCCGCACCGCTCGGCACCGAGGTCCGGGACGGGAAGTTCGGTTTCGTGATCACCGGAGTGGAACCGAACGTGCCGTCGGTCGGTGACAATCCGTACCTGGAGCAGACCGCCCAGGGCAAGTACGTACTCGTGCACGTCGACGTGACCAACACCAGCGACAAACCGCAGAGCTACTTCGGCGACAACCAGAAACTGATCGACACCCAGGGCCGACAGTTCAGCAACGACACCGCCGCCGAACTGGTGATGAACCCGAATATCCGGTTCGAGATCAACCCCGGCAACCGGATGTCGACGACCCTGGCCTTCGACGTCCCACCGGACTCGCAGCCGGAACAGATCGAGTTCCACGACTCGATGTTCTCCGACGGCACCGCCGCCGCACTGAACTGAGCCCGGGCCGAATCACCCGCAGCTCGACCAACCTACCGGCCCGGCGCACCGTGGTCACGAGCGCCGGGCCGGTCGACCGCGGAGTTGTCGCCGGTTGCGCTACAGCGCTTCCGGCTCGTCGGCGAACACGTCGGCGATCTGTCGGGTCAGCTCCAACGCGGCCCGCGCCCAGCTCTGCGACGCACCGGCCAGACCGCAGACCGGTGACACGCCGACCCGCTCGCGCAGCATCGCACGGGTGAAGCCGAGCCGATCGATCAGCGTGACCGCCGGCCGGGCCAGTTCTCGCCAGGTCGGGGCCGCGGCCGGCGCGGTGCCGGGCACCAGGCCCAGCAGCAGATCCTTACCGGACTCGACCAGCTCGCCGACCCCGTCCAGATCGCGTTTCGCCAGCTGCGACACGTCGACCGCAACCGCCGCGGCGCTGCTGCGCCGCAGCAGTTCCCACGGCACGGGCGACCCGCAGCTGTGCACCGCGACCGGGACGTCGACGGCGCCCGACACGGTGTCCAGCAGCGCCAACGCGTCCGGCGCCGGTAGCGGTGGAACCGGCTGCAGCCGCGACACCCCGGGCAAGGTGCCGGCCAACACCGCCGCGATCGACGGCTCGTCCAGCTGCAGCACGACGTCGGCGGCGAACCGACGCCGGACCTCGGCGACATGCCGGGTCAAGCCCTCGGCCAACGACTCGGCGACGTCGCGCCGGGCCCCGGGGTCGGCGACCACCCGGTGCCCGTTCGGCAGCTCGATGCCGGCGGCCAGGGTGAGCGGACCCGCCGCTTGCAGTTTGACCACACCGGCGCGGCTGCCGGACAGTTCCCGCGCCTCCTCGAATGCATCCAGATCCGTGCGCAGCAGATCGTGTGCCCGCCGAGCGACCGCGCTGCGGCGGGAACCCAACCGGTAGCCGCGCGGGTTCGCGTCCACGTCGAGATCGACCAGCAGCGCGCTCGTCCGCCCGATCAGATCAGCCCCGACACCGCGCGCCGGCAGTTCCACCACATGCGGCAACCGGGCCAACTCCCCGACCACCGTGGCCGCCGCCTCCCGCACATCGGTACCGGGCCACGAGCCGATCCCGGTCGCGGCCCCGGCGAACGGGCTGCTCATGCGGTTCCGGCGATGGTGGCGCTGCCGATCACGACGTCGCCGTCCGGATCCGGACGGTAGGCGACCACGGCCTGGCCCCGAGCGACGCCGGTCAGCGGCGTGCGCAGGGAGGCGGTCAAACCGGCTCCGGTCGGCTCGACGATCGCAGCGGCGGTGCCACCGTGCGCCCGCACCTGGACGACACATTCGAGCGGCCCGTCCGGGACTCGGCCGGCCGTCCACACCGCGCGGTCCGCACTGAGCCGCCGAACCTCCAGTCGGGCCGCCGACCCGACCCGCACCGTGCCGGTCGCCGGCTCGATCGCGGTCACGTAACGCGGGCGGCCGTCCGCCGCCGGCGCGCCGATCCCCAATCCTTTGCGTTGCCCGATCGTGAACCCGTGCACACCGTCATGTTCGGCCAGCGTCGCGCCGGTCTCGTCGTCGACGACCGCACCCCGACGCAGTCCGATCCGGGCACCGAGGAACGCCCGGGTGTCGCCGGACGGAATGAAGCAGATGTCGTGGCTGTCCGGCTTGTCGGCGACCGCCAGTCCGCGCCGCTCGGCCTCCCGCCGGATCTGCGGTTTGGCGGTGTCGCCGACCGGGAACATCGCCCGGGCCAGCTGGTCGGCGGTGAGTACCGCCAGCACGTAGGACTGGTCCTTGTCCGGGTCCACCGCGCGGCGCAGCACCCCGTCGACCAGGCGGGCATAGTGCCCGGTGGCAACCGCATCGAAACCGAGCGCGGTCGCGCGGTCGGCCACCGCCGCGAACTTGATTCGCTCGTTGCACCGCAGGCAGGGATTCGGCGTCTCGCCCGCGGCATAGGCCGCGACGAAGTCGTCGATCACGTCCTCGCGAAAGCGTTCGGCGAAATCCCATACGTAGAAAGGTATGCCGAGCACGTCGGCCGCCCGGCGGGCATCGCCCGCGTCTTCTTTGGAGCAACATCCGCGCGAACCCGTCCGCAAGGTCCCCGGCGCTTCGGACAGCGCGAGGTGCACGCCCACCACATCGTGGCCGGCGTCCACCGCACGCGCCGCCGCCACTGCCGAATCCACTCCACCGCTCATCGCCGCCAGTACCCGCATGGCTAGATACTCACCCGCCGGGAACCGGCCAGCCCGGCCGTTCGCGCTCGATCGACCACCTGCGGCAGCGCCGCGACCAGCGCGTCCAGATCGGCGGAGGTCGAGTTGTGGCCCAGCGAGAAGCGCAACGAGCCCCGGGCATCCCGCGCCGCGACCCCCATCCCGACCAACACATGGCTCGGCTTCGCCACACCGGAGGTGCACGCGGAACCGGTAGAACACTCGATTCCGGCCGCGTCCAGCAGCATGAGCAGCGAATCGCCCTCACATCCGGGGAACCGGAAGTGCGCATTGCCCGGCAACCGGCGCGCACCGATCGGACCGTTCAGCACCGCGTCCGGGACCGCCGCCGAGACCCGAGCGATCAGCTCGTCGCGCAACTCGGTCAGCAACCGCCGTCGTTGCTCCAAGCCGGCGACCGCCTCGCCCAGCGCGGCCGCCATCCCGACGATCGCCGCCGTATCCTGGGTTCCGGCACGCAGGTCCCGTTCGTGCCCGCCGCCGTGCACCGACGGAACGATCGGTACCTGTCGGCCGACCAACAAGGCGCCGACCCCGTGCGGCCCACCGAATTTGTGCGCTGCCAGGCTGGCTGCGGCGAGCCGACTGTCTGCGAAATCGACCGGGATCTGCGCTACCGCCTGCACGGCGTCGCTGTGCATCGGTATCTCGAACTCGGCTGCCACGGCGGACAGCTCGGCGATCGGCTCGATCGTGCCGACCTCGTTGTTCGCCCACATCACGCTGATCAGCGCGGTCTCGTCCGCGTGCACGGCGAGGGCGGCGCGCAACGTCTCCGGGGTCACCGTGCCTTCCGAATCCACCGGGAGCCAGGTCACCTGCGCACCTTCGTGCGATACCAGCCACTCGACCGCATCGAGCACCGCGTGATGCTCGACGACGCTGGTCAGGATCCGGGTGCGGCGCGGATCGGCCGCGCGGCGAGCCCAGTACAGGCCCTTGACCGCGAGGTTGTCGCTTTCCGTGCCGCCCGAGGTGAAGACCACTTCCGACGGGCGGGCGTGGAGATCGCCCGCGATCGACTCCCGCGCCTCCTCGATCCGGCGACGGGCGGCCCGGCCGGAGCTGTGCAGGGAGGAGGCATTGCCGACCGTACCCAGGACAGCCGTCATCGCCGCGACCGCGGCGGACGTCATCGGAGTGGTCGCCGCATGGTCGAGGTAGAACGGGCCGGGCCGAGTACCCGAGGAAGCCGTAGTCATGACCACCAAACAATAACCGCGGTGACCCCGCAGCTGTTCCCGACGGTGCCGGCCGCGGGTCAACCGAAGTCGAACGCCGGCGGCACCACCGCAACCACCACCGCCGCCCACGCCCAGTACACCGGCAGATAGCCGGTCTGCCAGCGTTCGATTGCGTCGAATCCGCCCCGACCCCGCAGAAACGCCGCACTCAGCCACGCGGCACGAATCAGATGGATCAGGAGCAGCACGTTGAGGCCGAGCGCGGTGACCTTGTTCGGGGTGTAACCGAACTCGGCGATCCGCCCGAGCATCGCCGACAACATGAGCAGGTCGACCGCGAGCGCACTCACCACCAGGACCAGCTGCAGTCGATCGAACAGATCCGGCGGCCCGAGCGGGTCACGCGCCGAGATCGCGTACAGCAGCAGACCCGATACCAAGACCAGGATCAGGTCCATCATGATCAACAGGTCTCGGTCGGCGGCCACGACACCGCCCCGGCCGAGCAGCGTGACCAGCAAGGCGAGCAACATCAGGCTGGTCAGCGGCGTGAAAACCCGGGTCAACAACGGGGCGATGTTCTCCACCACGTTGTTCTGCTTCGTTTCGACCAGCCAGGCCGCCACCAGCACCGCGCCCGCCGCACCGAACGGCACCACCCATTCGCCGAGTACCGGTTCCGGATCGACGCCGAGGGCCGTGAACGTACCGGCCGTGAGCCCGACCAGCACCCCACCGCCGAGCGCGAGCAGGCTGAAGTAAATGGCGAACTCGCCGGTGAACCGGACGAAATCCATCCGGCGGCGGTCGCTGCGCCAGTCGCCTCCCACGTAGGCCAGGCCCACGACGAACCACAGCACGATCGGTGCGTGGATCGCCGCGAGGATCTGGGTGGCGCCGTCCGGCGCGAACGGGAACGTGTTCAGCAACAGCGCGACCGCGATGAACGGCAGTGCCGCCGCCGCAAGCAGTCGCGGTCCCGCCTGCCGCTTCCAGGCGAGATATCCGGCAAGAAACGGCAGCACGAGCACACTCAGGTTCAGCGCGAAATCGGCCTCACCCCCGGTGAGCACGAGACCCGCCTTGACCGCGATGCCAGCGCCGACGGCCAGCCCCAGGACCACCCACAACTCGCGCCGATCGGCCGGGGCCCCGGTCTGCGCCCCGGCGGTCGACGGCCACAGCCGGTCGGCGTCCGTGCGGACGAACTCGCGGGTCGACCGATCGGTCGCGGCGAGGCGCCGCACCGCGATCAGGAACGCCTCGTCGGTGGTCAGACCGGCATCGCGCAACGTGGCGATCGACGTGCGAAGCGGCCCGTCCAGCTCGTCGGTATCGGTGGCACCGCCGCGCAGACGGAAACCGCGCCAACGCTCGAGTAGCGACTCCAGGGCCGGGTCGACGGGCTGGTTCGTCACCGCCACCGCCTTCCGCCGCTCGACCGCCTGCTGATCCCGAGTACCACCGAGCAGCGAAACGTAACAGAACTAGGCCGGGACGAGACGCCGTTTCGCCGACGACGCCATCGTGCCGTGCACCGCGCGCTGACCGGCTCGGGCCAGTTCGCGGCGGTGCCGATCCGGGGTCAGGGTCGGCAGCAGAACCACCTCGGCAGTCAGGCCACTGCTGCGCGCGAGCCGGAGCAACGAACCCGCGAAGCTCTCGGTGCCGACGAAGCCGGCGGTGGTGGCGACCGCGCCGGCCGGATCGAGGTACCGCAGCCGGATCGGCTGCACCGGGACCGCGGCGTCGACGGCCGCCTGGAAGAACGCCGGACGCAACCGACCCGATGCTCGACCGCACCAGGTGGTGCCCTCCGGGAACACCGCCATCGGTTCGCCCCGCCGGAGCAGGTCGGTGACCTGGGCGACCGCTGTCGGCAGCCGCCGCAGGTCGGATCGATCGACCGGCACGACCCGAGCGGCACGCGCGAGCCGGCCGAGTACCGGCCAGTCGACGAGATCGGCCCGGGCGACGAATCCGATCGGCTGCACGGCGGCCAGCACCAGCACGTCGGTCCAGCCGACGTGTGCCGCGATCACCAACACCCCGGTGTCCGGTGCCGCGAACACCGGCCCCGGGGACGACGCGTCCCGCGCGTCGATCAGCCGCAGCTCGATGCCGCAGCGACGCAACCCGGCGCGGGCCAGACGACGCTGCGCCCCGACCCGCCGACCGCGACCGGGGATCAGCTGAAGGGCCGGGAAGGCGGTGACCAATGCGGCGAGCCCGACCAACCGAACCCCGGTGCGGACGACGCCGACCCGGGACGGCCCGTCGTCGACGCAGCTCGTGGCGCAGGGACTGGTCGGCAGCCAGGCGTGCGCGGTGGTCATCGAGCGGCCGCCGGCCGCGACCCGCCGGGTACGAGTGCCGCCGCGGCCGCCTGCAGGCGCTCCAGGTACCGCCGGTTCAGGTCCGCCGGCCCGAGCAGCGCGACGAAGTCGGCGACTCCGAACGCCGGGTCGTGCGCCGGCTCACCGCAGATCGACGCGCCCAACCGCAGATAGCCGCGCAACAACGACGGCACCTTCGGTCGCGGCGGCGGGGTGAGCTGGTCCAGGCTGCGGCCGTCCACCCGCACCGGGCGGTAGGGCCGCACCCGCCGGTGTGGCGGGGACGCGTGCCGGGCCATCAGCAGATCCCGAACCGCGCGCACCTGCGAGCCGGGCGCCTCGGCGGGCTCGGACCGGATCGGCATCGACACACAACCCATGACCCAGTCGTAGCCGGTCAGGTCGAGGTAGTTGAGGATTCCCGCCCACATCAAGGCTAGCACCGAGCCGCTGCGATGCTCGGCGAGGACGCAGGCTCGACCCATCTCGACGATCCGGCTGCCGGCCGGGTCGAGCGCGGAGATGTCGAACTCGGTCGCGGTGTAATAGCCGCCCGCCGCCCGCGCAGCGTCCGGCGACAGCATCCGGTAGCAGCCGACGAACGAATCGGTCTGCTCATCGCGGACCAACAAGTGATCACAGTGCGGATCGAACCGATCGGCATCGAGTCCGGTGCCGTCGTCCGGGATGCGATATCCCGGTTCGCCGGCGAACACCTGATACCGCAGCCGCTGCGCGGCCTGCCGGTGCTCGGCATCGGAGGCGAGAATCAACGAGTAGCGCGGCGGCACCGGCACGGCAGCCGAGCCGGGGTGACGATCGGAGACAACCGGCGTGGAAGACATGTCCCGAGCGTGCCGATCGCGGCCGGCGCCGCGGCATCCGCCGAGTGTCCGGTCGATGCAAATTCGGTGAACGGCCCGAGTGCCGCAGCCGGGTCGCGCCGCAGGAGCAGACACACCGGCCCCGCTCCACGGACGTGGAGCGGGGCCGTATGTGCGGGCGGAATCAGCCCTTGTGCTTCTTCACCTCGTCGGTGAGTTGCGGAGCGACACTGAACAGGTCGCCGACGATGCCGTAGTCGGCGATCTCGAAGATCGGCGCCTCTTCGTCCTTGTTCACCGCGACGATCGTCTTCGAGGTCTGCATGCCGGCCCGGTGCTGGATCGCCCCGGAGATCCCCAGCGCGATGTAGAGCTGCGGCGACACCGTCTTACCGGTCTGCCCGATCTGGAACTGGCCCGGATAGTAGCCGGAGTCGACCGCGGCCCGGGAGGCGCCGACGGCGGCACCGAGCGCGTCCGCGAGCTCCTCGACGACGCCGAACTTCTCCGCGCTGCCGACACCGCGACCACCTGCGACGACCACGGTCGCCTCGGTGAGCTCCGGACGATCGCCGCCGACCACCGGCTCGCGAGAAGTGACCTTGACGACGCCCTCCTCCTGAGCGGGGATCTCGACCGACTCGCGCGCGCCGGCACCCGCCGCCGCGTTCGCTTCGATCGCGCCCGGCCGGACGCTGATCACCGGCACCTCACCGGTGGTCGTGGCATCGACGGTGAACGCGCCACCGAAGATGGAGTGCACCGCGCTGCCGTCGGAATTCACCGCGACAACGTCACTGAGCAAACCGGAGCCGATCCGCGCAGCGAGCCGCCCGGCGACCTCTTTACCTTCGGCACCGGCGGCAACCAGCACCGCGGCCGGGCTGACCGACTCGACCAGGCCGGCCAACACGTCGACCTTCGGCGTCACCAGGAAGCCTTCGGCCGCATCGCCTTCGGCGGCGTAGATCTTGGCCGCACCGGCCGCGGCCAGCGCATCGGCGAGCTTGTCGGTGAGGCCGGCCGGACCTACCACGACGGCCGACGGCTCACCCAGAGCCGTTGCCGCAGCTAGTAATTCGGTAGTGACCTTCTTTACTGCACCATCTGCGTGCTCGACGAGCACGAGTACTTCTGTCATGTGATACTCCTAAGCTGAGGGCAAGCCGGCGGCGCCGCCTCCGCCGCCCGACGGGCCGAGGTCCGTCATCGGGCGAATCCGGAGAGACAGCGTTCCCGCCACGCTCTTTCGGGGGGCGCGGGGCGAAGCCCCGAGGGTTAGATGATCTTCTGCCCGATCAGGTACTGGGCGATCTTGCTACCGCCGTCACCCTCGTCGGCGATCTTCTCGCCGGCCGTCCGCGGCGGCTTGGGCGTCGCGCCGGTGACCGAACTGCCGGCATTCGCCACGCCCACCGTGTCGACGTCGATGCCGAGGTCGGCGAGGGTAAAGGTCTGCACTTCCTTCTTCTTCGCCGCCATGATGCCCTTGAACGACGGGAATCGCGGCTCGTTGATCTTCTCCGTGACACTGACGATGGCCGGCAGGCCGGCTTCCAGCCCGAACACCCCGTCGTCGGTCTCGCGCTCGGCGGTGATCTTGTCCCCGTCCACGGTCAGCTTTCGGACGTGGGTCAGCTGCGGGATGCCGAGGTATTCGGCAATGATCGCGGGAACGGCACCGATGCTCCCGTCGGTCGCTTCGTTGCCGGCGATGATCAGCTCGACGCCCTCGATCTGACCGAGCGCACCGGCGAGCACCCAGCCGGTCTGGATTGCATCGGAACCGTGGATTGCCGGGTCGTTGACGTGCACGGCCTTGTCCGCGCCCATCGACAACGCTTTACGGATCGCCTCGGCGGCCCGATCCGGGCCGGCCGACAGCACGGTGACCTCGCCGCCCTGCGCCTCTTTGATCTGCAGCGCTTCTTCGACGGCCCGCTCGTTGATCTCGTCGAGCACGGCGTCGGCGGCTTCACGATCGAGGGTGTAGTCACCGTCGGAGAGCTTGCGCTCGGACCAGGTGTCGGGCACCTGCTTGATGAGTACGACGATGTTCGGCATGGGTCTGCGTCGACCTCCTGTTGTCGTGGCCGTGATGCGGCCCGTTGTGGTGGCCTATGCCGCCTCGACATCCAGCGGCCTCCGGCCAAGCCAAACCTTACCCCATCTATAGTTACTGACGGGTAACTTACTCGGCGTGTAGTGCGGGCTGATCTGTCGATTAGCCTCATCCGGGTGACCAACGCTCGATCCCGCGCCGCCGCGCCGGCGACGCTGCCGCTGACCGGCGAGCGGACAGTGCCCGGAATCGCCGCCGAGAACTACTGGTTCCGCCGGCACGAGGTGGTCTATCGAGCCCTGCTCTCCCGGTGCGCCGACCGGGTCGTCCTCGAGGCCGGGCCGGGCGAAGGCTACGGGGCCGACCTGATCGCCGATCTGGCCGCCCGCGTGCTGGGGATCGACTACGACGTCCAGGCGGTAACCCACGTCGATGCCCGTTATCCCCGGGTCGCGATGATCCGGGCCAACCTGGTCGAGCTGCCGATCGCGGACAGCTCGGTCGACACGGTGGTGAACTACCAGGTGATCGAACACCTGTGGGATCAACCGCAATTTCTCCGCGAATGCCACCGGGTGCTCCGGCCCGGGGGCGAGTTGCTGGTCAGCACGCCGAACCGGATCACCTTCTCCCCCGGCCGGGATACCCCGCTCAACCCGTTCCATACCCGCGAGCTGAACGCCACCGAGCTGACCGAGCTGCTCACCGATGCCGAGTTCGTGGTGGACACGATGACCGGAGTGCACCACGGCCCGACGCTGCGTGCGCTGGACACCAAACACGGTGGCTCGTTCATCGCCGCACAGATCGACCGGGCACTGGCCGGCGATCCGTGGCCGGCCGATCTGATCGACGACGTCGCCAGGATCGGCATCGACGACTTCGAGCTGTCCCTGACCGACATCGACGCCAGCCTCGACCTCGTCGCGATCGCCGTGAAAAACCCATGACCGTCCCGGGAGTGCCCGCCGATCCGGCACCCGGCATGTTCTGCCTGGTCCTGCACTCGCACCTGCCCTGGCTGGCGCACCACGGACGATGGCCGATCGGCGAGGAATGGCTGTATCAATCGTGGGCCGGCTCGTATCTTCCGGTCGCTCGGGTGCTGCGCGAGCTGGCGGCCGAAGGTCGCACCGACCTGGTCAGTCTGGGCATCACCCCGGTGCTCGCGGCCCAGCTGGACGATCCGCACTGCCTCGCCGGGATGCATCACTGGCTGGGCAACTGGCAGCTGCGCGCCCACGAGGCAGCGGCGATGCCGGACGCCGCCCGGCGGGAGCTCGGCACTCGCGAACATCGCGCGTCGAGGACCGCGCTGGCCGATTTCGAGACCAGCTGGCGGCACGGCGGATCCCCGGTCTGGCGCGAGCTGATCGACGCGGGCAGCATCGAACTTCTCGGCGGACCGCTGACCCACCCGTTCCAGCCCTTGCTCGACCCGCGGCTGCGCCGCTTCGCCGCGGCCGAGGGGCTGGCCGACGCATACGCCCGATGGGGCCACCGGCCGGCCGGGATCTGGGCGCCCGAATGCGGCTTCGCCCCCGGCATGGAGCAGGAGTACGCGGCCACCGGGATCGGCCACTTCATGGTCGACGGGCCGGCCCTGCGCGGGGACAGTTCGCTCGGCCGGCCGGTGTGGGATTCGGATGTGGTGGCGTTCGGCCGGGATCTGAGCGTCAGCTACCGAGTGTGGTCGCCGAAGTCCGGCTATCCCGGGCACGGCGCCTATCGCGACTTCCACAGCTACGACCACGCCACCGGGCTCAAGCCGTTCCGGGTCACCGGCCGCAAGGTGCCCGCGGACCAGAAGGCTCCCTACGACCCGGCACGCGCCGATCGAGCCCTGCAATACCACGTCGCCGACTTCGTCGGCACCGTCCGTAACCGGCTGGTCGCCGAATCGAGCCGGATCGGCCGACCGGCGCTGGTTGTCGCCGCCTTCGACACCGAGCTGTTCGGGCACTGGTGGCACGAGGGGCCGCAATGGCTGGCCGGCGTGCTGCGCGCACTCCCCGAAGCCGGCGTCACCGTCGGCACCCTCGCCACGGCCCGATCGCACGGGTATGTCGGCGCGCCGGTGCAGCTTCCGGCATCGTCGTGGGGATCGGGCAAGGACTGGCGGGTGTGGGCCGGCGAACAGGTCGGTGACCTGGTCACGCTCAACGCCGAGATCGCTCGGCTCACCGTGGACACCGTGGACAAGTCCCGGGCCGGGGTGCGTAGCCGAGCATCGGACCAGTTGCTGCGCGAAGCGCTGCTCACCCTGTCCAGCGATTGGGCATTCATGGTCACGAAGGACTCGGCCGCCGGTTACGCCCGTGATCGGGCGCACGAGCACGCACACGCGGTCCGCGAGCTGGCCGCCGCGATCGCCGCCGGACCGCCCGGCCGGGCCGACCGGCTGGCCGACCGCTGGCTGATAGCTGACGGATTGTTCGGTCGACTCGACGCGCGCCGCCTGCCGTACCAAGATGACCGGAACAACATCGAGTCCGACCGCCCCGGACTCGACCGGTTCACGGGAGACGCATGAAGATCCTCATCGTGTCGTGGGAGTATCCGCCCGTGGTCGTCGGCGGTCTCGGCCGGCATGTGCATCACCTGGCCACCGAGCTGGTCGACGCCGGACACGAGGTCGTGGTGCTGTCCCGGCAGCCGGCGGGCACCGACGCCGCCACCCACCCGACCCGGCATCACATCGCCGACGGAGTTCTCGTCGTCGCGGTCGGCGAGGACCCACCACACTTCGAGTTCGGCACCGACATGACCGCCTGGACGCTCGCGATGGGCCACGCGATGGTCCGAGCCGGGGTCGCGTTGGGCAAACCCGGGCTCGGCGACGGCTGGCAGCCCGACCTCGTCCACGCGCACGACTGGCTCGTCGCCCACCCGGCCATCGCCCTGGCCGAGTTCTACGACGTGCCGCTGGTCTCGACGCTGCACGCCACCGAGGCGGGCCGGCACAGCGGTTGGGTGTCCGGCCGGGTCAACCGGCAGGTGCATTCGGTGGAGTGGTGGCTGGCCAACGAGTCCGATGCGGTTATCACCTGCTCGGAGTCGATGCGCGACGAGGTCGGTCGGCTGTACGGGCCGCTGCGGTCGGCCGTCACGGTGATCCGCAATGGAATCGACCTGTCCGCCTGGCCGTTTCGCCGCCGGGAACATCGCGTCGGACCGCCCCGGCTGCTCTACGTCGGGCGCCTGGAGTACGAGAAGGGAATCCAGGACGCCATTGCCGCACTGCCGCGGATCCGGCGCTCACACCCGGGAACGACGCTCACGGTCGCCGGCGAAGGCACCCAGTTCGAGTGGTTGCGGGAGGAGGCCCGGCGACATCGGGTCACCCGATCGGTGGATTTCGTCGGCAAACTCGACCACCCCGAACTGCTCGGCTGGCTGCACGCCGCGGACGCGGTCGTCTTGCCCAGCCGCTACGAGCCGTTCGGGATTGCCGCGTTGGAGGCCGCCGCGGCCGGCGCACCGTTGGTCGTCGCCACCGCCGGTGGCCTGGCGGAAGCGGTGGTGGACGGCGAGACCGGCCTGGCCTTTCTGCCCGCCGACGTCGCCGGACTCACCTCCGCAATCCGGGAAACCCTGGACGACCCGGTGGCGGCGCAGCAGCGAGCAGTCGCCGCGCGCGCCCGGCTCGGTGCCGAATTCGACTGGGGCGTGGTCGCCGCCGAAACGGTGCTGGTCTACGAGGCCGCCAAGCGCCGGGTCCGGCATCCGCTGGGGCGGCCGGACATCCCGAAACGTCCACTTCCCGAGCGTGACCCGAAGTCCTGACGCTACTCGGACAGTGCCGCGGCCCGCGCCGCGCGACCTCGGCGAGCGAGCCAGACATGTGCGGCGAGGACGAGCGCGGCGTAGCCGACCATCGCCCGCGCCGACCAGTGCGCGCCGAAGATCCCGCCTGCCACCGGCACCGCGAGCCCGGTGAGCAGCCACAGCCCGATCGGCCCCCACCGCCGACCGCGGGTGGCGATGTAGGCGACCAGCGCGACAGTGAGATACGTGCTGACCGCGCCGCAGAGGAGCCACCGTTGTTGGTCGGGAAGTGAATCGCGAGGTTCGACGATCATCGCGGCCAGCACGGCGGAGAGCGCGACGATCGACGCGGTACCGACCCAGTGCAATGCCAGGAGGGCACGGGTGGACAGCGCGCACGGTTCGAGATCGGGGATTCCGGCGTAACCGTAGATCAGCGACAGCGTGAACATCCCGACCGACAACCCGAGCGACACACCCCCGGCGGCCAACAGACCGATGTTCCAGTCCGCTTCCGATGCGCTGTGGATCACCTGGATGACACCTTCGCCCAGCACGATGATCACGAACAGGCCGAGCCGCTCGGCAAGATGTTCGGGGGCCAGACCGACTCGGATGACCACGGCCCCTTCGACCCGGTCGAGCGCGGTTCGCCGGTTGCCGCGCCAGTCCCGATGCTCGCGCAGCGTCCCCTGCTCGGCCGCCTCGGTCGCCCGGCGCCGGACCTGCTCGGTACGTTCTCGACTGCGGGCGAGGACCTGCTCGCCGGACACCACGAACACGCCGACGATGTCGATCGCCAACCCGGCCACCCACCACCAGATCTTGTGCTCGCCGGGTACCCACAACGACACCAACCAGGGCAGGCTGCCGAAGCCCATCTGCACGATCGGGAAGTCGGCCACCACCTGGCCCCGGCTCCAGGACTGCGCGCCGACGATCCGTGAGATCACGTAGGCGAGCGCGAACACGTTGGCTTGGATCCAACTCGGCGGATGCCCCGGTTCGTGGTGCAGGTAGGCCGCCACGACACCGGGCACCGCCGCGGCCATCACACCGAGCCCGGACATCCCGGCCAGCAACCGGACCAGCTTCGTCTCCCCGCCGGCGGTGTTGCCGTACAGCGTGAACGTGATCCAGATGAGCCAGAACGCCAGATACAGCGCCGCGAACAAGCCCAGCGCGGCGAGCGTGAAGTCGCCGATCAGGATGTGTGCGAACACCCCGGCGCCGGCCACGACGATCAGGTCGAAGAACAGCTCCGCCCAGCTGGCATGGCGCTCCGCGGACTGGTCGGGCTTCGGATCGGTCACAGCAGGCGAACCTACCGGCGGGCGCGCGGCCACGCCCGCCGATGGTCGCGGATCGTCGAACTGCTACCTGCTACTCGGCCGCGCCGGTACGGCGGGTATCCCAGTTCGCGACGAGCAGGTTGGCGACCTCGAAGCCCGATTCGGTCGCGACGCCGCGGAAGTCCTGCATGGTCTGGCTGGTCCAGCTGTTCTGGTTCCGGCTCAGGAACCACAGACAGCGCCGATCCGGGGTGCCGACGAGCGCGTTCTGATAGTCGTCGTCGACCGCCATGATGAAGTAGTTTCCTTCGTCGGCGATCGGAATGAACCGCAGAATCCCGCCGAAGCGCACGTTGAGCCGGGCAAACGTCTCCTCGGCGCCCTTGGCCGGCGTCGCCTCGCCCTCGATGGTGGCGTCCACCTCGTCGCCGAGGTAGGACGAATTCAACACGCCGAGAACGCCGTCCGACTTGACCGTGTATTCGGCGGTCGAGACGGTCTCGTCCTTCTGGAAGGTCAACGGCAGCCGCGCAGCCTCGTACCAGAGTCCGCTGTAGCGGGCCGGATCGATCGACTCGACGGTGGCCAGCGGACCATGGTCGGTGCCGTCGACCAGGTCGTGAATTTTGTCGACCGCACCCTTCACGACGTTCGTAACGGTACGGATCGGGTCCCCGGGGACGAGTTCAGCCATACCGACCACGCTGCCAGGTTTCGGCAGGTCCGACAAGGACAGGCGAGCAGCTCAGCCGGCCACCGCGCCGTTCTTCTTCCGGGCGATGTCGGCCAGCGCGGCTGCGCGTGCCGCGCGGTGCTCGGCGTCCGCCTCCCAGGCCAGTTTGCGGTTCTTGACCACTTTCGCCGGCGCACCCACCGCAATGCTGTAGTCCGGGATGTCGCCCTTCACCACCGCGTGTGCGCCGAGCACGCAGCCCCGGCCGACCCGAGTTTCGCGCAGCACCGTGACCTTTGCCGCTACCCAGGTATCCGGGCCGATCCGAACCGGACTCTTGACGATGCCCTGGTCCTTGATCGGCAAGGTCACATCGTCCATCTTGTGGTCGAAATCACAGATGTAGCACCAATCGGCGACCAGCGCGGACCCACCGATCTCGATGTCGAGGTAGGTGTTGACCACGTTGTCCTTACCGAACACCACCTTGTCACCGATCCGGAGCGACCCTTCGTGACAACGGATGGCGTTGCCGTCGCCGATGTGCACCCAGCGACCGATCTCCATCCGGGACAGGCCGGGCGTGGCATGAATCTCCACCCGGCGCCCGAGGAACACCATGCCGCGCAGGACGATGTGCGGATTCGCCAGCCGGAACTTCGCCAGCCGGTAGTACCGCACCAGGTACCACGGGGTATAGGCGCGGTTCGCGAGCACCCAACGCAGCGAGGCGAGCGTCAGGAATCGAGCCTGCGCCGGATCGCGCAGCCGCGATCCGGCCCATCGTGAGCGCAACGGCGCACCCCACATGCTGGTCATGACTGGGCAGCCTACTGTCCGACCGTCGGGGAGCGGCTAATGTCGACCCCGCCGAGACCCGCACCGCACACGCGAGGCACGGCGCAGCCGACAGGGAGGGCCGATGGGATCGCTGCGAGCCGCCCGCCGCCACCGTCACCGGTGGTCGGGACCGGCGATTCTGCTGTTCGCCGGAGTGCTGTCGGCCACCGGCTGCTCGGCCGACGGGCCGGATCCGACCGGGCCCGGCTGGCCCAGCACCCACGGTGATCCGCGCAACAGCAGCACCAGCCCGGTGTCGGGCACGCGCAGTCCGCAGGAAATCTGGTCGCGCCCGCTCGGTGCACCCACCGCCGGTGGCATCCCGATCGCCCCCAACGGTCAGCTTTTCGTCGGTGCAGACACCGTCGGCGGGTGCAACTACTTCGCGTTCGAGCTGGCCACCGGCCGCAAGCGGTTCTGCAACCGGGTCGGCGCCGGGGTGGTCGGCGCCGGGGGCACCGTGGACACCGCGAACAACGTCTACGTCGGCGACGACGGCGCGATGAACTCGTTCAACGAACACGGCCAGGCCCGCTGGCGGACGCCGGTCATGGGTACCCCGCTGGCCAGCACGTTCACCGCCGATGGGAACCTGCTGTTCGTCACCCACCTCGGCCAGATCAACGTGCTCGATCCGCAGACCGGACAGCTGGTGCTCCCGGCCGAAGACGTGCTCGGCACCGCCGACTTCCTGAACACCCCGGACCTGCCGTGGCCGGCCAACGACCAGGGCCTGGCGGACTGCGGCAGCGGCGGACCGGCCTGTCCGGTCGCGACCGCCCCGGCGCTGGACGTCACGACCGGCCGGTTCTACGTGGCGGTGCGCCCACCGGACAGCGCCGACGCGGCGGTGACCGCGATCGGCTACGCCGACGGCAAGCTGGTCCGGGATTGGACGGTGCCGGTGTTGACCGGCGGTACGGCCACCGCCCCGGCCCTGTCCGCGGACGGACGGACGCTCTACCTCACCGATCGAGCCGAACACCTGCTGGCGATCGAGACCGGATCGGGTGCGGTGAAGTGGCAACAGGATCTCGGCTACCAACCGAACGGCGGACTGGTGGTCCAGGACGGACTGATCATCCCGCCGGGCGGTACCGACGGGCATCTCGTCGCCTTCCGGGATCGCGGCGACCACGCGGAGCTCGCCTGGACCCGGGACGATCTGACACCGCTCGGCAGCGCCGCGGCCGCAGCCGGGGACATCGGGTACGTGGTCGTCGCCGGCGCATCGGGCGACGGAGACCTCCGGCTGATCACCTTCGATACCGCCGCAGGCACCACGATCGACGAGGACCCGATGCCGGGCGCCCGCGGACCGGCGGTCGGTGTCTCGCTCGGTCCCGCCGGTGAAGTGCTGGCCACGACCGTGATCGGCGAGGTGTTCGCCTACCGTTCCGGGTCGTGATCACCCGTCGGAACAGCCACAGCGGACTCGGTCACGAACGCGGTCGGCGACCGACCGATCCGGGTGATCACGACGGTGAGCGCGCTGCCGCCGCGCAACCGCAACCGGGCGCGGAGCCGATCCGGGTCGACATCGACTCCGCGGACCAGGATCTCCAGCACACCGCAGTCCCGGCTCGCCAGCGCCCGGCGCAACCGCCGCTCGTCGAGGGGTAGCCGGTCGAGGATCCGGAACCCGCGCACCCCGGCCGGCACGGCATCTCCGGTGAGGTAGGCGATCCGGGGATCGAGCTGCCACAACCCGTGCCGCGCCGCGTACTGACGGACCAGTCCGGCCCGGACCACCGCACCGTCCGGGTCGACGATCCACTCCCCCGGCGCCCGGCCCGGCAGCTCGTCCGGCTCGGCATCGGTGATCGTCTCGGCCGGGCCGGATCTGCGAAGTACGGTGGCCCGCCGGCGGGTGCCCTCGGACAGGCCCGGGGACCACAGACACGCCTCGCGAACTCCACCGTCCAGCGACACCAGCTCCACCTCACCCCGCCAGCCCAGCTGGTCGAAATCCAGGCCGGGCGCACATTTGACGACCAAGTCCCGCCCCGGGTAGGCAGCGATCAGCTCCGGCAAGGGCGGCTGGGTTGCCGCCGGCGCCCGGGTTCGGCGGCCATCCGGGCGGCGTCCCGGATCGGCGAGCACGGCGACATCGCGGCTGCAGGGTGCCAACGCATCGGCGCGCACCAACGCTGCCCCGGCGACGTTGTGCGCTGCCATCGCCAACCGCACCGGGTCCAGATCGCTGCCGAGGACCCGGGGGCACACGGCCACCAACTCGGCCAGCTCCGCCCCGATCGAGCAGGTGACGTCGTGCACCGGCCGCCCGGCCAGCCGGGTCGCCCGGTATCGCGCCACCCTGGTCGCCGTGGCCTGCTGCGCCGCCTCGTCGGTGAACAACCAGTCGGCCGCGGCGACGAGCCGGGTCGCTGCGCGGCGGCGCAATCGGACCGTCTCGGCCAGCATCGCCGCGCGCTCGCCGAACCGGACCCGCAACGTCGTCAGATCGGCGAGCAATGTCGCCGGGACCAGGGCGAACTCGGCCGTCGCCGCCAGGTCCGCCCGGCCCGCGCCGGAACCGAGGTAGGCGACGTCTGCGACGGTGAACCGGAAGCTCACATCAGCGCGGCTTGATCCCGGTGATCATCACGTTGTAGAAGAACTCGCGCGGCACGACCCGACGCAGCAACTTCTCGTCCAGCCAGCTCAACCCGAGCCAGGCCCGATACATGAACAGCCGGTACCGCAAGGTCAGCTTCTCCTCGGGGACCGCGGCCTCGAAGGTCCGGACCGGCCAGCCCCAGAGCGCGGCGGCGAACTCTTCGGTGTGCGCGTGCACTGCGGCCGCGCCGGCGGACCGGGCGATCCGCTCCAGCTCGGCCGGGTCGAAGGTATGCAGGTCGACCACGGCTTCCAGGGCGGCAGCCCGGGAGGACGAATCCAGCTCGGTCTGGGGCCGCCGCCAGCCGGACAGGAACGGCAGCCGGGTGACCCGGGTGGTTGCCTGCCAGGTCATCCGGCCGAGCCACCGCGCGTAGAAGTTGCCGACCGTCGTCGGCTCACCGGCGAACAGCAGGCGACCGCCCGGTTTCAGCACCCGCAAGCATTCCCGGAGCGCTTGCTCGACGTCGGGGATGTGATGCAATACCGCGTGTCCGACGACCAGATCGAAGGTGTCGTCGTCGTACGGGATGGTCTCGGCGTCGGCGACCCGACCGTCCACCGGCAGGCCCAGATTGCGCGCGTTACGCAGCGCGACCTGCACCATCCCGGGTGAAAGATCGGTCACCGACCCGGTCGATGCAATCCCGCCCTGCATCAGGTTCAGCAGGAAGAATCCGGTGCCGCAACCGAGCTCGAGCGCCCGACCGTACGGAACCGGTGCACCGGGCGCGATCGCGGTGAACCGGCCGACCGCGTAATCGATGCAGCGTCGGTCGTAGGAGATCGACCACTTCTCGTCGTAGTTCTCCGCTTCCCAGTCGTGGTAAAGCACCTGTGCGAGTTTGGTGTCCTGCAATGCCGCCTGCACCTGTTCCTCGGTGGCGTGCGGGTTCGGCGCCGGATCGGGGTCCTGGACGGCGGCGAGGTGGCGCACGGCGGGCGGTTCGGGACTCGCAGTCATGAGCGCACCTTACCTAGCGGCCGGTGAACCGGGCCCGGCCCGGCCCGGCGGCGAGGAACGAGCGCACCCCTTCCCGCATGTCGTCGGTGTCGCACAGCGCAGCAAACAACTCGCGTTCGGTCCGATAGCCGGAGGCCGGATCGAGCAAACCGGCGTCGACGGCGGCTTTGGCGGCGGCGAGCGCCCGCCGCGGTCCACCGACGAACTGCACCGCCCAGCGTCGGGCGGCAGCGTACACCTCGTCCGGCGGGACCACCTGGTCGACCAGCCCCAGCTCGGACGCCTCGGTGGCGCCGACGAACCGACCGGTGTAGATCAGGTCCTTGGCCGCACCGGGTCCGATGAGCGCGGCCAACCGCTGGGTACCGCCGCCGACCGGTATCACCCCCAGCAGGATCTCCGGCAACCCCAGCTTCACGTTGTCCCCGATGATCCGCCGGTCACACCCTAGAGCCAGCTCCAGGCCGCCGCCGAGCGCGTAGCCGCTGATCGCTGCGACGGTCGGCTGCTGGATCGTGGTCAGACAGCCGAGCGCGGCCTGCACCTCGGCGGCGATCGCCGGAGCGTCACCGGGCCGCAGTTGCGCCAGCTCGGCGATGTCGTCGCCGGCGGCAAACACCTTGTCACCGCCGGTGACGATCACCGCGTCGACGTCGGCCCGGTGGGATACCTCGGCTGCGGCGGCAACCAATTCGCGCTGCGCCGTGGCGTCGAGCGCATTCACCGGCGGCCGATCGATCCGGATGGTCGCGATCGCGTCGGACACCTCGACTGTGACGAATTCGGGCACGACCGACGACGCTACCCGGCGTACCCGATCCGAGCCGCAGTCAGCGAGTCGTCCATGGGTGGACACCGGCCGCGTAATACTCGTCCTGGCCGTCGAAATACACGGTGACGACGTCCCCGTCGACGTCGAGTTCCGGTTCGACCGGCTCGATCGCCGGCTCGGCCGCCAGCACGGTGGCCAGATCCGGATATCCGGCCAGCAGGCGCAACTGCGACCAGGTCGGCGGCAGCAGGATCGAGACGCCGGCCGACCAGTCGGCCAGCGCGTCTGCCGGCCGCCGCCAGCCCACGTCGGCCGCCTCGGTGGTCAACCCGTCGGCGTGCTGGCCGGGCGGCACGCCGGCGACGAAGAATCGGGTGTCGTACCGGCGCTGCTCACCGACCGGAGTGATCCAGTTGGCCCACGGCCGCAGCAGGTCGGCGCGCAGCACGAGATCATGCTGTACCAGAAATTCCGCCAAGCTCAGCTCGCGCCGCTCCAACCGGCGACGAGCCTGCTGGTAATCCCCCGTGTCGGCAACCACCAGGTCGGCGGTGGGTCCGGCCAACAGCACGCCGCACTCTTCGAAGGTCTCCCGGACCGCCGCGCACACCAGTGCCTGAGCCCGGCTCGCCGTCACTCCGAACTGCTCCGCCCACCAACCTACGTCGGGCCCGGACCAGCCGATCGCCAGCTCGCCGTCCGCCGGGTCGACGCCGCCGCCCGGAAATACCGTCATCCCACCGGCAAAGGCCATGCCCGCGACCCGACGCTGCAGGAACACTTCGAGGCCGGCCCTACCGTCACGCAGCAGCAGCACCGTCGAGGCATCCCGAAGCGGCACCGGCGCACCACAATCGTCCACGGTTGAACGGTAGCTCGAGCCGCGTCGGCGACCCGACCCTCAGCCGGCGCGGTGCCGACCTGCCGGCCGGCTACGCCGGGCGAAATACCGCCCGTCGATCGCGTCCAACGTGATCGCCTGGCTGAACGCCTCGCTCAGGTTGGCGCTGGTCAGCACCTCCGGCAACAGTCCCTGAGCGACCACCCCACCCTCCCGGAGCAGGAGGCAGTGGGTGAACCCCGACGGGATCTCCTCGACGTGGTGGGTGACCAGCACGGTGGCCGGGGCGTCCGGGTCCACGGCGAGATCGCCGAGTCGCTCGACCAACTCCTCGCGCCCGCCGAGATCCAGACCGGCGGCCGGTTCGTCGAGCAGCAGCAGTTCCGGGTCGGTCATCAACGCGCGCGCGATGAGCACTCGTTTGCGCTCGCCCTCCGACAACGTGCCGAACGCGCGGTCGGCCAGATGCTCGGCACCGAGGCTTTCCAGAGTTTCCACCGCGCGGTCGGTGTCGACCTTGTCGTAGGCCTCCCGCCACCGACCGAGCACGGCATAGCCGGCGGACAGCACCAGGTCCGACACCCGCTCGTCGGCCGGCACACGACTGGCCAGCGCCGACGACGACAAGCCGATCCGCGGCTTCAACTCGGCGACGTCGACCCGGCCGAGCACTTCGCCGAGCAGGTGCGCGGTGCCGGACGTCGGGAACAACTCGCCGGCCGCGATCCGCAGCAACGAGGTCTTGCCCGCGCCGTTCGGCCCGAGCACCACCCAGCGTTCGTCCAGTTCCACCCGCCAGGTCACCGGTCCGACCAGCGTGAAGCCGGAACGCCGGATCACCACCTCGGTGAAATCGATCAGTAGATCTGGGTCCGGTTCGAGCACAGAACTCATCTTGGCCGACATTCGGTCGACTTTCACGGCACCATCGATATCCGTGTCGATCACAGTCGACCCGAACGGGTCCGCACCGAGCGAACCCACGGCGCGATTCGGCGCGACGGTCGTCGAGACCGGTACCCGGTTCGCGGTATCTGCACCACACGCCGACCGGGTGCAGGTGTGCCTGATCGACGACGCCGGTCGGGAACTGCGCCGGGACCTCGCTTCGGCCGGGGCGGGCGTGTGGGCCGCCACCATCCCCGACGTCGGCGCCGGGCAACGCTACGGGTACCGGGCGTGGGGCCGGTGGGATCCGCGGATCGGACTGCGAACCAACCCGCACAAGCTGCTGCTGGATCCGTATGCCCGGCAGGTCACCGGCGACGTGGGCGACCCGGCCTACCTGGCCGGCCACGACGGCGACCCGTTCGGCGCACCGAGTCGATCGGATTCGCTCGGCCACGGCCCGGTGTCGCTGGTGACCGGCGCGACCGCGGCGCGGACCGAACCGCTCCGGACGCCGTGGAGTGCTACGACGATTCTGGAGCTGCACGTCGGTTCCTATACCGCGCGTCATCCCGACCTGTCGCCGGCCTTACGCGGCACCTATCTCGGCCTGGCCGCCGACCCGGTGCTTGATCACCTTCGCCGAATCGGCGTGACGGCGGTGGAGCTGCTACCGGTGCAGGCTTTCCTGACCGAGCCACCGGTGCGGGCTCGTGGGCGGCGCAACCATTGGGGATATGCGCCCGCGGCCTGGTTCGCCCCCCACCCTGGGTACGCCACGCGCCCCGGCGCGGAACGCGCCGAGTTCGCCCGGATGGTCGAGCGGCTGCACGACGCCGACATCGAGGTGATCCTCGACGTCGTCTACAACCACACCTGCGAGGGCACCGTCGCCGGGCCGACGATCAGCTGGCGCGGGCTCGACGCACCCGGCTACTACCGACTGGCGCCGGGCGGTACCGACATCGACCTGACCGGCTGCGGCAACACGGTCCGCACCGATGCCGACCGCACCCGCCAGATGATTCGAGACAGCTTGCGGCACTGGGTCACCGAGTTCGGCATCGACGGTTTCCGGTTCGATCTCGCGAGCGTGCTGGGGCGGGTCGGCGCCGGCCCGTTCGACCCGGCCGCACCCGCCCTCACAGCCATCACCGACGATCCGGTGCTGCGCAGCTGCAAGCTGATCGCCGAGCCGTGGGACGCGACCGGCGACGGCTACGCACTCGGCCGATTCGGCCCGCCATGGGCCGAATGGAACGACCGTTTCCGCGATGCAGCGCGCGGATTCTTCATCGGTGTCGCCGACGGCGGTGAGCTCGCCCGACGGATCGGCGGGTCGCCAGACCTGTTCGGCATCAGCGGTAGTCCCGCACGCTCGGTCGATTTCGTCACCGCGCATGACGGATTCACTGCCGCTGATCTGGTGTCGTACGCACACAAGCACAACGAGGCCAACGGCGAGCGCAACACCGACGGTAGCTCGGCCGATCGCTCGGTAAACCACGGCGTGGAGGGCCCGACCACCGATCCGACGATCCGCGCCGCGCGGGATCGGCACGTGCGCGCGTTACTGGCCACCCTTCTGTTGTCCGCCGGGACGCCGATGCTGCTCGGCGGCGACGAACTCGGCAACTCCCAGGGCGGCAACAACAACGCCTACTGCGTGCCGGAGGGGACGCCGCGCAGCGATGCCTGGCCGGTGTCGTGGATCGATCCGAAACTGGTCGGCTACCTCGCGCGACTAGCCGCTCTGCGCCGGGCATTACCAGCCGACCCAGGGGTACCACCGGTATTCGACACCACCGGGCTACCGCTCGAACTGGACTCGGCGGGCGGGTCGATGCAGGTTCGGATAGCGCCGGGCTGGCTGCTTCTCTTCCAGGCAGCCGGAACCGCCGACTTCGTCGCCGCCGGGCCGGACTCGGAATCGTTGCAGCCGGTACTGGATTCGACCCGACCGGACGGCATCCCCGACGGCCGCACCGGGCTGCGCCTGACCGGCCCGGCCGTCCTGGTGCTGTGCGCGGTGAACGCGTCCGCGGTGCCCGGCAGCAACCGCTCGACCAACGGCACGCAGAGCTGAATCAGCGGACCGATCGCCAACGCGTACAAGGCTGTTCCGATCCCGAACGAGCCACCCAGCAACCAGCCGCCGGCCACCACAGTTGTCTCGATTCCGGTGCGCACCAACCAGACCGGCGCACCGGTCCGACGCGCCAAGCCGGTCATCAGGCCATCTCGGGGCCCCGGTCCGAACCGGGCGCCGACGTAGCACACGGTCGCGACCGCGTTGAGCAGCACGCCGCCGGCCAGCAGGCCGACTCGGACCGGCAGGCTGCCCGGTTCCGGAAGCAGGTACAGCGTGACATCCACCGCGAACGCGATCACGACGACGTTGCTGATCGTGCCCAGACCAGGGCGCTCCCGCAACGGGATCCAGGCCAGCAGCACCAGCACCCCGGTGATCGCGACCGCAGCGCCCAGACTGATCGGCAGGTGCCGAGTCATGCCCTGGTGAAAAACATCCCACGGGCTGAGACCGAGCGCGCCGCGCACCATCATCGCGAGCGACTGACCATACAGCCACAGACCCGCATACAAGAAGACCAGTCTGCGATACATCACCCCAGAATTCCGCAACTGGACCGGCATTTCGATAGCCACTGGGCGACTTCTGGATTGCTTCAGATATCCAGTGGTATCGCCACTACCGTGACCGAGCCGGGGACGACCTCGGTAAAGCCGGCGTCGCGCACCGCGACCCCGCCGCCACGTGCCGCTTCGGCCAGCAACCCGGTCCACCGATCACCGGTCGCGTCCCGGACCGCGCAGCCGTATCCGGCGTCGGCCCATGCCGCGGCCGCGGCCACCGGGAGCGCGCCGGCGAGCAGCATCGACGCGTGTCCGACCTGTGCCGCGGCTTTGCCCACCGTCATCCCGAGTGCGCCGTTCACCCATAGCGTCGGCAACGCCGGGTCGGCGAGCCCGGGACGGTCGGCCGGCAGGTCGGTTCCCCCGATCTGCAACCGCCGCACCCGCGCGTCCAGCTCGCCGACCGGCCCCGGGACCAGCGCGCGCGCTGTCGCGCCGGCGTGTGTCGCCGACACCCCCGGACACTCCTCGACGGCAGTCCAGTGCGCACCTCGCGCTCGTCGGGCCACCTTCCTGATCCGAGCCTGCTTCCACGACAGAAACGACTCGCGCCACGGCCCACCGGGACCGACCCGCTCGTCCAGGCAGAACCCGACCACCGCGGTCGCCGCGGCAGCCAGCAGAGCGCTGCGCGGCGGCGGATCCGACTTCGGCAGGTGCAATACCACCGGCATCGCCAGCACCTGCGCCGGATCGGCCGGGTCCGGCGCCGAACCGTATCCGGCGGCCAGTTCGGCGTGTCGGACGGCGAAGCCGGGATCAGGCACGGGCAGCAGGCTCCAGCGGCACCCGGCGCACCCCGCCGTCGACCGCATCGGCGGCCTCCACCTCGTCTCGGGTGACGCCCAGCACGAACAGCACCGCATCGAGGAACGGATGCGATAGCGCGGTGTCGGCCACCTCACGCAGCGCGGGTTTGGCGTTGAAGGCGATGCCCAGTCCGGCGGCGTTGAGCATGTCGATGTCGTTGGCGCCGTCGCCGACCGCGACCGTCTGCTCCATCGGTACCCCGGCTTCTGCAGCGAACCGGCGCAGCGCGGTTGCCTTTGCCTCCCGGTCGACGATCTCCCCGGTTACCCGGCCGGTGAGCCGACCGTCGACCACCTCCAACACGTTCGCATGCACGAAGTCGAGCTCGAGCTCGTGCGCGATCGGGTCGATCACCTGCCGAAACCCACCGGAGACCACGCCGCAGGCGAACCCCAGCCGGCGTAACGTGCGAATCGTGGTCCGGGCGCCCGGCGTGAGCCGGATCGTCTCCGCGACCTGCTCGGTGACCGCTGCGTCCAGTCCGGCCAGGGTGCCGACCCGCTGCCGCAGCGACTCGGCGAAGTCGATGTCACCGCGCATTGCCGCGTCGGTCACCGCACGCACCTGCTCCTCGACCCCGGCGTGCGCGGCGAGCATCTCGATCACCTCGCCCTGCACCAGGGTGGAGTCGACGTCGAACACGATCAACCGCTTCGCCCGCCGGGCCAGGCCGGCTCGCTCGATCGCGACATCGATGTTCTCCCGGGTGGACACCTCGGCCAGCGCGGTACGGAGCGCCCGGTCACCGCCGTTGTCGGCGCCGGTAGCGGTGACCATGAGCTCCAGCCCGGTCACCGGGTAGTCGGCGACACCTCGGATCGCATCGATGTTGGCTCCCTGCTGCGCGAGGGTGCGGGAAACGGTACTGAACGCGTGCGCGGTGAGCGGGCTGCCGAGCAGCACCACCGCATGGGTGGGCAGCGGACCACGCCCGACGCCGGCCCCGATCTCGACGTCGACGTGCATGCCGATCGATGCCATCGCGTCTTCCAACTGATCCTGCAACTCCTCCGGATCATGCGGACACGCAACGAGCACACCGAGTGTCAGCCGGCCGCGGATGACCACCTGCTCGACGTCGAGCAGGCTTACCGCACTCCGGGACAGCGCCGTCATCAGCGCCGATGTCACACCGGGCCGGTCCGGGCCGGTCACCGTGATCAGCACCGTGGTTTCGGAGGAACCCATGGGCACGATTCTGTCAGTCGTCGGCCGGCACCGACGACAGCGGCCCGCACGAGAAGTACTCGCACGGGCCGCGATCGGAAGGGACTCAGCTGTCGTCGGCCGCCTTGCCGCCGCTCGGCTTCTTCTCCAGCACAGCGGTGGCACCACCCCGGCCGACCGCCGCGGATTCACCTTCGGCATCCGCATGATGGCCGGAGCCCCAACCGACGTGCGCTTCAGCCCGCATCCGCTCGACCATGTGCGGGTAATGCAGCTCGAACGCAGGCCGCTCGGACCGGATCCGGGGAAGCTCGTAGAAGTTGTGCCGTGGCGGCGGGCAGCTCGTCGCCCACTCCAGCGAGTTGCCGTAACCCCACGGATCGTCGACCGTGACGACCTCGCCGTATCGGTAGCTCTTGAAGACGTTCCAGACGAACGGGAGCGTCGACGCACCGAGCACGAAGGCACCGATGGTGGAGATGGTGTTCAGCGTGGTGAATCCGTCCGCGACCTGATAATCGGCGTAGCGGCGTGGCATGCCTTCGTTGCCGACCCAGTGCTGGACCAGGAACGTGGTGTGGAAGCCGATGAACGTGGTCCAGAAATGCCACTTGCCCAGCTTCTCGTCCATCATCCGGCCGGTCATCTTGGGGAACCAGAAGTAGATGCCGGCGTAGGTGGCGAACACGATCGTGCCGAACAGCACGTAGTGGAAGTGCGCTATCACGAAGTACGAATCGGTGACGTGGAAGTCCAGCGGCGGGCTGGCCAGGATCACCCCGGAGAGACCGCCGAACAAGAACGTGACCAGGAATCCGACCGAGAACAGCATCGGTGTCTCGAAGGTCAGCTGGCCGCGCCACATGGTGCCGATCCAGTTGAAGAACTTCACCCCGGTCGGAACCGCGATCAGGAACGTCATGAAGCTGAAGAACGGCAACAGGACCGCACCGGTCGCGTACATGTGGTGCGCCCACACCGCCACCGAGAGCGCGGCGATGCCGATGGTGGCGTACACGATCGTGGTGTAGCCGAAGATCGGCTTCCGGGAGAACACCGGGAATATCTCGGACACGATGCCGAAGAACGGCAACGCGATGATGTACACCTCGGGGTGCCCGAAGAACCAGAACAGGTGCTGCCAGAGCAACACGCCACCGGCAGCCGGGTCGTAGATGTGCCCACCCAGGTGGCGATCGACCGCCAGGCCCATCAGCGCGGCGGTGAGCAGCGGGAAGGCCAACAGCACGAGCAAGCTGGTGATGAAGATGTTCCAGGTGAAGATCGGCATCCGGAACATGGTCATGCCGGGGCACCGCAGCGTGATCACGGTGGTCGCCATGTTCACCCCGCCGAGAATGGTGCCGAGGCCGGATACTGCCAGACCCATGATCCAGAGATCGGCTCCGACGCCCGGCGAGTGCACCGCGTCGGTGAGCGGGCTGTATGCCGTCCACCCGAAGTCGGCGGCGCCGCCCGGGGTGATGAAGCCGGCAGTGGCCATGCTCGCGCCGAACAGGTAGAGCCAGTAGCTGAAGGCGTTCAGCCGGGGGAACGCCACGTCCGGTGCACCGATCTGCAGCGGCAGGATCACGTTCGCGAAACCGAACACGATCGGCGTGGCATAGAACAGCAGCATGATCGTGCCGTGCATGGTGAACAGCTGATTGAACTGCTCGTTCGACAGGAACTGCAGCCCCGGCCGGGCGAGCTCACCTCGCATCAGCAGCGCCATCAAGCCGCCGATCAGGAAGAACGCCACCGATGTGACCAGGTACATGATGCCCAGCACCTTGGGGTCGGTGGTGGTCAGCATCTTCCAGACGTAGGAGCCCTTAGGGCCCACCCGGGCCGGGTAAGGGCGGACGGCGTCGAGCTCGGGAGCCGGACGGGGTTCGACGGCAGTCACTGATCCTCCTCGAAAGCCTCCGGTCGCCCGCAGGCTCCGCTGCTGTATCCGATCCCGACAGTCGCTTCGACCCGAGGGACGGAACTGTCGGCATGCGCTTCATGAATCGTAAACCGTCGGCCGACGGCTCGTGGGACGAGGTCCTACCCTGTGTCGTACTAGATACTGTCGCTCGACACCCACCGTCCGTCAACCGCTTCGGTCCGACCGTTTCCACCGGTCACCGACACCTTGTACGCTCGGGCGTCGTGCGAGCCCGCGTCCTGACGACCGCCACCGCTCTGGCCGCTACCGCTCTGCTCGGCACCGCAGTGCTGGCCGGGTGCGGCGGCAGTAGCAACGGAACCGACGAGCCGAATCAGGTGGTGCGCACGACGACCGCCATCGCAGGCGCCGGAATCGTCGGCATCGACCGCGACACCAGCACCGCCTGCCCGTCGCCGACCGCGCCGGAAACTGCCGATCCGCAGCGGATCGTGGCGCTCAGCACGCAAGCGCTCGATACCGCGTGCGCGCTCGGGCTCTGGGAACGGGTGGTCGGGGCGGCCGTCGACGACGGCGCCACCGGCCGGCCGGGCTATCTCGGCTCCGGCATCGCCACGATCCCCGGCGTGGGTTCACCCGACGCTCCGGATGCCGCCAAGATCGGCGAGCTGCGTCCGGACCTCATTCTGGGCGGAAACGAACCGGCCGGGGGCGGGGCCGCAGACCCACTGCAGGCTATCGCCCCGACGATCTTCGTCCGTGCCGGCGATGACTGGGAGCAGCAGGTTCGGACCCTCGGCGGCGCGCTCGGTCGCCCCAATGCCACCGCCGCCGCCCTGGACGACTACCGGCAGGCCGCGCGCACCGCCGGCGGCGATCTGTTCGCGGGACAGACCCAGGCGTCGGTCGTGCGGTTCACCGACAGCGGCGGCACGGTCGCCGGGACGGACGGGTTCGCCGGACGGGTGCTGGCCGATGTCGGCGTGCAACGGCCACCCGCCCAACGCGGCGCGTCGTTCCCGCTGGACACCGACGATCCCGCCGCCGCCGAGGGCGACGTGGTGTACGTGTCGTTCGCCGGGCCGGCCGGCGAGGAGCACGGCGCAGACGTCATGCAGTCGGACGGGTGGAAGAAGCTGAGCGCGGCGCACGACAAGCGGGTCTGGTCGGTCGCCGACGAGATCTGGCACGGGTCCGGGATCGTCGCCGCCCGTGCATTGGTGACCGACCTCCGCGATTCGTTGAACTACTACGGGAGCTGACCCGTTCGGTCCCCGAGTTCATCCGAGCCACTGCTCGACTCCGGTCGGCGTTCGATCGAACGGGCGCTCACCGGCCGGCCCGAGGCCCATTTCAGGCGATAACCGGCTCGCCGCAGCGGACGGCCGCCTAGAAGTCCCAGTCCTCGTCTTCGGTGTTGACCGCCTTGCCGATGACGTAGCTGGACCCGGACCCGGAGAAGAAGTCGTGGTTCTCGTCCGCGTTCGGCGACAACGCGGACAGAATCGCCGGATTCACGTCGGTCTCGTCGCGCGGGAACAACGCCTCGTAACCGAGATTCATCAGCGCCTTGTTGGCGTTGTACCGGAGGAACTTCTTGACGTCCTCGGTCAGCCCGACGTCGTCGTACAGGTCCTGGGTGTACTCGACTTCGTTGTCGTAGAGCTCGAACAACAGCTCGAAGGTGTAGCTCTTCAGCTCGTCCCGCTCGGCGTCCGAGAGCGCTTCCAGCCCCTTCTGATATTTGTAGCCGATGTAGTAACCGTGGACTGCCTCGTCCCGGATGATCAGCCGGATCAGATCGGCGGTGTTGGTCAGCTTCGCCCGGCTGGACCAGTACATCGGCAGGTAGAAGCCGCTGTAGAACAGGAAGCTCTCCAGCAGCGTCGAGGCCACTTTCCGTTTCAGCGGCTCGTCGCCGCGGTAGTAGTCCATGACGATCTGCGCCTTACGCTGCAAGTTCGGATTCTCCTCCGACCAGCGGAACGCGTCGTCGATCTCTCGGGTGGAGCAGAGCGTAGAGAAGATCGAGCTGTAACTCTTGGCGTGCACCGACTCCATGAACGCGATGTTGGTGTAGACCGCCTCTTCGTGCGGAGTAACCGCATCTGGGATCAGGCTGACCGCACCGACCGTGCCCTGGATGGTGTCCAGCAGGGTCAGCCCGGTGAACACCCGCATGGTCAGCTGCTTCTCGGCCGCCGTCAGGGTCGCCCACGACGGGATGTCGTTGGACACCGGGACCTTTTCCGGCAACCAGAAATTGCCGACCAGCCGGTCCCACACCTCGGCGTCCTTCTCGTCCGGCACCCGGTTCCAGTTGATCGCCGACACCCTGTCGATCAGCTTCATTGCACTAGGTCCCTTCTCCGTCGCCTGTCCCTGCGAAAGCTACTCCTTGTGGTCGACTCCATGGCAGACCCCAATGGGTGGTGTCTCGGCCGCACTCAGCTCACCTGCACGAGATCGAGGATCGCGGCGGCAGCGGTCCGGTCGCCGAATACCTCCACCTCGCCCAGGCCACGCCGACGCCAGACCGTGAGCAACAGGTCCGACGTCGTAGCGCGCACGGCCGCGTCGCCCTCGGCGTGCGCGCGAGTGTAGGTCACCCCGTCACGGGCTACGGTCAGCAGCCACTCACCGTCGGGGTAGTCGGTCGCGTGCAGGTGCAGGGTGCGGCCGACCAGGTTATCGGGGACGGCCCCGGGCTCGGCGAGAAACCGCGGCACGAAAAGTCCGAGCCACTCGTCGATGCCGTCGGCGGCAAGCACAGCAGCGATCGGGCGTTCGTCGCCGGGCCGTACGGCGGAATCGGCGTCCCATCGGTGCACGGCGAGTTCGTGCGCTTGGCGGCGCAGCCAGAACGCCACGTCGCGCTCGCCGACGAAGGTGGGGGCCGGGGTGTCCGGGGTGGTGTGGGCGAATGCGGCCACGAGCCCATCCAAGCTCTCCTGATACCAGTCCGATACTGCCGTTCCGGGCGGCGCCTGGTCGGCCCGGATACCGCGCGGACCGTCGGTCCGCAGGATCTTGGTGGTGGCCCAGCGATGCACCGCACCGACATGGGCGATCAGATCGTGCACCGTCCATCCCGGGCACGACGGCACCGCGGCGTCCAGGCTGTCGGTCGGGGTGGCGGCCAGCGCCGCACCCTCGGTGCGGATCGCGGCCAACCAGGCGTCCGGTCCGGTCATGCCTGGCACCCTACGGCGGCGCGGCGACGTAGGCCTCGATCACTCCGCGCCGGATCGGCACCGGGAACACTTCGCTCGGACTGCCGAGCGGCCCCGAGGAGAAGGAGACGGCGCACCCAACCAGGGGCGGCCGCTCGGCTATGACCTGGTTCGGGTAGCGCGCAGGATCACGTCATCCACGTGGTGGGTGCTCGCCGCGCCGGCCGGGCGCGGGCGGGTCTCGTAGGTCTCGATCCGCCAGGTATCCGGTTGAGCACGAAGCGCTTCGGCGATCTCGTCGACGCCGACGAACGCCTCCAGGTCGAACATCCGGGTCTGGGTCGCCACATCGACCGGCTCCCGCATCGGGGCCTGGTCGTGGTGGACCACGAGCAGCGTGCCGCCCGGCGCGACGGCGTCGAGCAGGCTGCGCAGACCGCGCTGATCCGGCGAGCGTTTGAAGGAGCCGTACTGCAACGAGACCAGATCGAAGGTCGCCGAGCCGAACGGGGCCGGATCGCCCGCATCGCTTCGCACCAGATCGACGGCGAGTCCGCGCCGCTCCGCCTCGGCTCGCGCCCGGTCGAGCGCACGCGCGGAAATGTCGGTGGCGGTGACCTTCCAGCCCTGCTCGGCCAGCCACAACGCGTCCGCACCCTCACCGGCACCGACGTCGAGTGCCCGGCCCGGAGTCAGTTCGATGACCTCGCGCACCAGGGTGCCGTTCGGATTGCCGCTCCACGCCCGCTCCGGCCCAGAGTAACGGTGGTCCCAGTCGACCGCCTCGCCGGAACGACGGGCACCGCGCAGGTCCTGCTCGGCGAGGCTGAACGCGATCATCGCGCCGACCTGACTTCCCTGGGCGGCCGCGGGCAACACCTGCAAGCTCGGGTCGGTGAGGTTGCCGGCCGCATAGATCCCCGGTACGGCGGTCTCGCCGCGCGGATCGACCGCCAGCACGTCGCCGGCCCCGGACGGATGCGGGGTGGTGGCGAGCCCGACACCGGCGAGGACGTCGGCTCGGGCGCGAAAGAGCGCGCCGACCACCACCGCGTCGGCGTCGAGGACCCGGCCGTCGGTCAGTTCCACCCCGGACACCGTGTCGTCGGACCGGGTGAGCACCCGCCGCACGGCGCTCCGTTCGATCACCACCCCGGAGCCGGCCAGCGCGTCGACCATCTCGGTGTCCACTCCGGCCGGCTCGTGCAACACGACGGTCAGTCGGTCGGTCAGATGCCGGAACAGCAGGGTCGGGTGCAGACCCGACGGGTGGGTGACGATCTGCACCAGGCGCTGGTCACGCACCTCGAAACCGTGGCAGAAAGGGCAATGGATCACGCCGCGGCCCCACTGTTCGGCGACCCCGTCGATATCGGGTATCTCATCGCGCAGCCCGGTGGCCGCCAGCACCCGCCGCGCCACCAGCGTGTGCCCGCCGGTGAGATCGAGCCGAAACCGTCCGTCGTCGAGCCGCCACACTCCGGTGACCCGCCCGGTCAGCACTTCCCCGCCGTGGCCGCGCACCTCGGCACGCCCGGCCGCGCGCAGATCATCGGGCGCAATCCCCTCGTGTCCCAGGAAACCGTGCATATGTCCGGCCGCAGCATTGCGCGGGGTGCCGTCGTCGACCACCACGACACCACGCCGCTGCCGGGAAAGCTGCAGTGCAGCGGCCAGTCCGGCTGCCGAGCCACCGATCACCGCGACGTCGCAGTGCCGCTCGATCGTCGGCGGTCGGCCGGAATCGTGCTGATGGTGGTCGTGCTGCTGATGATGGTCGGGACAGCCCTCGCCGCGGCGCTCGCTCATAGGGTCGACGGTACGGCGCGTCACCGCGGCGGGCCGCCCACACCACTCGGCGGCGGGCCGCCCAGACCACTCGGCGGCGGGCCGCTCGGCGGCTCACCACCCGGGCCACCGGACCCTGCCGGCCCGCCGGAACCTCCCGGCGGCCCACCCGGACCACCACCGGCACCGGGGGCCTGGGTGTTCTGTGACTTGTCCGCCACGCCGATAGTGATCGACACTTCGGTCCCCGACTGCGGCGTGCCGGACACCGTCGCCAGCTCCGCATCCCACCCGTCGCTGAAGACATTGTCGCTGGACAGCGACACCCGCGACAGGTTCTGCACGCTCTGCTCGTAACCCGCAGTCGCATAAACCGACTCGCACACCTCTTGCGGCAGAGCAATCTGCGAGGTGAGCCGCGCATTGTCCCCGGCCACCGCCGATTCCAGCGAGTCGAACACCTCGAAGTGAATGTGCGGCCAACGGCCGGAGTAGCAGGCCGGGAAGATCGAGGTGAACCTGACCACCCCGGACGCATCGGCTACCTGGACCCCGCGTAGATAGTTCTGGTCCTTCACGCCGTAGAGCGAGTACTGTCCGGCGCGGTCGCAATGCCAGACGTAGATCGCCATCCCGGCGCCAACCACCCCGTTCTTCGCAAGATCCTGCATCGTCATCGTTAAGGTCATCGAAACACCCTGCGCTGTACCTGAATACGATCCGAAGCTAGCTGTGATATCAGAACGGACGACGCCGGACTCGATCAGCACGTTGGGCCCGTTGCTGCCGTCACCGGGATAGGGGCCTGCGGTCTCTTCCGGAGCGGCGGCGACGGTTCCGGCCGCACCAGACGCGGCCGTCGTGCCGGAGTTTACGCCGGTCGTGGCCGTCGACGCCGTACCCGAATCCGTGCCGCCGGTCGAGCACGCCGCGGCCACGGTTGCGGTGCCGGCCGCGCCGACCAACGCCAGCAACCGCCGCCGCGACATCACCCGCAGGTCATGGGCCAGACCCAGATCATGCTCGTGCATCAGCACTGCCACCTTTCGTCGTCGCGATGTCTTCCCCGCGATGTCGCTACGACGCTAGAAGCTCCGGGAACCCGATGCCCGGATGTCGGCTGGAAGTCGGCTGTGAGTCCGCTGGGTGGCTGAGCGCGACAGCTACTGCGATCGCGTGCGGCGGGCGCAGCGCGGATCGGTCACCGCACACCGGACACCCGCGATCAGCCGGTCGATGTCGTCGATCGTGGTGCCGAGTCCGATCGACGCGCGTACCGCTCCGTCGGAGCATCCGAGCGCGGCAAGCAGCGGATGCGCACAGAACTTTCCGGCCCGAACACCGACGCCGAACTCGTTCGAAAGCAACTCGGCGACCGCCGCCGGATCACAGCCGGCCACGACGAAGGACACGATGCCGACGACGTCGCCGTCGTCGTGCCAGATACGCAACGTGCGCAGCCCGTCGATGCTCTCGAGACCGCGCCGCAGGCGATCGGTCAGCGTCTGCTCGTCGCGGACGAGCGCCCCCCGATCCGTGGCCGCCAACACCTCGCAGGCAGCGGCGAATGCGATGGCGCCGAGCACATTCGGAGTTCCACCTTCGTGCCTGGCGGGACCGGTGTGCCAGTCCACACCCGACCGGGTAACCGCTGCCGAAGCACCACCGCCGGCGAGGTACGGCGGGGCGGCGTCGAGCCAGTCGGCGCGACCGATCAACACGCCGGTACCGAACGGCGCGTACAGCTTGTGGCCCGATGCCACCAGATAGTCGATCCCACTGGCACAGAGGTCGATCCGGCGGTGCGGCGCGAGCTGGGCGGCGTCGATCAGTATTCGGGCGCCGTGCCGGTGTGCCAACCTGGCCAACTCCCCGATCGGGAGCACCTCGCCGGTGACGTTGGATGCCCCGGTCACCGCGAGCAACGCGGCGGGCCGAGCCGAAAGCTCCTGCTCGAGCGCCGCCAGCGTGTCGGACCGGGTCGCGGCGACCGGGACCACCCGGCGTCGGGCCCACGGCAGGAAGTTGGCGTGGTGCTCGATCTCCAACACCACGACATCGCCTGGTACACAACGGGACAACAAGTTCAGCGCGTCGGTGGTGTTGCGGGTGAAGCAGACGTGATATCCGGGTTCGGCGGCACCGAAGAACCGGGCGATCGTGTCGCGGGCTCGCTCGTAGCGGTCGGTAGTGACCCGCGACGGCGCACCGGCACCACGATGCACACTCGCATAGCTCGGCAGCGCCGACCGCACTGCGTCGACCACCCGTTCCAGCGCCGGCGCGCTCGCCGCATAGTCGAAGTTCGCATACGCGCAGGTTCGGCTGTCGGCCAAAGGAACTCGGAGACCGTCATCCACCAGGCGAAGCGTCGTGGTGTCGACTCGCTCGTCGACGGCGAGGGCAACATCAGGATCGATCAGCAGGGTTGTCATGGCATATCCTTCCGATGAAGGACTCGCTCGTGAGGAGTCCGCGCTTGCCACGGGCCCATGTGGACGCGCGACCTGGTCGTCACCCGGAGCACCCCACCGCGGAGGAGGGTTGCCGTCCAGCGAGCCGGGGCTTGATGCTGGAACTCATGACCTGGCATAGAGATTGGCAGAGGTTCGGTGGCGCTGTCAAGCGCAGTTCGTTCGGACGGGCGAAGTAGTCCGCTGCGTGGCCGGCCGCCGACGCGACCCCTGCCCGGCCACGACCGCGACAACCAGTTTCTGGATCACTTCCACACCCGGTCCACGGCGCCAGTCCGGTCCGGCAGGCGAGATCAGGCCCGCGCTGAAACCGCCAACGACCGGTGCACCGGCCCCGCCACACTCTCGGCGGCATCGGCGAGCACCGTGGCAACCTGGCCCCGAGACACCTTGCGTCCGACGACCTCGCCGGTCTCCGACACGAACGCACCGGCGCCGACTCGACTGTCGTGCAGGTGAATCGGCTGCACGATCACCCAGTCCAGCCCGCTGGCCCGCACGAGCTGCTCCTGCCGTTCATGATCGGCGGCCTGCCCCTTGATCAGCACGGCGAAGAACAGCCGGTCGACCACTCCGAGCCGGCCGGCGGTCGCTCCGACACCGTAGGTGCTCTGCACCACGAGCCGATGGATCCCGTTGCGCTGCATGGCAGCAATCACATGACGGGTGCCGGCACTACGCACATCCGCGGCGGTGCCGGCGGGACCACGCAACCGGACCCGCAGTGGGTTCTCGCTGATGCCCAGTGCGATCACGACCGCGTCATGACCCGGCACCACCGCGTCCACGGCCGCCGGATCGGTCGCATCCCCGTCGACAGCCCGCAGTTGTGGCGCGGTAGCCAACCCGCTTGCGTGCCGGGAGAACGCAGTGACCCGATGGCCGCGAGCGAGCAACTCGGCGACCACCGCGCGGCCGCTACCACCGGTGGCTCCGATGACCAGTACGTTCATGGCGAACACATCCTCTCTACGGTGATGCTCCACGGCGAGAACATCGACATAAGTCCACGCTAAGCGTCCTGTTGCGGACGATCTATGCCAGATAGTCTCGATGACATGTCCATTCGTCCCGATCCTCCGGATCAACCGTGGCAGCCACGGGACCGGCTCGGCGAGGCGCTCTACCTGGTGCGGATGCGCGGGGTGTTCTATTCGCAAACCGACGCGACGGCACCGTGGGGCCTGGACCTCCCCCCGTTCGCGGACTGCCTCGCCTTCCACGTGGTCACCCATGGCCACTGCCGGCTCGAAGTCGCGGACTCGCCGCCGGTGCTGCTCCGCGCCGGCGATCTGGCACTGGTACCGCACGGCCGGGGCCATCTGCTGCGCAGCGAAGCCGGTGCCGCGATCATCGGCCGGGTGGACGAGCTCCCCCAGCTGATGGTGAGCGAACACTATTCGCTGTTGCGTTGCGGTGGCGGTGGGGCGGCTACCACGCTCATCTGCGGGGTCGTCGGTTTCGACGAGCCGGCAGTCGGCCGGGTGCTGGACGTGCTGCCGCCGGTCATCCACGTCGAACCCGGCGACGCGCAGGCCCGCATCCAGGATGCGGTGCGGCTGATGACAGCCGAACTCCGCGAGCTACGGCCCGGCGGCGAAGCGGTTACGACGCGACTCGCCGACATCCTCGTTATCGAAGCCATTCGCTCCTGGCTCGAGCTGGACCCGGCCGCACACTCCGGATGGCTGGGCGCCCTGGAAGATCCGCAGATCGGCCGGGCGATCGGCGCGGTGCACCGGAATCCAGGCGGGCCCTGGACGGTCGAGTCGCTCGCCCGGGAGGCGGCGATGTCCCGCTCCGCTTTCGCCGCTCGATTCACCGAGCTCGTCGGCGAGTCGGCGATGCGGTATGTCACCCGGTACCGGATGGAACTCGCGCAAGCCCGCTTGGCGCGCGGCGACACCACGGTCGCTGAGGTCGCCCGGAACCTCGGCTATCTGTCCGAAGCATCGTTCAGTCGAGCCTTCACCCGCGCGACCGGCAGCACGCCCGGAGCACTACGCCCCCGCGCCGCAGGCTGACGAGACGACCCATCAGGGAGACCGGGATACCCGTACCGGGCCTTCTTGTCGAGAAGATCCGCACTCCCCGACTTCAGAGCATGCAGCTGACGCAGCCCTCGACCTCGGTTCCCTCCAGCGCCATCTGCCGCAACCGGATGTAGTAGAGCGTCTTGATCCCCTTGCGCCACGCGTAGATCTGCGCCCGGTTGAGGTCGCGGGTGGTGGCGGTGTCCTTGAAGAACAAGGTCAGCGACAGGCCCTGGTCGACATGCTGGGTGGCCGCGGCGTAGGTGTCGATGATCTTCTCGTAGCCGATCTCGTAGGCATCCTCGTAATACTCGAGATTGTCGTTGGTCAGGTACGGCGCCGGATAGTAGACCCGGCCGATCTTGCCTTCCTTGCGGATCTCGATCTTCGAAGCGACCGGGTGGATCGAGCTGGTCGAGTGATTGATATAGCTGATCGAACCGGTCGGCGGCACCGCCTGCAAGTTCTGGTTGTACAGCCCGTACTCGGCCACGTCGGCTTTCAGCGCGGACCAGTCCTGTTGAGTCGGAATCGCCACCCCCGCATCGGCAAACAGCTGCGCGACCCGCTCGGTCTTCGGCAGCCACGCTCGTTCGGTGTACTTGTCGAAGAACTCCCCCGACGCATACTTCGATTCCGGGAACCCTTTGAATTGCGAACCACGTTCGCGAGCAATCCGATTCGATGCCCGCAGAGCGTGGTACAGCACGGTGTAGAAGTAGATATCGGTGAAGTCGATACCTTCCTCGGAACCGTAGTGGATCCGCTCGCGAGCGAGATAGCCGTGCAGATTCATCTGACCCAGCCCGATCGCATGAGAATCATTGTTGCCCTGCTCGATCGAGGGAACCGAGTTGATGTGGGTCTGGTCCGACACCGCGGTCAACGCCCGGATCGCCGTCTCGATGGTCTGCGCGAAGTCCGGCGAGTCCATCGCCTTGGCGATGTTCAACGAACCCAGATTGCACGAGATATCCTTGCCCACTTCGGAGTAGGACAGATCGTCGTTGTAGTGGGACGGTGTCGACACCTGTAAGATCTCCGAACACAAGTTCGAGTGAGTGATCTTGCCGGCAATCGGATTCGCCCGGTTCACCGTATCCTCGTACATGATGTACGGATAGCCGGACTCGAACTGCAACTCCGCGATGGTCTGGAAGAACTCCCGTGCCTTGATCTTCGCCTTGCGAATCCGTCGATCGTCGACCATCTCGTGATACTTCTCGGTCACATCGATGTCGGCGAACGGCACGCCGTGGATGCGCTCGACGTCGTACGGCGAGAACAAGTACATGTCTTCGTTGCGCTTTGCCAGCTCGAACGTGATATCCGGGATCACCACGCCCAACGACAGTGTCTTGATCCGGATCTTCTCGTCGGCGTTCTCCCGCTTGGTGTCGAGGAACCGATAGATGTCCGGGTGGTGCGCATGCAGGTATACCGCGCCGGCCCCCTGACGGGCGCCGAGCTGGTTGGCGTAGGAGAACGAATCCTCCAGCAACTTCATGATCGGGATGACCCCGGAGGATTGATTCTCGATCTTCTTGATCGGCGCACCGTGCTCCCGGATGTTGGACAGCAGCAGCGCCACCCCGCCGCCCCGTTTGGATAGCTGCAGCGCCGAATTGATTGCTCGCCCAATGGATTCCATATTATCTTCGATGCGGAGCAGGAAACAGCTCACCGGCTCACCGCGCTGTCGCTTACCCGAGTTGAGGAAGGTCGGCGTGGCCGGCTGGAAACGGCCGGAGATGATCTCCTCGACCAATTGCCTGGCCAGCGTCTCGTCACCGGCGGCCAGAGTGAGCGCCACCATGCAGACGCGGTCCTCGAACCGCTCCAGATATCGCTTGCCGTCGAACGTCTTGAGCGTGTACGAGGTGTAGTACTTGAACGCGCCGAGAAAAGTCGGGAACCGGAACTTCTTCGCATAGGCCAGATCCAGCAGGGACTTTACAAAATTGCGGGTGTACTGGTCGAGCACTTCGCGCTCGTAGTAGTTCTCCCGGATCAGATAGTCGAGCTTTTCGTCGACGTTGTGGAAGAACACCGTGTTCTGGTTCACGTGCTGCAGAAAATATTGCTGCGCGGCTGCGCGGTCCTTGTCGAACTGGATCTCGCCGTCCGGTCCGTACAAGTTCAGCATCGCGTTCAGTGCGTGGTAATCGAGCTCCCCAGCCGAGTCGTTGTCGCGAACGGCGACGTGCTCTATCCGGCCCGCACTTCCGGCCGGTGCAGTCGTTGCTGTTGCCAAAACAACCCCAATCCCTTACGGACACGCTCGACGTCGTCGACCGTTCCCATCAACTCGAATCGGTACAGATACGGCACCCCACACTTGGCCGAGATCACGTCGCCGGCTGCGCAGTAGGTGTCGCCGAAGTTGGTGTTGCCCGCCGCGATCACACCGCGCAGCAAGCCGCGGTTGTGCGGGTGGTTCAGGAAACGCACAACCGGCTTGGGCACGAACCCACGATCGCGGCCCGCGATGTGCATTCCGCCGCCATATGTGGGCGTGATGAGCACGAACTCCCCATCCACGCGAAAGTCGCCGGAGCGATCGTGCAGCGGGATGCGCGTCGCGGCGATCTCCAACCGATCGACGAACCGCCGGGTATTTTCCGATGCGCTGGAAAAGTACACCACCTGCCGGGGTGGCTCACCGTCCGAGCGCCGCCCGAAAGACCCGGGCTCGGAGCATCGCGCCGACTTTTCGTTCATTCAGGCTCCGCCCGAACGTCAGGCCGCGACCGCGAGCGATCTGATCCGGTCCGGCCGAAAACCGGACCAGTGCGCGTCGCCGGCCACCACGACCGGAGCCTGCAGGTAACCCAGCGCCATCACATAGTCCCGGGCGTCCGGATCCTCCGAGATATCGACCACCCGGTAGTCGATCCCTTCCTTGTCGAGGGCCCGATAGGTGGCATTGCACTGGACACATGCCGGCTTGGTGTACACCGTGATCGTCATCGGGTTCCCCTCGGTACTGGTTATGCGCTTGCTCGGCGCCGCTGCCGATCGCCGCCCGCGGCGGGTCGATCTTCCGGACACACATCTGCCGATCACACCGCTCGTACGGCGACCCAACTACTGCTGGACGAGGCCTTGCGGCCCCTCACTGCCGTACAACCTCGGTGCCCTCCAGACACTACACCTTGTGTCCGACACAGTCACCTGACACGACATATTGCGACTCACACGGATGAAACTCCCTGGTCGTAACCTCGTCGAGTCCGGCGCGTCCGCCTCCGATCGGCGTGTCGCGACGACGACACGACGCAGCTGCCGAACCTCATCCGAGCAGGGTCAGTCGGAGCGTGCTCGGGAGGTGATCAGCACGATGTCGTCATGGACCGCAGCCTGCAGCGCGCCCAGCACCTCGCCCGGGTCGATCATCTGCTCGGCCACGAACCGGGTGTTGGCGGCGGACAGCTCCCGGTTGCCCGACCGCGCGATCAGCTCGTCGATCCGACTGTCCAACGACACCGTCCGATCGACAGCGGCGAGCGCACGAACGCGTTCCTCGGCCGCGGCAAGTACGTCGCCGATCCGGCCCAGCGCCCCGACCCGATCCACCAGCTGATCCCACACCACCGCCAACGCGGCCTGCCGACCCTCGGCGAGCTCGGGACCGTTCACCGCGGCACTACCGACCGCGACCAGATCTGCCTCGATCTCCTGCAACGCGACCGTGTCGACAGCGATCTGGACCAATTCGTCGGCGAGATCGAGCTGTAGCCGCTGCACCGCGAAGCAGTCGGATTGCCAAATTTCGGATCTGTCGATCCGGTCGAACCAACTCGCGGCAAGGAACAGCAGGGTGTCGTACCGATCGGCAAACCGGCGTTGCTCACCGGTTGGCACGGTCAGATACTTGGAGATCCGAGCTACCACGGAGTTCTCGGACAGGCGAACCGCGCGCGCCGACGCATCGGCCGCCGCACCGCGCAGCTGCTCGGTCGTCGACGGCGCGAACGGAACCGGCGTTCGGGACAGCGCGGTCACCACGGCGGCGCGTTGTCGCGGCTCCAGGTGCACGCCGAGCCTTCGGTCACGTCGGATACCTCGAATACCGCTGGCGTAATGCCCCGACCCCGACTCCACCGTCGACCGGAGCGTCTGCAACCGTCGCCCCAGACCCGCCGCTCGATAGTCGATCATCGCCGCGACCGCACCACCCTGCAGCCGGCCGGTCCGCTCCCGCAGCCTGGCCAGCTCGTCGGTCAGCCGCCGCAACATCGCATAACCGCCGATCGACGGCAACGGCCGATCCGCCCGATGCCGCGCCAGCAGCACCGCGCGGGTTTGCTCATCCACCCGCGCGGAAGCGATCAGCACTGCCGCCGCATCGGAGATTTCCGCGGGCCATCCGGTATCGAACGGGCCGTCGATCCGGGCCTGCGCACACCACAGCCGCACCTGCGCGAGTCGCTCATCCGTCATTTGTGGGCCTCCTCTTGCCGACCCCACCCACTGTCCCAGAACGATCCGGCGGGTATCCCGGATCAGCCGGGCGCTATCAGCTCCTGCACGACGTCGCGGAGCGCGGCGGGCCCGCCCGGCGATATCGATATCGAGCGCGCACGATCGACCAGCAGATAACGGCCGTCGTCGAGAACATCGAGCCAGCGGACGTCGCGACCGTCGCCGGTGTCGCGCGCGCCGAGGGACGCGCCCGGGTACACCTCGATCCGCCCGATCCCGGTGCGAGGACGGGCCAGCAGCCGAGTGGCATCGGCGACCGGCGTCGGACCGGCATCCGCGGGACGTAGCCAGGACGTGGCTCGGGGCTCGGGGCCATCCCCCGCAGGAAGCTCGTCGTGGTCGACGTCGATGCGCTTTTGTGTACCGGCACGAACGTTCGGCAATGCGCGCGCGACGGCGTCGCCGCAGCCCACGCGCTGAACCCGCGTTACCCGCACCGAACCACCGCTGGTCCGGCCGGCTCCCGGATTTTGCTGCGCCAGAACCGCATCCGCGCCTCGCATGGCGGCATACAGACGAACTTTGTCGGCATCGCCAGGCCCGACGAGTCCGCACACGTGGATGCGCACATCCGGATTCATCATCACGACGAACGCCTGATACAGCGCTTCGTCCAACTGATCCTCGAACTGTTCGGACGCCGAAATACATTGCCGCGTATAGCGTGCCATCTCACTGGTCGTCGAGCGATACTGGAACGGATACGGCGGGTCGGCACCGAACGACCGCCAACCGACCTGATAGGTCAGTGGATGAAAGGTCCACGCCGTCATCGGTCCGCAGGTCCGGACGGATCGTCCGGCGACTCGACATCGGTCACGGCTCCGATCACGGGCGTACCCCAGCGCCCGGCCTGCCGTGCGATCCATTGTCGTAGTTCGTCGTTCGCCAGATAGTCGGGCGCGGTGCGCCCGCGATCGTCGTCACCGTTACCACGCCCACCCAAGGGCGCCATACCCATTCCCGGGTAACCCGGCCGGCCGGGGACGGCCGTCGGCGAGCGACCGGTCGCTCCAGCACCTGGGGCGACCCCGCCGAGCAGCGGGGAGCCGAGTGCACCGGAACCCGATCCACCGGGTATCCGGTCCCCGCCGGAAACGCCGCTCCCGAGGCCGGCGACACCGGGGGCACCCGGGGTGAACGAGCCCGCGCCCGGCGGCCCGACGCCCGAACTCGTCCCGCAGGTACCGGTTCCGGGCAGTGCAGCCCCCGAGCCGACCGATGGCCCGTAATCGGCGGCCACGGTCTTCCCCGGACTATCGGATGCCGCGGCATCCGTGCCCGAGCCGACTCCATTCGAGCCACGATCTACTCCGGCAGCGCCGGCACGATCTGCAGCACCCGTGTCGCTGCCGGGGACAGCCACGGCATCGGTTGTGGCACCGCCCGCAGACCCCTCGCCCGCAGACCCCTCGTCCGCCCCGATGGAGCCGCCGTAGCCACGTTCGTCGAGTTCGGTCGATCCACCGTTCGAGTCGACCATCGAACCGTCCCCGGCGCCGCTACCCCATCCGGTCGTCCCCGCGCCCGAATAGCTCGAACCGTATGTACCGGAACCTACTCCGGATGAATCGTCACCCGAACCAGCCGAGCCCTCACTCGACGATACCGACCGACCACCACCAGCCGATTCCGCGGTCGAGCCGCCACTCACGGGACCTGGACCGCCGGCAATCGGCGAGTTCACCGCAGGGAACACCGGAAGCCCCTGCGCGGTCGGGACGATGCCGCCGCCGTAGTAGACGGTGTCGAGAAAATGCACCGCCTGTTGCCTGGCGGCGTCACGCCGTTCGTCGTCCCATCCGTCGGCGCCGACCAGACCGGCGAGTCGTCCCGGCACCGTCTCGGCAGGTTCCGGCGGCAGATCCAGCTTGGTCCGATCCAGTGAGTCGACCAGCAAACCTATCTGGCGGGCAACCAGATTGGATGCATCAGCCATTCCGTTCGCATCCCGGGCATAACCCGCGATAGCGGCGGCGGCCGCCGCACCGGACGCGCCCTGCCACCGGTCGGCGATCGCGCGACCGATCGTGGCCGCCAAGGTCGCGAACACGTCGGCAACCCCGTTCGCCGCGCGCGCCCACTCCTGCCGAAATCCGTCGACCGATTCGGGCTGGATCGGCTGCACATTGGCGACCAGCTGAGCGTGTTCGAACGCATCGAAATTGGTGGGCTGCACCACACGGGGCTCGACGACCAGCCCGGCCTACTGCGGCAGAGCAGAAAGGTCCGGCGGCCCGGAACCCGCCGGGCCGACGAACTGTTCCGGCTTGCCGGTGATCACCGGCAGACTCTGTAAGTTTGCCACCACCTGATCGATGCCCGGGATCAATGGCTGCGGCGACGGCAGATAAGGAGCGGACATCGGTCAGCCGACGATCTGGCTCGTCACCCGAGCAAAGGCGTCGCTGGTTTCCTGATCGGTGGTCAGCGAGTCCGCTACCTGAGCACCGACCATATCGTGGATCGCGCGGAGACAGACGATGTGCTCGTCCAACCGATCCACGAACTGCTGGGCGACGTCGGCCAGGATCTGCGCCAGTTGAGTACCGCAAGGAAATTCGCCGAGCGGAAGCATTTCCTTACGACGAAACATCGCCTGCCTGCGCTCTGTCAGCCCCTCGACCGCTTCCGCGCAAGCTCTGGCGGCGTCCTCGGCGACTTCCGCGTCCAACAGAACATCACCCGCCTTCGCCAAGGCGGCATAAGAAAGGAGTACATCTACTCCGGACGAAGCGACGAACATCGCGACCCTCCCCCGATGGGCACCGATACTGATTCGACGCTAGCCTCAGCGGGGCATCGCTGCAACTACCACGTCGCCGACTCGGTACGCCCAGACACACATCGGAGTGGTGTCCTCGGTGAACGCAGTGCGTGAGACTTGCATGAGCGCTATCCCAGCGGGCTCCAGCGGGACGACCAAGAAGCAAAAGGATCCGGTCCGATCCCCCTCATCTCGATATGTGGTAACCGTACGATTGCCAACAATCGCATCATGAAAATCGTGGTTTCCCTGACCCGAATGAACTTGCTCGATCGTGGCCCCCGCGATCGCCGTGAGTGTCATGAAGAGGTCGTCATTGTGCCACTCGCAGCTGAGTTCGCCGGCCCCGTTGACCAGCGACGCCGAATCGCGGGTCGCGGGATCCAATCCGGCCCGCCGGATCACATCGTCGGACAACGAGCACGGGTCCCACGGCGCCGCTCGGGCCGACCGCACCGCCGTCCCGTCGACGCTCCGCCCACACCCCCCCACCAGCACCATCGCCGTCAACAGCACAAGCGCGACGACGAAACCTGATCTCCGAACCACCCTCATCGACAACCCCCGTGTCAACGCGGCCGGGTTCCGACTTATCGACTACACGCCCCCGGCAGTAGCAACCTGAACATCTCACCCACCTGCGCCCCGCCGATCGCCGGGTCGGCAGCACGCTGAAAGCCGACCCCCAACGCCATACCGACCAACCCGAGCGCGAGGAGGTCGCGGTCCACTCCCGCCGACTCGTCGACGAATCGATCGATCAGTCGGCGGCACAGCGCCCGTAGTCGGGCGTGCCGCTCGACCGTCGCAGCCCGATTGTTTCCGCCGCTCAACGCCGCGACCTCGATCTCCAACTGCATCCAGCGCGGGTCGCCGACGGTCGCCTCGGCCCAGGTCGACAACGCGTCGATCAGCCGATCGGGCGGCTCGGTTTCGATCAGCTCGGCGAGCCGTCGCTCCTCCCGGCGATACAGCTCGTCCACCACCGCGATGCCCATCGCGGCCTTGTCGGCAAAGTTGGAGTACACCGCGCCGCGGGTATAGCCGGCCGCCGCGGCGACTTCGTCCAGCGACGTGGTGCGAAATCCTTCGGTCAGAAACAATTCCACCGCGGCAGCGACAACCGCGGCGCGCGTCCGTTGCTGGCTCTGCGCGCGGGTGAGCCGTTCCCGGCGGACGACGGTCACGCCGGCAGCTTCTCGTATCGGTAGTCGTCGAGATCGAATCGCGCGCTCCGCCATATTGTCTCGGCAGTAGTCGCGGCACGGATCGGCACGTCGCCGTGCTTGTCGAAGTAGTAACTGTTCGCACCGTCGCAGCCCGGCCGGAAGAACACCTGATTGCCCCGCCGACCGAGCATCGCGGTGAAATACCGGTCGTTCGCCTCCGTCGTTATCTCGACTCGGGTCGCCTCGGCGTCACGTGCCTTCCCCAGGCACCGCGTGATGTGCCGCATCTGGGTTTCGATCAGATTGAAGTAGGACGAGCCGTTGTACCCGTAGGGCCCCAGAATCAGGAAGAAATTCGGGAACCCGGGGACGCTGACGCCCTCGTACGCCTGGAATCGATTGCTGTCCCAGAACTTCTCCAGGTCGGCGCCGCGCGATCCGATCACCGGAAACGGCGGCATGTTGCCGGCTTCGAAAACCTTGAACCCGGTGGCCAGGATCAAGACGTCGATCTCGTGCTCGACACCGTCGACGGTTCGAATACCGGTCGGCGTGATCCGCTCGATCGGCGAGGTCTCCAGCAGCACGTTGTCCCGATTGAATGTCGGCAAGTAGTCGTTGGAGAAGCTGGGGCGCTTGCAGCCCAACCCGTACCGTGGAGTGAGTTTGTCCCGAACGACCGGATCGCGCACCTGGCGGCGGAGGAAGTCGCGCCCCTGACGCTCGCCTACCTTGGCCACCGGCACCAGACCCGCGAAGTGCGCGGCAACCGGAAACGTCAGTTCGACGAACGCCTGACTCGCCACCCGCGCGACGCTCTCGACCCCCGGCACCCGGCCCAACAGTTGCCGGCCCAACCACGGAATCGGTGCGTCGAGCTTGGGCAGACACCAGATCGGCGTCCGCTGGAACACGGTCAGCTGGGCCACCTGCGCGGCGATCGAGGGAATGATCTGCACCGCGGAAGCACCGGTGCCGATGATCGCCACCCGCTTGCCACGCAGATCGAGGTCGTGATCCCACCGGGCGGTGTGGATCACATCGCCGGTGAAGTCGTCCGAGCCGGCGATGTCCGGTCGCTTCGGCTGGGTCAACACACCGGTTGCACCGATCACGAACCGAGCGGTGATCTGCTCCCCACCGTCGGTCCCCAATCGCCACAGATGCGCGTCGTCGTCGAACTCCGCGGCGACGACGCGCGTGTTCAGTCGCGTGCGCGCGCGCAGGCCGTACTTGTCCGCGCAGTGCTCGGCGTAGTCCTTGAGCTCGCTCCCGGGCGCATACACCCGGGACCAGGGACGTTGCTCGAACGAAAACTGGTAACTGAACGACGGGATATCGACGGCGACACCGGGATAGGTGTTCCAGTGCCACGCGCCACCGAGCCCGTCGCCCGCCTCCACCAGCAAGTAGTCGTGGATGCCGAGCTCGTCGAGCTTGATCGCCGCGCCGATTCCGGAGAAGCCACCACCGACGATCACAGCCTGGTGATCCGGAATCGAGATGTTCTGCGTATCCACATACGCAGAGTATCCAAGTTGTCCGGCACCCGCTACCCTCGACGACGATGAACGAAAGCACTACCCCCGAGCTGCTGCTGCGCCGAGTCCCGATCACCACCGAGGTGACCCGGGTCGGCGCCACCGCCTGGCAGGCGGCGATCGGTGGCGGACAGGTTCTGTTGGACGGCTTGCGTCGACGGCCGCTGGCCGCCGCGGCGGCACACGCCACCCGGGACCGATTCGCCGCGCTCGGCCCGACCTACGTCAAGCTGGGCCAACTCATCGCATCCAGCCCTGGGGTGTTTCCCGGCGTGCTGTCCGAGGAGTTCCGCACCCTGCTCGACCGGGTGCCGCCGGCCGACCCCGGCACGATCCATGACGTACTGCTGGCCGAGCTGGGTGCACCGCCCACCGACGTATTCGCCGAGTTCGATCCGGTGCCGATCGCATCCGCATCGATCGCGCAGGTACACCCGGCACGACTGCATTCGGGCGAGCGGGTGGTGATCAAGATCCAACGGCCCGGTATCGAAACCCGGCTCGCCGCCGACCTGCAGATCCTGGAGCGGGTAGCAGCCACCGCCGAGCTCTCACGATACGGCCGGATGGTCAGCGCCACGGAAATCGTCGACGACTTCGGCGCCAATCTGCGCGACGAGCTGGACTTCCGCACCGAGGCCGCCTCGATCGACGAGTGGCGCGCGTGCCTGGCGGGCACCCGGTTCGCCGATCGGGTGCGTGCTCCGCAGGTGCACTGGGACCTGACCACTACCCGGGTCCTGACCATGGAGTACGTCGACGCGATCCGAATCGACGACGCCGCGGCGGTTCGGGCAGCCGGACACGATGGCGTCGACCTTCTTCGTACCCTGTTGCTTTCGCTGCTCGAATCGGCATTCCGCGGCGGAATCTTCCACGGCGATCTGCACGCGGGCAATGTCCTGGTCGATCCCGAGGGCCGGATCGTGTTGTTGGACTTCGGGATCGTCGGGCGATTCGACGACCGTACCCGGGTGATCCTGCGCCGGCTCCTGGTGGATCTGATGGTGCGCAACGACTTCGATGCGGCCGGTCGAGCCTTGTTCCGGCTCGGCGCGGTCCGTCGAACCAGCGATCGGTCCGCCGAAGATATGCGCCAGTTCACCGCGCCGCTGCGCCGTACCAGCCTGGCCAACGTGTCCTACACCCAGCTCGGCCGCCAACTGGCCGAACTGGCCAAGGCCTATGATGCGAAGCTGCCACGCGAACTGGTACTGGTCGGCAAGCAGTTGCTCTACGTCGAGCGATACATGAAGCTGCTCGCGCCGCGTTGGCGCCCGCTGAACGACAGCGAGGTCATGGGATACATGAGCGGCTTGATAGTCCAGGCCGAGCGGGAGCGCGCCACCGGCTGAACCCACCTCGCCCTGTGCACAACCAATCGGTAGTTCACAGTTGCCCGCCGACCGCGGCGGCGGGAACATCCGGCCCACGATGATGAGCCGATGGGGGTAGGCAACGAACCGTTTCCCGGTTCGTGGGCGATCGCGAGCGGCGCGTTGACCAGGTGGGAGCTGCGGCACGACTATCGACGGATCTTGCCGGACGTATATGTCCGTAGGGGTGTCGTCCTGGACGCCGCCGGGCGGGCCAAAGCCGCGTCCCACTGGGCGAAAGGCCAAGGCGTTCTGGTCGGCCTATCCGCGGCAGCCTTGCACGGTTGTCGCTGGCTCGATCCCGAAGCTTCCGCCGAGATCACCCTGCCGACCCCGCGTCATGCGCCCGCCGGCATCGTCAGTCGACGAGAGCTTATCGCCGATCACGAGATGTGCTGGATCGACGGATTCCGGGTGACGAATGCTGCCCGGACCGGGTTCGACCTGGGCCGCCGCCACGACCGGATCCCCGCGGTGATCTTGCTCGACGCCCTGTGCGGTGCCACCGGAACCGATCCGGCGCAGATCGCCGCGCTCGCCGACCGCCGCCGCGGTGCCCGCGGCGTGCGTCGACTCCGCGAACTTCTCGATCTGGTGGATGGCGGAGCCGAATCGCCCCAGGAGACGCGCACCCGACTGATGTTGATAGACGACGGCCTTCCCCGACCGACCACCCAGATCAGGATTCGGGACACGACCGGTCGGGTGGTGGCGCGCGCCGATCTGGGTTGGGAACCGTGGCGGGTGGCCGTCGAATACGACGGCGCGCACCATTGGAACGACGCAGCCCAGCGAGCCTGGGATATCGAACGCGCCGAACTCGTGCGTGAACTCGGCTGGCGAATGGTGCGCGTCAGCTCGGCGCAACTGCGGACCCGTCCCTGGATGATCTGTGATCGTGTACGTGCCGCCCTGGCTGCATCGGGCGCGCCGACGGAGCACTGACGGATTTCTCTTCTCGCACGATGCCGCCGAGATTGCTCCCTCGACGAGATCAGGCCAGGCGCAGTGTCGCCAGCGCGGCGGCGTGCAGGGCGCGACCGTAGCCGGGACCGTGCCCGGCAGCATGCACGGCAAGCGGATGCAGCTGGTGCACCGGGACCCGGTCCTGCCAGCCCGGCCGAAGCGGATGCGTTTCTCGATAGCCGGCGATGATCTCGTCGAGCTGCGGGCAGCCGAACAGCGCCAGCATCGCCAGATCGGTTTCCCGATGTCCGCCATGCGCAGCAGGATCGATGAGCACGGCGCCACGCTCGGCGACCCACATGACGTTGCCGTTCCACAGGTCGCCGTGAATCCGGGACGGCGGTTCCCGATCGTCGAACGTCCCCTCGGCGATCACTGCGCAGGCACGCTCGATATCGACGAGCGAATCGGGGTCGACATGGCCGAGGTCGACCGCGGTCCGGACGAACGGCAACACGCGTTCGGTGACGTAGAACTCACCCCAGCGGGCGTGCTGGACACTGCTCATCGGCCGGTTGCCGATGTAGCACCGGCCGGTGAAATCCTCAGGTGGGCAGCCGAATTCGCCGCTCACCCCGGAATCGTGCACCGTCGCCAACGCTTGCCCGAACGCGTGTGCGGTGGCCGCCGACGGCGGCGCGGACACCAGCAGCTCGAGTTCGATGCATCGGGGACCGACAGCGCGAACCTCTACCGTCGGCGCGCCGCCCGCAGCCAACCATCGCAGCCCCGCAGCTTCCGCGGCGAAAAAGTCGTCCGGTGCATCCGGCGACGACTTCCGATACCCGACCGACCCCATCCCCCCACGCTACCGCCCGACGGCACGACTCAGCCGCCGGCGAACGGCGGCAGCACGTCGACTCGCGTACCCACCGGGGTCGCCGGGTCGCGGGTCAGCTGATCGCCCACGAGATAGGCCGATACGCTCAGCACTCGGGCCATGGTTGCGCCGTACTTGGCAGTGAGCACCCGCTGCAACTCACCGACGGTGGCCGCGTCCAGCGTCTCCCCCGGCTTACCGGCAACGTCGGCCGCTGCGGCGAAATATCGGACTTCAACCACCGATCGCGCCCATCGACCGCTCCGGTGGCGCGAAGCCGGCCGCGTCGATTCCGTGCCCGGCCCACTTCTGCCACATCGCGTCCCGCCACAGCCGCGCCAGCTCACCGTCACTCGCGCCGCTCCGCAGGGCACCGCGCAGATCTACCTCGTGGTCGCTGAACAAGCAGGACCGGACTCGTCCGTCGGCGGTGAGCCGAGTCCGGTCGCAATCGGCGCAGAACGACCGGGTGACCGAGGCGATCACGCCCACCGTCGCCGGGCCGTCGTCGATCCGCCAGAACTCCGCCGGCGACGCCGGATCCGGCCGGCCGACCGGGGTCAGCGCGAACCGGGTACCGAGGACGTCGAGCAGATCCGCGGCAGTCACCATCGATGTGCGGGTCCAGGCACGGTCGGCATCGAGCGGCATCTCCTCGATGAAGCGCAGCTCGCACCCTTCGCCCAAGCACCAGTCCAACAGGTCCGACGCCCCGGCCACGGTATCGGGCATCAGTACCGCATTGACCTTTATCGGGGTCAGCCCGGCCCGGCGCGCGGCACGGATCCCGGCCAGCGCGTCGGGCAATCGGTCCCGCCGGGTGAGTGCGGCGAAACCCGCCGGATCGATCGTGTCCAGCGAGATGTTCACCCGGCTGAGCCCAGCGGCGGCGAGTCCGGCCGCCCGATGCCGCAGACCGACCGCATTGCTGGTCATGGTCAGCGGCAATGTCGGCAGCCGATCCCGGCAGCCACCGACGATCTGCTCCAGGTCACGACGCATCAGCGGCTCACCGCCGGTGAACCGCACCTCACGCACACCCAGCTCGGTGACCGCCAGCACCACCAGCCGGACGATCTCGGCTGCGGTGAGCACGTCGGCGCGTGGGATCGGCGGCAAACCCTGCTCCGGCATGCAGTACGTGCAGCGCAGCGAACACTTCTCGGTGATCGACACCCGTAGGTCACGGGCAGTCCGGCCGAACCGGTCGAGCAGGTCGGGCACATCCGGTCGGTCGACGGCCGGCAGGCCCCCGCGGACCACCGGTATACCCATCTCGACCAGCGACATGGCCACATTATGCCCGGGTTTCTTCCGCGCGCCCGAGTCGGCGACAATGCACCACATGACGCGCACCGTGGACGATCACGCGGCTGCCGTGGCCGGCTTGCTGCACCCGTTGGCCGCCCGACCGGTAGAGCCGGTCCCGGTTCGACTGGCGGCCGGGCGACGCAACGCTACCGAGGTTCGTTCGCCGGCGGATCTGCCGGCTTTTCGTAACTCGCAGATGGACGGATATGCGGTTCGGGCACAGTCGATCGCAGACGTGCCGGTCACATTGCCGGTCGACGCGACGGTGGCCGCCGGCGCAGTCGCAGCTCCGCTGTCGGCGGGCGCAGCAATGAAAGTGATGACCGGCGCACCCATCCCAGCCGGTGCGGATTGTGTCGTGCCGGTCGAAGACACCACCCGGCAACCCGACGGCCACGTCCGGATCGAGCGGACCCGAGCAGCCGGCGAGTACGTCCGGGAGCAGGGTGACGACGTCCGAGCGGGGGCGCTGCTGGTACCGGCCGAAACCGGGTTGCGGCCGCGACACGTGGCCGCGCTGGCCGCGGTCGGGCTGACGCAGATCGAGGTCTACCGCCGGGTACGGGCCGTCGTGATCACGACCGGCGACGAGCTGACGCCGGCCGGCACGCCCCTTCGACCGGGTCAGGTCTACGACTCCAACGGAGTCGCCTTGGCGACGTACCTGGCGGCCGACGGAGTCGAGGTGGTGACGGTTACCCACGCTCCCGACGAGCCGGAGCGGTTGCGCGGGCTGCTGGACGACGCAGCGACGCGTGCCGACCTGGTGCTGACCTCCGGCGGGATCTCGATGGGCGACTTCGAGGTGGTCAAGGCGACACTACAGCCGCTCGGTGGCGAATTCGGCCATGTCGCAATGCAACCGGGCGGGCCGCAGGGGCTGTCGGTGCTGCACGGAATCCCGGTGCTCAGCTTTCCGGGCAATCCGGTGAGCACTGTGGTCTCGTATCTCGTGTTCGCCCGGCCGACGCTGCGCACGCTCGCCGGCCTGGACCCGGTCGCACCGCGGACACTGCCCCTGCTCGGCGAGCTGAACTCGACGCCCGGCAAGCGCCAGTTCCGCCGGGGACGAATCGCCGGCCACGGGGTCGAACCGGTCGCCGGACCGGGCTCGCACCTGATTGCCGCGATGGCACGAGCCGACGTGCTGATCGATCTGCCCGCCGACGTGACCGCAGTCGCCGCCGGCTCGGATGTGCGAGTGTGGGCGTTGTGAGCCTTACCCACGTCGACGACGACGGCCGCGCCCGAATGGTGGATGTGAGCGCGAAGGCAGACAGCACCCGGCGCGCGACCGCGGCCGGCGCGCTGCACACCACCGCCGAAGTGGTGGCGCTGGTCCGGGCGGACGAACTACCGAAGGCCGACGTGCTGAGTACCGCTCGGATTGCCGGGATCGCCGGAGCGAAACGAACCGCCGACCTGATCCCGCTCTGCCATCAGCTGGCGCTGTCCGGAGTAGAGGTCGGGTTCGGCTTCACCGATACCGCCATCACCATCGAGGCCACGGCGAAGACCAAGGGCCCCACCGGCGTCGAGATGGAAGCGCTGACCGCCGTGGCGATCGCCGGGTTGACCCTGCACGACATGGTGAAAGCGGTGGACCCGGCCGCCACCCTCACCGATGTTCGACTGCTACGCAAGGACGGCGGCAAGCGAGGGCGCTGGCAACGCTCGCCGGCGGAGACCGGCGAGCCGACCGACACACGTTCGGCCGTGGTCCTGGTGGCGTCGACCGCGGCCGCGGCCGGCACCCGCGCCGACACCACCGGACCGGCGCTGGTCGAGTGGTTGAGCGGACTGGGCTTCACGGTGCGCGGCCCGTTGATCTATCCGGACGCCGAGATCGCGGCCGGGTTCGCCGATGCGCTCACCGGCGCGCCGGCGTTGGTGATCAGCACCGGCGGCACCGGGGCCGCACCGACCGACGCGACACCGGAGGCAACCCGGGCCGTGATCGACCGGGAGCTGCCCGGCGTCGCCGAGTCGATCCGGCAGCGCGGTGCGGCGACATTTCCGCTCGCGGCGCTGTCGCGCGGGGTCGCAGGCCTGGCCGGGCGCACGGTAGTGGTGAACCTGCCCGGTTCGCCCGGTGGCGTGCAGGACGGCATCGCGACGCTGGAACCGCTGCTCGACCACCTACTCGCCCAGGTCGCCGGTGGTGGCCGGCATGAGTGAACCGCTGGCCCGGATCAGCACCGATCCGATCGATGCGGCCGAGGTGGACCGTGCCGTCGCCGGACCGGGCTACGGGGCGGTGGTGCTGTTCACCGGGGTGGTGCGCGACCATGACGACGATCGCCCGGTGACTGCACTGGAGTACTCCGCACATCCGGACGCCGAACGGTTCCTGCGCACCTGCTGTCGGGAGCTGGCGCAGGAACACGGACTGCCGGTGGCGGCGGTGCACCGGGTAGGCGCGTTGGCCGTCGGCGATCTGGCACTGGTAGCCGCAGTCGCCGCGGCGCACCGCCGCGAAGCGTTCGCGGCGTGCGCCGAACTGGTCGAACGAATCAAACATGAGGTGCCGATCTGGAAGCGGCAAAGCTTCAGCGACGGGCCTTCGGAGTGGGTGGGGCTGTAGCCCGCAGCTCCACATGTCGCCACACCGGCAACAGCGCCTGCGCGTCGAGCGGTGCCGCACCGCGAGGTTCGGCGCGCGCCAGACCGGCTCGGACATCTCCCTCGCTCAGATCGACGCCGATGAAGACCAACGTGGTCCGGCCGGGTAGCCGTCCGTTGTCCGGGACGAAGCGCAGCTGGCTGCCGACCAACTGGACCACGAACGCCCGCGGCTCGCCCGCGACCGCGAACTCGACTCGCCCCTTGACCCGGAACAGGCCGGCCGGTGGATGTTCCAGAAACTCGACGAATGCGCGCGGCTCGACCGGTCCGGTAGCCACGGTCACACTGCGGTAGCCGTCGTGCAGGTGTGCGGCCGGCATCTCGGGCAGCAGCAGGTCGTCGAACGACAGCTGGGTGACGGCCCGACGCCGCTGGCCGGTCGGCGGATCGAACAGCAGGCGTGGGTCGACCCGACCGTAGGTGGTCGGCTGGATCGGCACCGTCCGGACGATCCGAGCGAGCTCCCCGCGCAGCGCGGCCAACCGCTCCGGCGATACCAGGTCGGCCTTGTTCAGCACCACCAGGTCGGCCAGTCGTAGGTGGCGTTCCAGGACCGGATGGCGGGATCGGCCGGCGTCGAACTCCAACGCGTCGACCACCTGCACCAGACCGCCATAGCGGATTCGGGAGCTGTTACTGCCGAGCACCATTCGCGCCATCGCGCGCGGCTCGGCCAACCCGCTGGCCTCCACCACGATCACGTCGATCCCGAGTCGCGGCACGGTGAGCCGCTGGAACAGCGTATCCAGTTCAGCCGGATCGGTTGCGCAGCAAAGGCATCCGTTGGCCAGTGACACCATGGCATCGACCTGGCCGGCAACCAGCATCGCGTCTACCCCGACGCTGCCGAAATCGTTCACCACGACGCCGACTCGTGCGTCCCGCTGATGCAACAGGTGGTTGAGCAGACTGGTTTTACCGGCACCGAGAAAGCCGGTCAGCAGGACAACCGGGATCGGTGCGGGCACCGGCACAGCCTACGATGCCCGCCGCCCGCCGGATCAGCGTTCCGCAGTGGCGATGGTCCCGACCCCGTTCGTCCGAGCGATGCCGACGAGTTCGCGGGCCAGCCCGTCGATCGTGACCGCGGTAACCGGGTCGGCGCCGTGCGCGGCGTCGATCCCGAGTGTCTGTAGCAGCGGCTCGAGCAGGCCGGTGAGCGTGGCCATCAGCCCGTCCCCATCGGCGGGCGCTGCCGGGGACGTCATGGCTGCGGCCGGTGCCACGGCCTGCGCCGGCGCGCTCGTCGGAACGACCGCGGTACCGAACAGAAAGGCAACGATTCCGGTGGTGATCGCCACCGCGTGTGCCAACTGCCCCTCGCCGGACTCCAGCAACTTGGCGTCCTCGGGATTCGCTCCGTTGCCCATCTCGACGAACACGTCGGGCACCTGGGTGAGCGCCGGTCCGGCGACGTCGGCGCGGGTCTGCAACCCGTTGTCGGTGGCGAGATAATTGGCCGGCGCCGAGCCGTATTTGAGGTAGGCATCGCGCACCGACGCCGATGCGGCGCGCCCCGGACCGGACTGCACGGCATCGGCCACCGGGTCGGGGATCGGGAGTTCCGGGACGATCAGATGGAATCCACGCCCCTCGGCCGGGCCGCCGTCCGCGTGGATGCTGACCGCGACGTCGGCATGCGAGTCGTTCGCGGCCCGGGCCCGGTCGTCGACGCAACCTCCCCAGCCGGTGTCGTCCTGCCGGCTCAGCACCACCCGGGCACCGAGGCTCTCCAACGACGTCTTGACCAGTTGCGCGACCTGCCAGGTGATCGTGTGCTCCGGAACGCCGTTCACCGTGGTCATGCCGGTGGTCTGGCAGTCCTTGGTACCACCGCGGCCGTCGGAGACCTGCCGGGACAAGTTCTCGTTGTGGCCCGTGCCCTGATGGCCCGGGTCCAGAAAGACGGTCTTGCCGGCGAGCCGGGTGGACGAGTCGCCGGGAGCGGGATCGGCATGCCCCACAGCCGGAAAGGCCACGGCGAACTGCGTCGCGAGCGCTACCACGGTGGCGCCGAGACCGGCGCGGACAAGTGAATTCTTCATCGCGGATCGGCGCGAGCAAGCGCGCGCCGGCCTCCCTTCTAGTCACATGAGCAACATCAGCAACTCTTGCAACAGGCGGTCTGGGCGGCAACGTCGACGCTCGGGCGTTATGGAACCGTTCCGTACCGAACCGGCATCGGCGGGACTCAGTATGCGCCGTCTTTTCCGACGACGGCCGACACCGTCTTCTTGATGATGTTCAAGTCCTGCATCATCGACCAGTTCTCGATGTAGGACAGGTCGAGCCGGATGGTCTCGTTCCACGACAGGTCGGACCGACCACTCACCTGCCACAGTCCCGTCAGACCGGGCTTTACCATCATCCGGCGCCGCACTGCCCCGTTGTACTGGTCCACCTCGCGACGCAATGCCGGGCGCGGTCCGACCACGCTCATCTCACCGCGAATTACGTTGAAGAACTGCGGTAATTCGTCGAGCGAATAGCGTCGCAGGAACTTGCCGACGTTGGTGACGCGCGGATCGTCGCGCATCTTGAACAACACGCCTGCACCTTCGTTGCCTTCGAGCAGCTCGTCGACCTGGGCGTCGGCATCCTGCACCATGCTGCGGAACTTGATCATCGGGAACGGCACCCCGTTCATGCCGATCCGCTCCGATTTGTAGAAGATCGGGCCCTTGCCGGACATCCGCACCGCGACGGCCGCCGCGACCAGGATCGGCGAGATCATGATCAACACCATCGACGCGAAGAGATAATCGAAGATCGTTTTGGCGAGCGACCGGGCGCGATGGTGCTGCGGTCGCGCGATGTGCAACATCGGCATTCCGGCGACCGGCCGAGTCTGGATCCGCTGACCGGTGATGTCCACGACGCCCGGCGTCACGATCAGATCGACCCCGATCGAGTCGAGATCCCAAGCCAGCTTACGAATGTCACCCGGGCCGAGATCGTCGGTGGGGGTGATCGCAACGGTGTCGGCACCGGTACGGTCCAGCGCGTCCAGGACCGTCCGGTCGGTGCCGACCACCGGAACCGACGCTCCGGTTTCGGCGTCCACCTCGATCTTCGGTGGCCCGTCGACCGGGCCGGCCGGGGTGCAGACCCCGACAACCCGGAAACCCGACGACGGCTCGCGGTGGAACGCGATCGCCGTTGCCCGAGCGGCGTAGTGGCTGCCCACTACCAAGACCGACGACAAGAACCGCCCGGTGGAGTGCTTGCGGAGCGCATATCGCCGCCAGAACCAGCGGCCGACCACCAGCCCGGCGACGCCGAAGGGCAGCGCGATCATGAAGTAGCTGCGGGCGAGCTCGGCGCGAAATATCGACGACGCGATGGCCAACGCGCCGAACAAGACCAGCGTGGCGTTGGCCACCCTCCGATACTCCGGCGCGCCGCTGCCGATCAGTCGCCGAGATCTGGTGCCGAAGCTGGTCAGCGCGGTGAGCCAGAGAGCGACTATCACCGCCGAAACGGCCGTGTACCGAAGCGTCGTGCCCTCCAGCAGTCGAACACCGACCCCGAACATGAGGAACTGGGCCGCACCGACCACCGCGACGACCACCACCGCGTCGGTGATGATCAACCGCCGCCGATGCTGCGCTTGCCACCGCGCACGCACCGAGGGAAGAAACTCGGTGATCTCACGAGACTCGACCGCTACAGCTTCCACCGCCGTCACTGCTGCTCCCCTTGTCCAGAACCCGACCATAGATTTGTCGACCGAACAAAACACAGCGATCTGATCGCGTCTCGCCATACCTGCGATCCATACCGGAGTCTATCCGGGGCTATACCGGTATGCCAACTGGTTGCTGAGCTGCTCTACCGCACCTTGGCGCTATTGATCTGCAAATACCAGCAGATCTCTGCCCCTCGAGCGACACTGCCGCATTTGGCCGACCAACAGCGGATGGTGTAGCTTCGACCGAGCAGCCGGACGGAGTCCGTACCGGCCTGCGGGGCTATGGCGCAGCTGGTAGCGCACCACACTGGCAGTGTGGGGGTCAGGGGTTCGAGTCCCCTTAGCTCCACCCTATTTACGCAGGTCAGGCCCGGTATCGCACCGGGCCTGACCTGTTTCGGAATGGCGAGTGAGTCAAGAGTGAGTCAGCGCGTGGTGCCGGTCGGGTCGAACATGACGGCCGCCGCCGCGGAGAGTCCGGCGTCGTAGGTGCGGTTGTACACCGTGGTCGTCATCCGGACGTCGTGCCCGTGCCACGCTGCGACGGTCGATGCGGGGATCCCGGCGTGCAGCATCACCGACACCGAGGTGTGTCGCAGGTTTTTCAGCGTGATCCTGGGGAGTTCGGCGGTTTCTGCGATGCGTTGAAACCACAGGGTGTAGGTCCGCGGTAGGACCGGGGTGCCGTCCTCGGCCGAGCACACGTGCGTGGTGTCGTCCCACGCGATGCCGAGCGCCAGCCGTTCGCCGCGTTGTCGCGTGCGGAGTGCTCGTAGCGCGGTGACCGCATCGGCGGGTAACGGCAGGGTGCGGCGGGACCGGGCGGTCTTCGGCTCGTCGACCGCGTGGTGTTTCCCGGCCACTTCGACGTGACCCTGTTCCACGCTCAGCGTCCCGGTGTCGAGGTCGACATCACACCACCGCAGACCGCATGCTTCCGACCGCCGCAGGCCGTAACAGGACAGTAGGTAGACCGCGTGTAGCCGGTGCTGGCTGGCGGCGGTCGCGAAGGTGTGGACCTGGTCGCGGGTCCAGATGTCGGCGGCGCTGATCTTCGCCGGCCGCTGCCGGGGCGCGAGTACGTAGGTGGCCGGGTCGCGGGAGATGATGCCTTGCCGCGCGGCGTACGCCATCACCTGTTTCAGCGCCGACAGGGCGAGCTTCACGGTCGCGGGGGCGAGCGGTTTCCCGCGCATTTGCCCGTCCGCTCCCTGCACCTGCTGCATGCCGCCGTGGTCGAGCAGGTCGCTCACCCAGCGGTCGACGTGGTGTTGCCGCAGGGGGACTGTCTGAATAACGGTGGATCCGGTTTGGTCTGACACGCCGAGTGTTGCTTGGCGGGAAGGATCGATGATGACCGAAACACTGGATCCCGTGGCGAAGCCGGTGGATCAACGAGAGCTCGCGGAGCAGCTGCTCGCGCAGGCCAAACAGCAGGGTGTGGATCTGGTCGGCCCGAACGGGCTGCTCAACCAGTTGACCAAGAACGTGCTCGAGACCGCGCTGGATGCGGAGATGACCGAGCATTTGGGCTACGACAAACACGATCCGAACGGGCGGGGTAGTGGCAACTCCCGCAACGTAACCCGATCGAAAACGGTGTTGACCGAGATCGGGCCGGTGCAGATCGAAGTGCCACGTGACACCGATGCCTCGTTCGACCCGCAGATTGTGCGTAAACGACAACGCAGGCTCACCGGGGTCGACGAGATCGTGTTGTCGTTGTCGGCGAAAGGGCTCACGACCGGTGAGATCGCCGCGCATTTCGACGACGTCTACGGCGCCAGGGTCTCGAAGGACACGATCTCCCCGATCACCGACAAGGTGATCGGGGAGATGACCGAATGGCAGAACCGGCCCCTCGATGCGGTGTACCCGGTGGTATTCATCGACGCCATCCACGTGAAGATCCGCGACGGTCAGGTCAGCAACCGGCCGGTCTACGTCGCGATCGGGGTCACCGTGAACGGGGAGCGCGACATCCTCGGACTGTGGGCCGGCGACGGCGGCGAGGGCGCGAAGTTCTGGCTCGCCGTGCTTTCGGAGATCAAGAACCGCGGCGCCGCCGACGTGTGCATCGTGGTCTGCGACGGACTCAAAGGCCTGCCCGACGCGATCGGCACCGTGTGGCCGCAAGCGGTCGTACAAACGTGCGTGATCCACTTGATCCGCAACACCTTTCGCTACGCCTCCCGCAAGTACTGGGACGAGATGTCACGCGATCTGCGGCCGGTCTACACCGCACCCACCGAGGCGGCGGCCAAGGAACGGTTCGTCGAGTTCACCGCCAAGTGGGGCGCCCAGTATCCGGCGATCACACGGATGTGGGACAACGCGTGGAGCGAGTTCGTGCCGTTCCTCGACTACGACATCGAGATCCGCCGTGTCATCTGCTCCACCAACGCGATCGAGTCGCTCAACGCCCGCTACCGCCGCGCTGTGCGCGCCCGCGGGCACTTCCCGAGCGAGCAGGCCGCGCTCAAGTGCCTCTACCTCGCCACCCGTGCTCTGGACCCGACCGGGCGCGGCAAAGCACGATGGGCGATGAGGTGGAAGCCGGCACTCAACGCGTTCGCGATCGCATTCGAAGGCCGCATCAACCCGAGCGGAAACTAACCAATGCCAAACCGGATCCACCGTTTATCGGACAGTCCCGCCCAACCTCGGGCGGGCGAGTGTTATTCGCTTTCCGGCTGGTTCAGCTTGGCGCGTGCGGTCTTGCCGTCCTGTTCAATCTTGGTCCGCTCGGTAGCTCCGCGTTCTTTGATGTACGTCTCCACCACCTTGCCGCCGATGCCAGCAGCCCCTGCCCCACCGAGGTACGGCGCTGCCACCTGGATAGCGTCGACCCAGATACTGGCCGTCAACGAGCCTTGTTCGTCGGCTGGCTGCTGAGGCTCGGATGGGTGTTCGGCGGTCACGGAATGGATACTATGTGATAGCTCAGACAAGTGGCAGGATGCCTGCCGACCCACTACCGCTCCCGCCCATGCGTATCCCGCATCTTCACGCCGTGCTTCTTGAGTGCAGCCCGAACGGTGGTGTGGCTGACACCGAAATGCTTGCCGATCCATTCAAGGGACCGACCGTCGCGGTAGAGCGTGGCGGCCTCAGCGATGTCGGCGACTGAGAGACCTCGGCGGCGGATCGTCGCGCCGTTGGTGTGGAGCAGCTTGAGGATGGTCTCCTTGGCCAGACCGGTCTCGGTCACGAGCTGGGTGGACCTGGTGCCCGCGTTGTAGCGGGCGACGATCTCGCTGACCTCGTCTTTCGTCAGGTGACGCTTGCGGGCATGACGATGAACCGCTGGGGCCGTTGGTGCACGAGTACTGTTGTGAGATAATTTGTTACGAAGAGTAAGGAAACGCTCGGTTAGGTACGCCTTCCTGGAGTAGGTTCCTATGGTCTCCACGGATAAGGCTTGGTCAGAGACATTTCCGACCGGGCCTTTCGTCATTCGAAACCCCGGAGTGTCCCGAAAATGTCCTTAAGGCCGGTGACTCAGGACGGCCGGGATAGGACGTCAGCGGCGGCGATCGGGCCTTCTTCTCGCGCGTGGGCGTAGACGCGCAGGGTCATGGCGGGGTCGTGTCCGAGCCACGCGGCGGCGTCGACGGGTGACAGCCCGGCCCCGATGAGGGTGGTCGCTGCCGTGTTCCGCACCCCTTTCAGCGGGATCGCCGGTATGCCGGCGTCGGCGACCAGGCGCCGGAACATCGAGCTGTAGGTCTCGGGGCGGATCGGTGTGCCGTCGGCGTTGACGGCGACCAGGCCGGTATCCGGCCATCCGGCGCCGATGACGAGTCGCTCTCGCGCTTGCGCAGTCCGGAATGCGCGGAGAGCGTCGGTCAGGTCTGCGGAGATCGGCAGGGTGCGGGCGGACCGCCACGACTTCGGCGCACCGAGCTCGGTGCCGCCTTTCACCGACACTCGGCCCGCTGTGATGGTTACGGTCCGGGCGTCCAGGTCGACGGCGGACCAGGCCAGCCCGAGCACTTCCGATCGGCGGAGTCCGCACAGGGTGAGTGACCAGAGCGTCCGTTCGCGTTCGCCGGCTACATGGGTGCGGAACCGGGCGGCGTCGTCTGCGGTCCATGCGGGTGTCTTCGCCGCTACGTGCTGGGTCGCTCGACGTGCTCGGCGGCGTTGCGGACGACCAGGCCGTCGGCGACAGCCTGTCGGAGTGCGGCGGACAGTAGCGAGAGCATCGTGTTCACGGTGAAGGCGGAGACGCCGGAGGTGGCGGTTGGCTTGGCGTGTTCGGTGTGCGCTGCGAAGCCGGCCGTCGGTGACGGTGCGCGTAGGTTCGGAAGGCGGTGCGGGAGGTGTTCCTGGTACTCGTGAGTAGCGGTGCTGGTTCCATAAGCAGACGAATGTACTTGCTGCGCTGCTGAAGTCGGCTCATCCGGGTGCGACGGCGGCGATGAAGGAGATCTACAATGCCGAGGACATCGACAAAGCCCAGTTGGCGATCAAGGCGTTGGAAGTCGACCACGGGGCGAAGTATCCGAAAGCTGTCGCCAAGATCGTCGACGACGCCGATGCGCTGCTGGAGTTCGACAAGTATCCGGCGGAGCATTGGATTCACTTGCGGACGGCGAATCCGATCGAATCTACCTTCGCGACAGTGCGTTTGCGGACCAAGGTGACGAAGGGGCCGGGTTCGCGGGCGGCGGGGATGGCGATGGCGTTCAAGCTGATCGAGGCGGCTCAGAGCCGGTGGCGAAAGGTCAACGCCCCGATCGACATCACACCGACCGAACCGGATGTCGAGTCAGCCGGGCAGAAGGTCGCCTGAACCACCCTGATCCACAGGATTTGACAATATCTCTCGCCGAAGTTCCCGGTGCGCGCCTACCCCCGGTGCCAGCGTTGCGGCCGGCCGCACGCGGGGTACCGCACGTTCGGCCTCTGCCGGGTATGCGTCCGGGAGATGGCACACCGCGGCGAGCTGCCGGGCGTGCGCAAGCTCCTGGTGAGCCGATCCGGCCCGCGGCCGCTACTTCGGCTTATCGAACAGCGGCCGCGGGTCGAAGGTCACCCGGATCCGGGTGATCAGCCCGTTTTCCGCGTGACTCCAGTTGGCGGTCGGCAGCGGCGGGGTCTGGGCAGTATGCAGATCGAACCAGGTGATCGCATCCTGGCCGTCTATCACCCGAGCGTGCAGGACCAAGTCGGTCATGATCGACTCGGCCATTCCGCGGAGTCCGTCGAGGCACTCGTCGACCCCGTTCGCGGTGCCCATGACCCCGACGAACTCGACATCGGGCGCCAGCACGGTGCGCAAGCGGTCGAAGTCACGATCGCGCCAGGCGTCGAAGTAGGTAGTGGCGGCTGTGCGGGTCTGTTCGGTCTGGTCCATGACGTGCTCCTGGTTCGTTCGATTCGATGTCTCCAGGGTCGGCGGATTCGAGCTATCTGTCCAACAGCAGTGTGAGATAAAAACTATCTTCAGCAGTTATGGAACTGCACCAGCTCCGCTATGTCCTGGCCGTTGTCGACGAAGGGACGTTCACCTCGGCCGCACAGGCCGTCCGGATCAGTCAGTCGGGCGTCAGCACCCAGATCCGGAAGTTGGAGCACGAACTGGGTGTGCACCTGCTCGATCGATCTGCCCGTCGGGTCGCCCTCACGCCGGAGGGTGCCCGGTTGTTGCCGTTCATTCGGGCGGCGGTCGCCGCGATCGATGATGTGACCGGAGCGGCCGACAACCTCCGGGGCCTGGTCACGGGATCGCTCCGGGTGGCGGCCGTTGCCGGGTTGGTTTGGCCTCCGCTGGTCGACGCGCTGGCCGGCGTCCGGGCGGCGCATCGCGGGATCGACATCCAGCTGCGCGAGGGTGCCTCGGCAGACCTGATCGCTCAGGTGCGCGACGGTCGGTGTGACGTTGCGATTGCAGCGTGGCCGGCCGGCCGACGGCCCGAAGGCGTGCAGACGGCGGTCGTGTTCGACGACCAGCTGGTCGCTGTCGTCGACCCGGCTCATCCGTGGTCGGCGCGCGCCGCGATCGAGCCGGCGGAACTCTCCGCCGAGGACCTGGTGAGCCTCCCCCCGGGTACGGGTTCCCGGGACGCGCTGGACGCGCTTCTCCTGCGCGCCGGCCGGCCGACGCAACCTCGCTGGGAGGTGGCCACGCCGGCCCAGATCGAGTCGCTGACCGCGCGCGGCCTCGGTGTCGGGGTGGTCAGTGAGACGACCGCTCGGGACTGGTCCGGTGTGGTTGCGCTCCGGATCGACGACCTCGAGGTCCGCTCGTTGCTGGGCGTCGTCTGGCGGATTCGCCCCAGCCACGCCGCTTCGGCTCTGTTGGCGCGCCTGCCGATCCCGCCGGGCGTCGTCGAGCCGAGTTAGTTCGGACAGCTCAGCGACCCCGGCGGCCACCGCTGCTCGGGGCGCGGCCGCCAAATCACTAGAACTACTCCTGACCAGCCGAAAAGCCAACGTGCCGAGGCCCTGACCCGCTGGTGACTCGGCGCACCGTGTCCAGCGGATTCCACGGCACCACCTCCCGTCGCCGCGCCATCGGATACCAGGCCAGTCCGATGAGCACCGAAGTGAAGTGGCCGATCGCGGTGGAATCGAGAGCCGCGATCAACGAGACGCCGTAGACCACGAGCACCCCGGCGAGGTATACCCACCGCCACGGCCGCGCGATGCGGTAAGTCAGCACACCGACGATGCCCGCGAGGAAATAGCTCACCCCGACGTCGAGCACGTTCACCATCGACTCGTCGGCGACGCCGTCGCGGATGGCGAGGCCGAGCAGTCCCTCGCTGATGTAGGTCGCCAGGACATGCGCGCTCAGTCCCACCGCCAGCCAGCGCAGCGAACCGAGCCAACGCTCAGCCGGGATGTGGAAGATGCAGAACGACACCAGATAGGGCAGCCAGAAGATGCCGTCGATCCAGAACAGGCTGGTGAACAGCACATGCACCGGGTCTGTGGTCAGGTGGTGCAGGTTGGTGGATCGTTCGCCGAGGATACGGTCGAGCTCGGACGGGCCGACCGTGCGCTGGATGATAGTCGTGATCAGCAGGATCACCAGCCAGATGCAGGTCAGCGGCGCCGACGCGATCACCGAACGGCAGCGGTCGTACGCCGAGCCGAGCACCGACCGCAGGCGCGCCGTCATCCGTGCGCGTTCCCTTCGGTCGTCATCAGACCAGTGTCGCACCGATCGCGACGACGCCGATTTAGAACACGTTGCAGTCGAGCGGTGCTCATTCATGTCGTGCGTCGACCCCGGGCGTCGAGCGCTCGGAGGTGCGCCACGATGCCGCCGCGCGCCTTACAGTCGACAGCACGGATCGCCGACGTCGAGGGGAACCCGTCGTGTGCTACACGCAGACCGTCCGAGGACACAGCTACCGATTCGCGAACCTGGTGGACGTGTTGGCGAAGGCGACACCGCGGCGATCGGGCGACGAACTGGCGGGCTGCGCTGCAACCTCGGACGCGGAACGGGCGGCGGCCGGATGGGCACTGGCCGACGTCCCGCTGACCGCCTTCCTCGACGAACCGGTCGTGCCGTACGAGAGCGACGAGGTGACCCGGCTGATCCTCGACACGCACGATCCGGTGGCGTTCGGCCCGATCGCCACGTTCACCGTCGGGGAGCTCCGGGATTGGCTGCTCACCCAGGTAACGGCCGACGACGGCGGTGACCGTATCCGCGAGGTCTCCCCCGGACTCACCCCGGAGATGGTGGCCGCGGTCAGCAAACTGATGCCGTACCAAGACCTGATCGCGGTGTCCCGACGGGTCGAGGTGACCGCCGGATTCCGGACCACGATCGGGTTGCCCGGACGGCTGGCCACCCGGTTGCAACCCAACCATCCGACCGACGACCCGCACGGCATTGCCGCCGCACTGCTGGACGGCCTGCTGCTCGGCTGCGGTGACGCGGTTGTCGGCATCAACCCGGCCTCGGACGCGCCACAGACCGCGGCAACCTTGCTGCATCTGCTCGACGACATCCGGGTCCGCTACGACATCCCGATGCAGTCGTGCGTGCTGTCCCACGTCACGACGACGATCGGGCTGATCGAGCAAGGGGCACCGGTCGACCTGGTCTTCCAATCGATCGCCGGAACCGAGGCAGCCAATCGCGGTTTCGGCGTCGACCTGGCCCTGTTGCGAGAGGCAAACGAGGCCGGCCGCTCGTTGGGCCGCGGAACCGTCGGCAACAACGTGATGTATCTGGAAACCGGGCAGGGCTCGGCTCTGTCCGCGGGCGCCCATCTGGGCACCGACGGCCGGCCGGTCGACCAGCAGACGCTGGAGGCCCGCGCGTACGCGGTCGCCCGAACGCTGCAGCCGCTGCTGGTGAACACGGTCGTCGGCTTCATCGGACCGGAGTACCTGTACGACGGAAAGCAGATCCTCCGGGCCGGGCTGGAAGACCATTTCTGCGGCAAGCTGCTGGGCCTGCCGATGGGGGTCGACGTCTGCTACACCAACCACGCCGAGGCCGACTCCGACGACATGGATGCGCTCCTCGGCCTGCTCGGAATGGCCGGCACCGCGTTCGTCATCACCGTTCCCGGAACCGACGACATCATGCTGGGGTACCAGAGCCTGTCCTTCCACGACGTGCTGTGGCTGCGGGGTGTGCTCGGACTCCGAACGGCGCCCGAGTTCGAGGCGTGGCTGCAACGGCTGGGGATGGCCGATGCGGCCGGCCGAGTGTTGCCGGTCGACCCGGCCGGCTCCCCGTTGCGGGAGCTGGCCGGACCGGACAGGAGGCAGCCGTGACCGACTCGATCGATCCGTGGGATCGGCTGCGCGAGCTGACCCGGGCCCGGATCGGCCTGCGCCGGGCCGGAAACGCGGTATCGACCAGAGAGGTGCTGCGCCTGCGTACCGACCACGCCGCCGCCCGGGATGCCGTGCACACTCCGCTCGACGTGGCCGAAGTGACCGCCGGGCTGACCGGGCTGGGCCTCGGTCCCCCGGTAATCGTCACCAGCCGAGCGCGTTCGCGCGCCGAATACCTGCGCCGACCCGATCTCGGCCGACAACCGAGCACGCTGGAGGCGATCGACCGGTCCGGGGCCGACATAGGATTGGTCGTCGCCGACGGGCTGTCCGCGACCGCCGTGCACATTCACGCAATCGCTTTGGTGCGGGCTGTGATACACGCACTGCGACCCGACTACACGATCGCGCCACCAGTGGTGGCGACCCAGGCCAGGGTGGCGCTGGGCGACCATCTCGGCGCCCGGCTCGGGGTGACCACACTCCTGATGATCATCGGCGAGCGGCCCGGGCTGTCGGTGGCCGACAGCTTGGGTATCTACCTCACTCATCGGCCGCGGCCCGGCCGGCTCGACGCCGAACGCAACTGCATCTCCAACATCCATCCCCCGGACGGTCTCGGCTACCCCGCGGCGGCGCGAACTGCACGCGCGCTGGTCGACGGCGCCCGGCAACTCGGCGTCTCCGGAGTCGCGCTGAAGGACAACACCGCCGGCACGGCGGAGGTTTTCGGCCGGGCGCTGCCGGCTTTGGGAGAATGAGCCATGCCGCCTGCTGCACCGCGCTCCCTCGATGTGCTGGTCAGCCGGGGATCGGGAACGACCACCCGCGCCGAACATCTGGTGGCCCGGCTGAGTCAGGCCGGTGCGACGGTGGCGGTCGACGAACGAGAACACACCGGGTCTCGGTGAACCGGAACAGCGCGTTCGACTTGCCGGATCGCCTGGCACGCAAGGCCGATCCGACCCTGATCGAGCCGGATGAGCGGCACTTCGGGGTGATCGCACGCAGCCTCGACCATGCCGTGACTACCCTGCGCCGACGGCTCGACGAGATCCGCTCCGCACCGGTGCGCGCTGGGCAGGAAGCGCTGGAACGCGATCTCGAGGTGCATCGGATCACGGCTCGACTGCGGGCACTGCGCCGCTACCGGTTGGACCTGTGCCTGGGCCATGTCGTCCCGGCGGACACCGGCGAACCGGTCTACATCGGCCGCCAAGGCCTGCTCGACGAGGCCGGAAACCCCTTGCTGATCGATTGGCGCTCGCCCGACGCCGAGTCGTTCTTCGCTGCGACCCATGCGAATCCGATGAACCTGATCCGCCGCCGGCGCTACCGCTGGCGCGGCGGACGAGTGGTCGACTATTGGGACGAGGCGTTCACCGCCGATGCCCTGGCCACCGATCCGGCGCTGGACGACCAATCGGCGTTTCTCGCCGAACTGGGCGCCGGCCGCTCCCCCCGAATGCGCGACGTGCTGGGCACCATCGCCGCCGACCAGGACGCGATCATTCGAGCCGGATCGCGCGGCGCCCTCGTGGTGGACGGCGGCCCCGGCACCGGCAAGACGGTCGTCGCGTTGCACCGCACCGCCTACCTGCGATACTCCGACCCCCGGCTGCGCCACGCCGTGCTGTTCGTCGGCCCACACGAGCCGTATCTGGCCTACGTCGCCGACGTGCTCCCCAGCCTCGGCGAGGACAGTGTGCAATTGGCCACCCTGCGCGATCTGGTCGCCGAAGGCGCCGCCGCGGAACCGGAGCCGGACCCGGCGGTGGCCCGACTGAAGGCAACTGCCGAGCTGGTGCAGGCGATCGAGGCGGCAGTCGGGTTCTACGAACAGCCACCGACCGCGCCGATGACGGTGGTCACCGAGTACGCCGACATCCCGTTGACCGGAGCGGATTGGGCCGAGGCTTTCCGCGCACCGGAACCCGGCACGCCACACAACGAGGCCCGCGAACAGATCCGGGCGCTGTTGTACACCATCCTGATCGACCGATGCGACGCCGACGTGCCGGCCGAACAGTTGCGAAACGAGTTGCAGCGCAACGACGAACTGCGCGATGTGCTGGACGGAAGCTGGACTCTGATCGAGGCTGCCGACCTGGTCGGCGACCTGTGGTCGGTCCCGGCCTACCTGCGCCTGGCAGCACCGTGGCTGACGCCCACCGAGGTGCAGCTGTTGCAGCGCGCCGAACCGCAGCGATGGACGATCGCCGATCTGCCGCTACTGGATGCCGCACGGCGACGACTCGGCGATCCCGGGGCGGCGCGGCGGGCGCAGCGCCGAACCGCGATGCTCGCCGCCGAACGGCAGGAGATGAACCGCGTCGTGGGCGACCTGATCGCGGCCGACGACTCCGAGCTGCTGGTGATGTCGATGCTGCGCGGCGACGACCTACGCGCCGCGCTGGACGACGAATCCGGGCTACCGCGTACCGAATCCGACCGGCTCGCCGGGCCGTTCGCCCACATCGTGGTCGACGAGGCGCAAGAACTGACCGACGCCGAGTGGCAGATGCTGCGGCAGCGCTGCCCATCGGGCAGCCTCACCGTGGTCGGCGACCGAGCGCAGGCGCGCCGCGGATTCACCGAGTCCTGGCCCGAGCGGCTCGGCCGGATCGGGTTGGACCGGATCACCGAGGCCGCGCTCACCGTCAACTACCGAACCCCGGAAGAGGTGATGGCCGAAGCCGAGCCGGTGATCCGGGCAGCGTTGCCGGACGCCAACGTACCGACCTCGATCCGGCGCACCGGTATTCCGGTCCGGCACGGTCCGACCACCGAATTGGTTTCGGTGATCGAGCATTGGCTTGCCGAACACGCCGACGGGATCGCTTGCATCATCGGCGATCCCGGCTTTGCCGACGGGCAGCGAGTGCGCTCGCTGGACCCGCAATCGGTGAAGGGACTGGAGTTCGACCTGGTCGTGTTGGTCGCGCCGGAGCGATTCGGTGCCGGCATCGCAGGCGCGGTCGACCGCTACGTCGCGATGACCCGCGCCACCGGACAACTGGTGGTACTCAGCGACCGATAGGAGTCGATGAGTCGGTTTCGTGCCGAGCCGAACCCGATGCGGGTACGAATCGGTGTCGCCCGCGGGACCGGTACCGTGTCGCGCTGCGGGAAGCCGGATCCGGTGGTAGGTATAGCTGCGATGGCCGCCGACACCACCGATCCGGACGCCCGCACCCGGCTGCTGCTCGACCAGCTGGTCTCCCGGTCGGATACCCTCACCGCCGCTGTACAGCTCGCGGAAGACCGGCTCAGTAGCGAGCGAAGTACCCGACAACGGGCCCGTGAGCTGCGGCGCCTGACCGACCTGCTCCGCGACGAACTCACCGCGGTCCGCCGCAATATCGACCTGCTCGGCCCAGCCCGGCCGGCGCCGCTCAGCCGATCAGCTTCGCGACCCAGCTCGGGTCGCTGACGTCGACCGCGGTGGTTCCCGAAAACACCGCCGGCGTGCCCTTACCACCCAGCTCGGCCAGCGCCTGCGCGCTCGCCTGCGCTGCGGGGCCCGCATCGGAGACCTTGGTGCCGGACGAGATACATTGCACCGCGGCGTCGTTCGCTCCCCCGGCCCGAGCGATGTCGGCAAGCTCGGCGTTGCTGTGATCGCTGCCGCTCCCCTCCCGTGGCTGAGTTTCCGGCGCGAAGATCGCCGAATGGAATGCTGCATAAGCGGGCCCGGCTCCGGTCTCGGCGATACAGGCGGACGCCGCGACCACCCGGGTGGAATAGTCGCCGCTGGCCGAGCTGCCGTCGAGGAAGTCCAGCATGTGATAGCGGACGGCCAGCTTGCCGTCGTCTACCGCCTGCGCGATCTCCTGCCCGTGCGTCTGTTCGAGCTGGGCGCAATGCGGACACATCGGTTCTTCGAACACGTCGATCGTGCGGGCGGCGCGGGGTCGGCCGAGGGTGACCACCCCGCTGCCGGCCGCCTGCGCCGTCACCGCCGCATCACGCACGCTGCCGTAACCGTCGTTCCGCGTTTCGTTGCGGTGGTTGGTCCACAGCACACCGCCGATCACCACCCCTGCGATGAGCAGCAAAGCCAGCCCGCCGAGCAGATAGGTGCTGCGACTGGACGACGGCTGCGGGACGTACTCCCGATCACCGGATCTACTCGACTTCGCGTTCATCGACCTTCCTTTCTCTGCGCCACGGGCGGCGCGACCGCGGACCGAGTGCACCCGGGCTGCGCGGATACCCGGTGAGGTAGAGCGCAAGCAGGGCAAAGCCCAGATCGCGCAGGATCTCGCCCAGATAGTCCCAGGCTCCGACGCCGGCCGCCGGACCCCCGCCACCGAAACAACCGCAATCGATGGACAACCCCCGCGCCCAGGCCGAGGCGATGGCGGCGATCAGCACCGCGAGCAGTCCCCACGAAGCGATCGCGGCCGCCCGAACACCCAACCCGACGAGCAGCAACAGGCCGAGCCCGATCTCGGCGAACGGCAACACCGACGCCACCGGACGCACCAAGCCTTCGGGCAGCAGCTGGTAGGCGCGCACGGCGACCATGGTCTGCGCCGGGTCGACGGCCTTCACCACGCCCGAGACCAACCACACCGCAGCGAGGCCGAGCCGGGCCACGAGACTGAGCAGGCCGACCACCACGCCCGCCCACGCTACCCGCTGCGGTGCGGGCCGAAAGCCCGCGTAACGTCGCGCTGTGGATCAGCCTCGCCCGCACGAATTCGACCACCGCCATCCGGACGTCACCGGGGGCTGGCTGCGCGCCGCAACCTTCGGCGCGATGGACGGTCTGGTCACCAACACCTCGTTGATCGCCGGGGTGGGCGGCGGCGGCAGCGACACCCACATGATCGTGCTCAGCGGTGTCGCGGGCCTGGTTGCCGGTGCCTTCTCGATGGCGCTCGGCGAGTTCACCTCGGTCACCACGCAGAACGAGCAGGTCGACACCCAGGTGGACGTCGAACGTCGGGCGTTGGATCGCCATCCCGACGCCGAGCTCGCCGAACTGGTGGACGCGTTCACCGATATGGGAATGTCGACGCAGACCGCCGAGATCGCTGCGAGCGAAGTACATCGAGACAACGCCCGGGCGTTGGCGGTGCACCTCACCCAAGAACTCGGCCTGAATCCGGACGAGCAGCCGTCGCCGTGGGTCGCTGCGGGTTCCTCGTTCGTCACGTTCTCCGCGGGCGCGTTGATTCCGATCCTGCCGTTCCTGTTCGGGTTCACCGCGCTGGCGGCCGGACTCACGCTGGGCGGCCTCGGCCTGCTCGTCGTGGGCGCGGTCACCGCCCGCTACACCGGTCGACCGATGCTGATCGGCGCCGTGCGTCAGCTCCTATTGGGCGGGGTCGCGGTCGCGGCGACCTACGGGGTCGGGTCGCTGATCGGGGTCGGCATCGCCTGATCCGGCCCGCGCAGGCGCGGTCTCCGGCACGACCGACCAGTACAGCGTCGCCAGCAGCAGGACGACACCGGTCACCGCGAACGCCGCCGTATAGGACCAGCGTTGCGCCAGCGCGCCGGCGACCACCGGGCCGACCACCGCCCCGATATCGCTGGCCATCTGGAACGCCGCCAGCGCGCCGCCGCTGCGACCCGCCGGGCCGAGGAGATCGGCAACGGCGGCCTGCTGCACCGGGGTCATCAGGCCCGATCCGAAGCCGGCAACCAGCGAGCTGACCACCAGCCAACTCAACGAGTCGCTGAAGCCCATCGCGATGGTGCCGACCCCACAGATCGCCGAACCGAACAACAGGAACGGTTTGCGCCCGTATCGGTCGGACAGCCGCCCGGCGGCGGTGAGCACGACGGCGTTGCCGACCGCGAACACGGTGAGCACGATCCCGGCGACCGCGGCTTCCTGGCCCAATGCATTTACCACGAACAGCGGTACCAGGGCCATGCGGACGCCGAACACCGCCCAACCGTTGGCAAAGTTCGACCAGAGCACCGCCCGAAACGCCGGCCGGGCCAGGCTCGCGCGCAATGTGGCGGCCGGCACGAGGTGCGGCTGCGGTCGGGCCAGGTGGGAATCGCGCAACGCGACGTAGACCACCGCCGCTGCGATGACCAACGTCACGGCGTAGATCGCGAACGGCGCCCGCAGACCCAGCCCGACCAACGCAGCACCGACCAGCGGGCCGCTCACCGACCCGAACAGGAAGCTGGCGGCGTACAGGCCGGCGACCCGACCCCGGCTGTGCTCCGGCGACATCCGGATCACCAGACCGAACGCGGACACGGTGAACATCGTCGACCCGATCCCACCGAGCCCACGCAGGACCAGCAATTGCCAATAGCCTTGGGCGAACGCGCACGCGCCGGTGGACAGAGCCACGATCAGCAGACCGAGCAGGTATACCGGACGTTCGCCACGACGCTGCACCAGTCGGCCACTGAGCGGCGCGAACACCAGCCGCATACCGGCGAAGACACTGACGATGGCCGATGCGGCGGCTGCCGTCACGCCGAAGCTCTGCGCAAACAGCGGTAACGCCGGCGCGACGATACCGAAACCGAGCGCGATCACGAAGCTCGCCACCACCAGGACCCAGATCTCGGTGGGCAGAGCCGGTCGGGCAGTGCTGCCGACGTCGGTCACTGCAGTTGGAACCGGAGCGCGGCCGCGACATCGTCCAACGCCGACGCGACCCGGCTCAGCCGATCCACCGGACCGATCGCCGACAACGCGGCGTACCGGTCGGCGGTGGCCAGCGGTACCCGGGCGGTGACCAGATACGACCGGGCCACCGGGTCCGCCGGCAGCAGGTCCAGCAAGCCGACCGACGGCGCCGGCGCCCCCTGTCGCTCGGCGAGCCGACCGGCCAACTCGGCCACGACCGCAAGGTTCGCGTGCACGTGCGCGAGTGCCTGTGCGTCGTCCTGCTCGGCGATGTCGGTCGAATCGGGCCAGAACTCCAGCTCGGCGCGGGGGTAGGGGTCGTCGGGCAACCACCGGCGCACCCGGAACCGGTCGGTGCCGCGGCAGGTGAGCGCAAACCGGTCCGGCGACAGCTCGCTCATCCGTTCGATCTCGGCGAGCACGCCGACCGCGGCACGCTGATCACCCCCACCTACCTCGTGCCCGCGCTCGATCAGCACGACACCGAACTCGGGTGGCACCACGCCGGCCCGGACATCACGCAGCAGCTGGACGTAGCGCGGCTCGAAAACTCGCAGGTCCAACGGCTCGCCGGGCAACAACACGGCTCCGAGCGGGAACATCGGACGCGAATTCACCCGTTCAGCATGCCGCGCGCCGCCGCGCTACCCACATCCGGGCATCCGTGGAGGACGCGCCTCCGCTTGATCACCGCACCGCTTGATCGCTTTGTAGACTCGGCCCGGTGAGTCCGGCCTCGTCCCAGCAGAGCGACACCGCCCACCAGACCGATCAGGACAACCCGACCGCCACCCGGCCGCTCCGCGCCGATGCGGCACGCAACCAGCAACGGGTGCTCGACGCGGCCCGCGAACTGTTCGCCCGGCGCGGCATGGACATCACCCTCGATCAGGTCGCCGAACAGGCCGGGGTCGGTGTCGGCACGGTCTACCGCCGGTTCGGCGACAAACTGACCCTGCTGCAGGGCGTGCTGTACCAGAACCTGGACCTGCTCTCCGAGCAGGCCGAAGCGGCCGCCGAGCATCCCGATCCGTGGCAAGGCCTGGTCGAGTTCTGCGAATACGCCTGCGCGAACCTGGCCGAGAATCGCGCACTCGGACACGTCCTGCTCAGCCTCGACGCCGACTCCGGTGACCGCTTCGGTGCAGTGCGCGAGCGGGTGCAGCCGGCGGTCAACCGCGCGGTCGAGCGGGCCAAAGCGGCCGGCGAGCTACGGCCCGACGCCGAGGTCGGCGACTTCTTCGCCCTGCTGCACATGATCTCCGGTCTCGCGGAGTTCGCCCGCCCGGTGAATCCCGAAGTCTGGCGACGGTACCTGACGCTGGTCCTGGACGGGTTACGGGCCGACGGTGCTCCGCGAGATCCGCTGCCGATTCGCGGTCTCACCGACGGGGAGATCGAACACGCGAAGTCCCACTACCACAAACGGCGCCGCTGAGCCGTAACCCGTGGCATAGCCTGACTCGCATGACCAGCTGGGCGAACTGGGTCGGCGACCAGGTGTGCACTCCGGCCGAGATCCGTCATCCGGCCGGTCGGGACGAGGTGGCCGAGGCGGTGTCGGCGGCAGTGGCGGCCGGTCGGCGAGTTCGGGTGGTCGGCAGTGGGCACTCGTTCACCGACGCCGTACTCACCGACGGCACCCTGCTGGCTCTCGACCGACTGAACCGCGTCGTCGATATCGCCCCCGACGGCACGGTTCGGGTCGAAGCCGGCATCACCTTGCGTGCGCTCAGCGAGGCCCTGCACCACTACGGACTTGCCTTGCCGAGCCTGGGCGACATCGACGCACAGACCCTGGCCGGCGCAGCCGCAACAGCTACCCATGGCACCGGTGCCCGTCTGCCCAACATCTCCGCGGCATTGGTGTCGATCGAGCTGGTGCGCGCCGACGGCGAGGTGATCGAAGTCGACGCCGCGACCGATCCGACGGCCTGGCGAGCCGCCCGAGTCGGCCTCGGCGCGCTCGGCGTCGTGACCGCCGCCACGGTGCAAGCGGTTCCCGCATTCGTTCTGCAGACGATCGAACTACGCGAACCACTCGACGCGGTTCTGGACGAGCTGGACGACCGAGCCGCAGGCAACGACCACTTCGAGTTCTTCACTTTTCCGCACAGCCCGTTGGCTCGGACCAAACGTAACAACCGGATCGATCGGCCCGCCCGACCTCCGGCGGCGGCGGCGCGCTGGTTCAACGAGATGCTCTTGCAGAATCACACTTTGGAGCTGGCCTGCCGGATCGGGCGAGCGCGACCGGCGCTGATTCCCCCGATCAATCGGCTGATCTCACGAGCCGGCACCGAGCACGCTGTCGATCGGTCCTACCGGGCGTTCACGACGCGGCGCGAAGTTCGGTTCGCCGAGATGGAGTACGCCCTGCCCCGAGAGCACGCGGTCGCGGCGATTCGGGCGATCAAGGCGTTGGCGGAACGGCCCGAGTTCGACGTGCAGCTCCCGATCGAGATGCGTTGGGCCGCGCCCGATGATGCCCTGCTGTCCCCGGCCTACAGTCGACAGACCTGTTATGTCGCTATCCATACCTATCGGGGCATGCCGTGGGAACCGTTCTTTCGGGCCGCCGAACGGCTGTTCGACGAGTTCGACGGTCGCCCACACTGGGGAAAGCGGCACTTTCAAACCGCCGAAACCCTGGCGGACCGCTATCCGCGGTGGGATCAGTTCCAGTCGGTCCGCGCCCGGCTGGACCCGTCCGGGGTATTCACCAACGACTACATCGAACGGGTGCTGGGACCGGTAGCCGAAAATCGGCTCACCGAGCGACACCGAATCGTGACCTGACGGGGCGGGTCGGAGCCTGAAAAAGCCCCTGACCTGCGATAACAGGTCAGGGGCCAGGGTGGAGCTGCCGGGAATCGAACCCGGGTCCTTCGCCGCTTTTCCGAGGCTTCTCCGTGCGCAGTCCGACTTGCCTCTACTCGGATCTCCGGGTCCTACGGACTAGCCCGGATGACGATCCCAGTCGCTGCTGATTGTCCCGTCCAACTCCGCGACCGAGCCGGACGGTGAGCTCCCTAGCTGATGCCAGACACCGGACCGGGAGCACTCCCGGGCTGACAGACTCACTCTACTGCTCAGGCAGCGAGAGCGAAGTCGCGCTGATGAGAATCGGCGCTTAATTGGTTGCAACGACGCTTAACGGTGGTCTCTTGCCTGCACCGGCACGCTTCCCTCGAATCGACGTACGCAGTCGAAACCGTTCAGCCCCGCACGCTCCGGCACCTTGCCGGCTCGTCATCATACCGCGCATCCGCGGGTCCGGCCAACAGCCCGTGCAGCAGCCCGCTGCCACTCAACCGGCGACGATCAACGCCACCGAGCCGAGCGCGAGCACCATGCCGGTCTGCTGTAGTCGACTGACTCGCTCCCGCAGGACGACGGTGGCCAGCAACACCGTCGCCGCCGGATACAACGCCCCGAGCACGCTGACCAGAGCGAGCATGCCGCCCTGATACGCGTAATACATCGCCAGATTGGCGATCACGTCGAGGACGGCGATGACGATCGTCGCCCACAGCGCCGGCCCGCGCGGCGGGTCGAACGTCCGGCGGGTGGCGGCGATCGTCCAGATCACGACGGTGGCGGCCACCCGCGACACCAGTAGCGGCACCAGTCCGCCGCCCGCGTCGATCTGGTGCAGCCCGACGAAGTAGACGGCGAACGCGGTCCCGGCACCGACGGTGAGCAGCATCACCGGCGGGCTGAATCGGGTCTGCGCGTCGGGCCGCGGCGGCTCGCGACCGACCAGCAACACCGCGATCAACGCGACCCCGATACCGACGACCGCCAGGCCACCCGGCCGCTCGCCCGCCGCGAACCCGACGATCGCCGGTATCCCGGCCACCAGCACCGCAGTGACCGGTGACACCACCGACATCGGACCGTCGACCAACGCCAGGTAATACCACCAGATTGCCAGGGCGCTCGCCGCGCCGGCGACGACGGCCCAGATCAGCGACCCACGGGTAACCGTTCCGCCGGCGAACGGAACGAGCGCGCCCACCAACGGGATCGACAGCGGATAGCTCACGATCACGACCCGCAGCGCATCGATCCGTCGGGACAGCACACCGCCCATGAAGTCGCTTACGCCGTAACCGACCGCCGCCACCAGGGCGAGGGTCACCGAGAGCATTCAGCGCATGCCTTTCACCCGGCGGCCGAGTTCCCGGGTCACCTCACGCTCGACCGTCCGCCGGGCCAGATCCTGCCGCTTGTCGTAGTCCTGCTTGCCGCGAGCCAATGCCAGTTCGACCTTGACCTTGCCGTCGGCGAAGTACATCGACAGCGGAACCAGTGTCTGATTACCCTCGCGCGTCCGGCCGACCAAGCTGTCGATCTCTCGGCGATGCAACAGCAACTTGCGAGTGCGCCGGGGCGCATGGTTGGTCCAACTGCCGTTCCCGTACTCGGGGATGTGCAATCCGCGTAGCCACACTTCCCCGTCGTCGACGGTGGCGAACGCGTCGACCAGCGACGCCTTACCTTCACGCAGGCTCTTCACCTCGGTGCCGACCAGCGCGATACCCGCCTCGTAGGTATCGAGAATGGTGTAGTCATGCCGCGCCTTGCGATTGGTCGCGATGGCCTTGCGGCCCTTCTCCTTCACGTCCGGGCCCCTTTCTGCGCACGTCCGATCGTCAACAATAGGGCCCGGCGGCAAGTGAATTATTCGCGCACGTACAGCCGCAGCGTCAGATACGCCGTGACCGCCGCGAACGCCACCCCGACCAGCACCAGCAGCGGTGAGATCAGCATGATGTCGCCGGTGGTGATCTTGGCGAACACGTTCACGTCGTAGAGGTCGCCCAGCACCCCGTCGATCAGCAGGGGCTTCGCGACGAACATCCCGATCACGGCGAGGATCGAGCCGGCCAGCGCGGCGACCACGGCCTCCAACAGGAACGGCAGCTGGGTGAACCACCGGGTGGCCCCGACCAGCCGCATGATTCCGACCTCGGTGCGTCGGGTGAACGCAGCGATTTGGACCATGTTGGCGATCAGCAACAGCGCGGCGAACGCCTGCACCACGGCGAGCGCGAACGCGGCATTGCGTAGCCCGGTGAAGACGCTGACCAATCGATCGACCAGTTCCTTCTGGTTCAGGATGCCGGCAACGCCGGGCCGGCTGTCGAACGCGTCATAGATCGCGCTGTACTGCTCGGCGTCGCTCATCTTCACCTTGAACGATGCCGGCAATGCATTCTCACTGATCAGGTCGGCGTACTCGGGCATGTTCTTGAAGGTCCGATCCCGTGCGTCCTGCAACGCGTCGGACCGGCTCAGATACTGCACCGTCTGCACTCCGGGAGTGTGCTCGAGATCGGCCCGCAAGCCCTTGCACACGTCCTGCGCACAGTTCGGGTCGACGTCGGAGATGTCGCTGGTCAGGTAGATCTGCACTTCGACCCGGTCGAGGAACATCTGTTGGGTACGGTCGGCCATCTGCACCACCAACAAGCCGCCACCGAGCAGCGCCAGCGAGATCCCCGTCGTGAGGACCATCGCGATGGTGATCGTCAGGTTGCGACGCAGGCCGGTGAGCACTTCACCGACGACAAACCCGGCGCGCATCAGCGCCCCACCCCGTACACGCCCCGTGCCTCGTCCCGGACCAGTCTGCCGAGGTCCAACTCGACCACACGCCGCCGCATCGCATCGACGATGTGATTGTCGTGCGTGGCCATCAACACCGTGGTCCCGGTGCGGTTGATCCGTTCCAGCAGCAGCATGATGTCCTGGCTGGTGTCCGGGTCGAGGTTGCCGGTGGGCTCGTCGGCCAGCAACAGCAGCGGCCGGTTCGCGAACGCCCGCGCCATCGCCACCCGTTGCTGCTCACCGCCGGACAACTCGCTGGGCAGCCGGTCCTGCTTGCCGGCCAATCCCACGAGTTCGAGCACCTCGGGCACGGTGCGCGTGATCATCGTCGGCGGCTTGCCGATCACCTCCAAGGCGAATGCCACGTTCTCGCCGACCGTCTTCTGCTGCAGCAGGCGGAAGTCCTGGAATACGCAGCCGATCCGTTGGCGCAGCTTGGGCACCTTGCGTGCAGACAGCTTGTTCACGTGGAAGTCGGCGACATGCACATCACCCGAGGTCGGTGTCTCCTCCTTGAGCAGCAACCGCATGAAGGTCGACTTGCCCGATCCGGACGGTCCGATGATGAAGACGAACTCACCCTTCTCGATCTCGACGCTCACCTTGTCCAGCGCCGGACGCGAAGATGTCTTGTACGACTTCGTCACGTTCTGCAGCTTGATCACGACGTCAGTCTAGCCATCATCGCCCCACCCGCCCCATAAGTAACAGCGTCGCGTCATCGACCGCCTGGGCCGGCGGGCACCTGTTCGCCCACGGTCGACTCGGTCGGGGGTGCGCCCGACGTCGCCTCGGCCGGGGTTGTCGCTTCCGCAGTGGTGGCCGGCGTCGCGGCCGAACTCGTCGCGGTTGTCGGGGTCGCGGTTGTCGGGGTCGAGGTTCCCGACGCCGGCGTCGTCGAACTCGATGCGGGCGTGGTCGAGCTCGACTCCGGGGGCGTCGCGGTCTCCTCGGACGACGTCTCCGATGCCGGCACCTGCGGTGCGACCAACCCCGGGATCACCACGGCACCGTCCGGCAGCTGGGTGGTTGCGGGCTGCGGGGTCGGGCGCACCAACAGATAGAGCACGAACGTGAGGATCCACAGCAGCAGCAGAATCACGGTGGACCGTCGCGGTCGGACCTTCGGTCCGAGCGAAAACCTCATTGCGCCTCCACCAGCTTCACTGCTCGTCCGCCGCCGGTGAACTTGCGGCACTCGATGCCTCGGCGATCAGTCCATCCCGGCGCAGCGCGGCGACGATCCGAGCCCGCAGTTCCCGCCGCACCTCGAATTGCTTACCGGGCAACGTCCGGGCCACCACCCGAATGTTGACCTGATCCACCTCTAGGCTCTCCACCCCCATCACCGACGGCTCGTCCAGCAGCAAGGGGCGAATCCGCCGATCCTGATACGCCTTCGCGCACACCTCCTGCAACACCTCGTTCACCCGATTGGTGTCGACTGCGGCAGCCACCGGAACATCGACGACCGCACGCGCCCAATCCTTGGACAGGTTGGTCACCATGGCGATCTGCCCGTTCGGCACCGAGATGACCTCGCCGTCGGACGAGCGCAGCTTCGTGATCCGCAATGTGAGGTCCTCGACAATTCCGTCCGCGGGGGCGCTCACGCCGGTGGCGTCGATCCGAACCACGTCACCGAAGCCGTACTGCCGCTCGGTGATCAGGAAGAAGCCGGCTACCAGATCTTGCACCACCCGCTGACCACCGAAGCCGAGCGCCGCCCCGAACACCGCGGCCGGGGCGATCAAGCCGGCAAGGTTGAACCCCAGACATCGGATGACCTCGACGCCGATCGCGATGTACACCACCGAGAGCAGCACCCAGGTGAGCACCTGGGCCAATGCATGCCGATACTTGGCATCTTCGGTTCGGATCAGCGCATCGGTGTGCCGGAACGTGCTGTCGATCCGATCGGTGATGCGGTCGCGCAACCACCCGGCGAACCGGGTGATCAGCACCGCACCGAGCAGCAGCAGGACGATCTTCAGGCCGCTCGACCGCAACCAGTCGCTGACATCGGTCAGCGGTGCGATAGCGGCCACATCGATGGCGGGCACCGGCATCACCGTACTCAGCTCGGGTCCGCAGCCATCCGCCAGCGGATACCGGATTCGATGAAGCCGTCGATCTCACCGTCCAGCACCGCGGTCGGATTGTTCACCTCGTACTCGGTGCGCAGGTCCTTGACCATCTGATACGGATGCAACACGTAGGAACGCATCTGGTTGCCCCAGGATGCATTTCCGCCGGCGCCCAGTTCGTCCATCGCGGCCCGCTCCTCCTGCCGCTTGCGCTCGAGCAGCTTCGCCTGGAGCACCTTCATCGCGGCGACTTTGTTCTGCAGCTGCGATTTCTCATTTTGGCAGGTCACCACGATGCCGGTCGGCAGATGAGTGATCCGGACCGCAGAGTCGGTGGTATTCACACTCTGCCCGCCCGGGCCGGACGAGCGGTACACATCCACCCGGATATCGGTCTCCGGCACGTCGATGTGGTCGGTAGTCTCGACCACCGGAAGCACCTCGACCTCCGCGAACGAGGTCTGGCGTCGGCCCTGGTTGTCGAACGGACTGATCCGGACCAGCCGATGGGTGCCCTGCTCGACCGACAGGGTGCCGTAGGCGTAGGGGGTCTGCACGGCGAAGGTAGCGCTCTTGATCCCCGCCTCTTCCGCGTAGGAGGTGTCGTAGACCTCCACCCGGTAACCGTGCTTCTCCGCCCAGCGGACGTACATCCGCATCAGCATTTCGGCCCAGTCCGCGGCGTCGACGCCACCCGCGCCGGAGCGAATGTTCACCAGTGCGTCTCGCTGGTCGTACCGGCCCGAGAGCAGCGTGCGGACCTCCATCGCCTCGACGTCGGTGTGCAGCGCGGCTCGATCCGCATCCGCCTCGGCCAACGCCGCAGTCCGAGCTTCGCCCTCTTCTTCCTCGGCCAGCTCATAGAGCACCGGCAGGTCGTCGAGGCGGCGGCGCAGGTCTTCGACCCGGCGCAACTCGCCCTGCGCATGCGAGAGCTCGCTGGTGACCTGCTGAGCATGCTCCTGGTCGTTCCACAGCTCCGGGTCGGCAGCCTGGTGCTCCAACTCGTCGATCCGCCGGCGCAACTCGTCGACGTCCAGCACCGACTCGACGGTCTTCAGCGTGGTGTCGAGTTCAGCGAGGTCGGCAGCGACATCCGGATGCACGAGGGCCGAGCGTACCCGGCCGGCGGCGTCGAGACCCACCTCGTCGGCCTACGTTGCCCGGCCGAGCTCGAATTCCACCTCATGCAGTTGCTCCCCGGCGTGGAAATCGAACGCCTGCACGCGAACTCGCCGACCGTCGAGCTCCAGCCGAAGCCCCTGATTATGCGGACGGTCGGAGGGCACCTCGCCGCCGTGCCCGTCCGGACCGAAGCCGCGCTGGATCGCGCCGGTGTTGATCGCGGTGAACCTGCCGCGGTAGATCCAATCCGGTCGACGCAGATCCCAATGGGTATGCCCGGACAGCACCACCACGTTCGGGTGGGCGGCCAGCAGCGTCGTCAACCGAGCACCTTCGGCATAGTCGGCCTGGTAGAGCCGCGGCGCCTGATCCGCCGGATCGTCGTAGGTGCCCGACACCGTGTGCGGTATTGCATGGTGGGTGAGCACGATCGTCGGTTCCGTGGTGAGCTCGGCGGCCAGCCAGGCCAGCTGCGCCGCACCGAGAACGACGCAATGTCCACTCGATTCGCTGCCGTCCGTACTGCCGATCCGGAGCACCGACACCTCACCGACCCGGTGTGCCGAGTAGATCCCGGGCATCCCGGTGAATTCGACGAATCGGGCGATCGACACGGCGCTGGACTCGCCGTTGTAGAAGTCGTGGTTACCGATCGAGTACAGCTGCTGCGGTCGCGCCGCGGCGTGCAGATGCGGCATGAGCTGCGCGTACTCGTCTGCCCGCCCGTGCTCGGTGAGATCTCCGGCGACCAGGAGCGCATCGGCCGGACCGAGTTCGGCGAGCGCGCGCAGCGCCGCATCGAGGTCGGTGAGGTCGCCCTGGATGTCGGAGATCACGTCGAACCGCATCCCGCCGATTCTCCCCGGTAATCTGGCCCCCGTGTCCGATTTCGCCGCCGATCTGGCGCTCGCGCTCCGGCTCGCCGACCTGGCCGATGTGATCTCTCGGGACCGGTTCGGCGCACTCGATCTGCGGGTGGACGACAAGCCCGATCTCACCCCGGTCAGCGATGCCGACCTCGCGGTGGAGCGCGCGCTGCGCGCGGAACTCGCCGAACAGCGACCCGACGACGCGGTGCTCGGCGAGGAGTTCGGCGGCGAGCTCACCCGGACCGGGCGGGAATGGGTGATCGATCCGATCGACGGCACGAAGAACTTCGTCCGCGGCGTGCCGATCTGGGCCTCGTTGATCGCCCTGCTGAGCGACGGGATACCGGCGGTCGGGGTGATCAGTGCGCCTGCACTCCATCGCCGCTGGTGGGCCGCCGCTGGTGCGGGCGCCTGGGCCGGCGGCGACAGCACACCACCCCGCCAGGTCACCGTCTCCGCCGTCGCCGAACTCGGCGCAGCCAGCTTGTCCTACTCCAGTCTGTCCGGCTGGGGTGCGCGGCGCACCGCGCTGATCGCACTCGGCGATCGAATGTGGCGCACCCGTGCGTACGGGGACTTCTATTCCTACTGTCTTCTGGCCGAGGGGGCGGTAGATCTGGTCGCCGAACCCGAGGTGTCGGTGTGGGACCTCGCGCCGCTCGACGTGCTGGTCCGCGAGGCCGGCGGGCGATTCGGCGCGCTGGACGGCTCACCCGGCCCGCACGGCGGCAGCGCGATCGCGAGCAACGGGCTGCTGCACGAACCGGCCCTGCACGAACTGGACCGACACGAACCGGACCGATACCGCGAATCGACGTCATGACCCACATCCGGGTACGCCCCGAAACCGCCGCCGACGTGGCGGCCGTACGTGCCGTCGAGTTGTCGGCATTTCCCACCGCTGCCGAGGCCGACCTGGTAACCGCACTACGGGCCGACCCGGCGGGCTGGATCGACGGACTGTCGATGCTGGCGCTGACCCCGGACGAGACCCCGATCGGTCACGCGCTGCTGACCCGCTGTCACATCGGTGACGTTCCGGCGCTGGCCCTGGCTCCGTGCGCGGTGACCCCCGGCTACCAACGCCGGGGTGTCGGCACGACCGTGATCCGCGCTGCGCTGGCCGCCGCGGGCGCACGCGAGGAACGGTTCGTCGTCGTTCTCGGCCATCCGGAGTACTACCCGCGCTTCGGGTTCGAGCGTGCCGATCGATTCGGCATCGAGCTCTCGATCCCGACGCCGGCCGAAGCGCTGCGCGTGCTGTCCCTCGACCCGGCGGATGTCCCGCCGGCCGGCCGCGTCCGCTATCCGACCGCGTTCGGGATCTGAGCGCGTTCGGGATCTGAGCGCGCCGGAACACGCTCTCCATCAAGAAGATTCCGACATCAAGCGCCGCGGCTACCACCGTGCAGATCTGTGTCGGCACCCGCGTTCGGTCGGGTTTTCACCCGGCCGGACATCGCTGGTACGTCGTTCGATTCGGATGCTCGACGAGCTACCTTACTCTCAAGTAAGATAAAACCCGACCATCCGCCGACAGCCAGAAGACGGTGACCATGAGCACGGACAGCGCAACGAAGCGCCCCGCGGACGAATCCGCGGTCGGCCTCAGCCAACCCAAACGGGACTGGATGGGGACGGCCATGCGGGTGATGACCACCATCAGCGGTTCGGATTTCGCCGAGCGCTACCGGCTGCGCAAGCCATTGGCCCGGATGACCTACGAAGGCACCCGATCCGGCTTCCGCACCCTCGGAGCAGCAACCCGCGCATTCGAGAAAGTATCCGGCGGCGGTACGCCGAAGCGACTGACGGACAGCTCGACCGCCCGCAAGGACTACTTCGACCTCACTCCGGACGCCGAGCAACAGATGATCGTGGATACGGTCACCGAGTTCGCCGCCGAGATCCTCCGCCCGGCCGCGCACGATGCCGACCGGGCGGCCGCCGCGCCGGCCGATCTGGTCGGCCGCGCCGCCGAGCTGGGAATCACCCTGATCAACGTTCCGGAGGAGTTCGCCGGGGCCGCAACCGAGCGCGGCGCCGTGACGAACGCGCTGGTGGCCGAAGCGCTCTCGCACGGTGACATGGGCCTGGCGCTGCCGATCCTCGCACCGAACGGCGTCGCCGTGGCGCTGACCCAATGGGGCAGCGCGGCGCAGCAGCAGACCTATCTACCCGCCTTCGCCGGCGAGCATGTTCCGCAGGCGTCGGTGGTGATCGGTGAACCGCAGCCGCTGTTCGACCCGTTCGCGCTGCGCACCAAGGCGACCCGGTCACCCAGTGGGTACCGGCTGAACGGGGTGAAGAGCATGGTCCCCGCCGCCGGCGCGGCGGAGTTGTTCATCGTGGCGGCCGAACGGGACGGCCGGCCGGCGTTGTTCCTGGTCGAATCGGACAGCCCCGGACTCTCGGTGGAAGCCGACCCGAGCATGGGGCTACGGGCGGCCGGACTCGGCCGACTGATCCTCGACGACGTCGCGGTCACCGCGACGGCCGTGCTCGGCGACGGCGCCGACCCGGACGGCCGGGCCGGCGACTATGCCGACGCGGTGCGGCTGGCCCGGCTCGGCTGGGCGGCGATGGCTGCCGGTACCGGTCGAGCAGTGCTCGATTACGTGATCCCGTACGTGAAGGAACGCCAGGCGTTCGGCGAGCCGATCAGCAACCGGCAGGCGGTCGCGTTCGCGGTGGCCGACATCGCCATCGAGCTGGACGGGCTGCGTCTGGTGATGCTGCGCGGCGCGTCCCGCGCCGAACAGGGGCTGTCCTTCGCACGTGAGGCCGCGCTGGCCCGCAAGCTGGCCACCGACAAAGGCATGCGTATCGGGCTGGACGGGGTGCAGCTGCTGGGCGGACACGGCTACACCAAGGAGCACCCGGTCGAGCGGTGGTACCGCGACCTGCGGGCGATCGGCGTAGCCGAAGGCGTCGTCCTGATCTGACGCCGGTCTACGACCAGGCACCCCTACACCCACGCAGGAGACCTCTACATGATCAACCTCGAACTTCCGAAGAAGCTCCGATTCAGCGCCAACCAGGCACACCAGGTGGCCGCGGAGATCTTCCGCCCGATCTCCCGTAAGTACGACCTCGCCGAGCACGAATACCCGGTGGAGCTGGACACCATGGCGGCGATGATCGACGGCCTGGCCGACTCCGGCGAACAAGACGTCAGCGGCGCCACCAGCGGCCGTAAGAGCGACGGCGACAGCGATCGACCGGACACCGACATCACCGGCAACAAGAACGGTGGCAACATGTCGGCGCTGCTCAACTCGCTGGAGACGTCCTGGGGCGATGTCGGCCTGATGCTGTGCATCCCCTACCAGGGTCTCGGCAACGCCGCGATCGCCGCAGTCGCCACCGACGAGCAGCTGGAACGGTTCGGCAAGGTCTGGGCCGCGATGGCGATCACCGAGCCGAGCTTCGGCTCCGACTCGGCAGCGGTCACGACGACCGCCGTGCTCGACGGCGACGAGTGGGTGCTCAACGGGGAGAAGATCTTCGTCACCGCCGGGGATCGCTGCACCCACATCGTCGTCTGGGCCTCGGTGGACAAGAGCAAGGGCCGGGCGGCGATCAAGTCGTTCGTCGTCCCCCGGGACGCGCCCGGACTGAGCGTGCCGCGGCTCGAGCACAAGCTCGGGATCAAGGCGTCGGACACCGCCGTGGTGGTCCTGCAGGACTGCCGGATACCGCAGGAGAACATTCTCGGCAGCCCCGAGGTGAACGTCGAGAAGGGGTTTGCGGGGGTCATGCAGACCTTCGACAACACCCGCCCGATGGTCGCCGCGATGGCGGTCGGCGTCGCCCGGGCCGCGCTCGAGGAGCTACGCGGCATCCTCACCGACGCCGGCGTCACCATCTCCTACGACATCCCGCCGAACAACCAGCATGCCGCCGCAGCCGAGTTCCTCCGGATGGAAGCCGACTGGGAGGCCGCCTACCTGCTGGCGCTGCGGGCGGCGTGGATGGCCGACAACAAGCAGCCGAACTCGTTGCAAGCGTCGATGTCGAAGGCCAAGGCCGGTCGCACCGGAACCGATGTGACGCTGAAGGCGGTCGAGCTGGCCGGCTCGATCGGCTACTCGCAGCACAGCCTGCTGGAGAAGTGGGCCCGGGACTCGAAGATTCTCGACATCTTCGAGGGAACCCAACAGATCCAGCAGCTGATCGTCGCGCGGCGAGTGCTCGACAAGAGCAGTGCCGAACTGAAGTAGACCTGACTCTCTTCCGTTGCCCAAACCTTGCTGTCCCCGGCCGGGGGAGCTGACGATTTCCGTCGTCCGCTCCCCCGGCCGTTCCGTTCGTCACATCCGGTTCAGTCCGCGACCGACCAGGTCGGCGGCGCGTGCCCACCGGCGCCGACGGCCGCGCACCGCATCGAGGCGTCTCGTCCCGAGATTTGCCTGACAGTCGCCAGCTGTCCGTACACACCCGTGGACAACGCCGATCAGGTAGGTCCGCAGAGCTGAACCCGCTCTCGCGCGTCGATAGCCCCATTCGCCCACATGTCGCCCTGATAACGATCGGAATGCATTCCGGCAAAATCTGCCACCGCCGACCGTCCGGCACTCGGGGCGAGCGGCAACTCGCCCCGAGTATCTGCGATTCCGATCGATGCCGACCGGGTCGAGACGACGGGCCCGAGCCGGCTCGACCAGCTAGATCATCTCGCGCCTCGGCCGACGCTCACCGCCAATTCGAGGCAAATACACTATTGTTGTCTGTATTAAGGCATTTATAAGGGTCCGCGTGCAATGAAGGTTCGGATAGGCCAGACTTTCATCTATTCGCACCGCGACGGGGCGCACGACGAATGAGGGAGACCAGTGACCGCCACGCTTTTCCGGCATGTCCAACAACCGCGCAAGGCGCGGGTCCAGCCCGCGGGACTGAACATCGAGCTCGGCACCGCTATCGGCACGGCACCGACCTCCCTCGCCGCCTTCGATGCCGCGCTGCGCGTCCTCGGCGTCGGCGAAGCGAATCTGATCCGGCTGTCCTCGGTGATCCCGCCGAACTCGGCAATCGTCGCCACCGACCGGGTACGCAAACCGATCAACTGGGGCGACCGGCTCTATTGCGTCTATGCCGAACAGCGGGCGACCCGGCCGGGGCAGACCGCCGCCGCCGGAATCGGTTGGGCGCTCAGTGACGACGGTTCCGGCGCGGGACTTTTCGTCGAACACGAAGCAGAGACCGAATCCGAAGTGATCGACCTGATCCACGCTAGTCTTGAGGACATGACCAGCAATCGGCCGGGTGGATTCAGCCGTCCGGCGTACCGCACAGTGGCCACTCGGTGTGAAGATCGGCCTGTCTGCGCACTTGTGCTGGCCGCGTACCAATCGACGCCGTGGTTTACCGGTGGAGCCAGATGACTGATGATCAACCATCCGACATAGCAAGTAGGACATCGAGCAGTGCGGTCCGAACCGGACCACCAGATCGGCCACAACTTCGCGTAACCGTCGAACCGACGTTGCCTGACCCATCGGTCGCAACATTTCAACAGCTCTACGAGGCCGCCTTCGGCCCCCTGCGGGTCCGGGCAGCAGCTCGACACGTGCTTTACGAGCACGAGTTCCGCGCCGAGATGGCAGACCCCCGGATCGACAAGATCGTGGCCTGGGCCGACGACGGCGAACCGGTCGGCCTGACCACATTCACCAATCAGCTCGAATCGGTGCCCTGGATCAGCCCGGAGTTCTTCCGGTCTCGCTACCCCGAGCAGGCCGCCCGGAACGCCATCTTCTATCTCGGCTTCGTCCTGGTCCATCCGCATGCGATGCACAGCGGCGCATTCCGCGACATGGTGGCCGAAGCGTATCGGCGCACGATCGCAGCCCGCGGAGTGTGCGGCTGGGATATCTGCGGATTCAACGACGGCCAGTTCCAGCTCGGCCGCGCCTCCGAGAAAATCATCACCGCCTGGGGCAACACGCTGGTGGAAACCGTCGATCATCAAACGTTCTACGCTGCACATCTGGCAGAGCACGGAAATCCAGCCCACAATGGGTCGGCGAGTACGGAATAGTTGACCAAGGGGATCGAAGTGACGACGGCTTCGGGGAGTCGGCGCCGCCATGTCGGCGGACAACAGTCGGCGATGATTCTGGGGACGCTGGCGCTGACCGCAATCGCGGTTCACCTGGCCGCCAGATCCGCTTGGGTGTCGGAGATCGTTCTGGCGATCGTCGGGCTCGGGATGACGGCGGCGGTACTGACCGGGATCTACCGGTACCAGCCGGAGAAACCGGCCTTCTGGTGGTGTGTGCTGATCTGCGGCGCCGCCTACTCGACCGGCGCGGCCATCCGGATGAACCCGGTGAGCCGTGCGGATCCGTCGATCCTGCTGCTCAGCGACCTGATTTCGCTGGTCGGTGCGGTGATCGCGGTGACCGCACTGGCCGCCTGCTGGCTCCGCCAGCCCGCGAGCCGAATCGACTTCGACCTGCTGCTGGATACCGTGCTGATCGCGCTGGGCGGTTTGCTCGCGTCGTGGACCACGCTGATCTCGCCGGCGCTACGAGCCGGCCAAGGCGGGGCGGTGGAGAACGCCATCGCCGTGGCGTTTCCGATCATCGACGCCGGCCTGCTCGCGCTGCTGATGCATTCGATCTTCGTCTCGACCCGCAACGATGCCGCGCTGCGCCTGGTCCAGCTGGCCGTGGCATGCGTGCTGATCGGGGATATGGGCTACGCCCTGGACGCGGCCGGCCGGACCGACCTGTCGTCGGCGGCGCTGCTGGTACCGCACCTGGTCGGCGGCGCCTGCATCGGCGCCGCCGCACTGATGCCGTCGATGGTGCATCTGAACACGCTGCGCCCGACGCACCGGGAACGTTCCCGGCAACGCGCGACCGCGGTTGCCGTGGTGCTGCTGGTCGCCACTTTGGTACCGGTTATCGGTGCCGGGCTGGAGTTCGTCGACCGGGTGGTGATGTCGGTCTTGCTCGGCGCGCTGCTGGTCGGGGTCCTCATCCGCAGCGAACGCGCGATCAAGCGCAGCAGCATGAGCGAACGTAACGCGCAGTTCCAGGCCGATCATGACAAACTGACCGGCCTGATGAATCGTCAGGCACTGATCGAACGGTTCAGCACCGAGGCGCGCCGGGACTGGGCCGGCAACTCGGTCGCCCTGCTGTTCGTCGACCTGAACGGATTCAAGCTGGTGAACGACACCTTGGGTCACGCCGCCGGCGACGAGCTGATCGCCAACTCGGCGCAGCGAATCCGCGAGGTGGTCGGGCCGGATGCGCTGGCCGCCCGGTACGGCGGCGACGAGTTCGTGGTGGCCGTGCCGACCGGGCGGCGGGGCGCCGGCATGGTCGCCGATCGCATCGTGCACGCGCTCACCGCACCGTTCCAGCTCCATTCCGGTCCGGCACGGATTTCCGCGAGCATCGGGATCGCACACACCGAGCACGAGCTGACCGACGCGACCCTGGATCAACTCATCCGAGACGCCGACTCGGCGATGTATCTGGCAAAGGCACGCGCGGTCGGTGGGTATGCCTTCTACGAAGCCGTGCAGGCGCTCGACCATGTCATCGCTCCGACATTCTGGGACACCCAGCCGAAGGCCGTCCGGCGCTGAGTGGCCGACGCGCCGACCACGGGTTGATCTTCGGCGCGCCGCACCGGCCGGTGGCGAACTCGCCGACGCTGTCGCAGAATCGACCGGGAAGACGAGGAGGGCCTCGATGGGCAGGGTCACCACTCGCCGCACCATGCACCGATTCACCCCGACCGGCGATATCCGGCGGCCGGACACTCTCGCCGTCGAAGAACCGCTGGAGCTGCGGGTCGACGGAGCACCGTTGACCGTGACGATGCGCACACCGGGCGACGATATCGACCTCGCCTACGGCTTCCTGTTCGCCGAAGGCATTCTCGATACTGCCGACGACATCGCCACGGCTCGCTACTGTGCCGGCGCCGACGACGGCCGTAACACCTACAACACGCTCGACATCCGCCTGCGGGCCGGCAGCCGGATAGCGCCCGAAGCTGCGCTTGCCGCCCGCAACTTCCTGACCAGCAGCGCGTGTGGCGTATGCGGCAAAGCGAGCCTCGACCAGGTTCGCACCTGGATCCGGTTTCCGATCCCGCGGGACGCCGGAACCGTGAGTACCACCTTGCTGTCGACGCTGCCGGCGCAGTTGCGCGAGCAGCAGAAAGTGTTCGACTCGACCGGAGGCCTGCACGCGGCGGGGCTGTTCGATACCGACGGAAACCCGTTGGTGGTACGGGAAGACGTCGGCCGGCACAACGCGGTGGACAAGGTGATCGGTTGGGCGGTGCGCGCCGATCGGGTACCGCTGCACGACGCCGTCCTGATCGTCAGCGGGCGAACGTCGTTCGAGCTGGTGCAGAAAGCCGTGATGGCCGGAATCCCGGTGCTGGGCGCGGTGTCGGCACCCAGCTCACTCGCCGTCGACCTCGCCGCGGACGCCGGCCTGACCCTCGTCGGCTTTCTGCGCGGCACCACCATGAACGGCTACACCGGGCTGCATCGGCTGATCCACGAACCAGCCGGACAGAGATGAGCGCGCGACAACCGACCTCCGCGATGACCCGGCTCAGTGGCGCGGTGGTCGCCGGACTCGCGGTCGGTGTAGCGGTGGGCACGTGGAAGACCTGGCCGATCGGAGTGCTCACCGGAATCGCCGCCGGCGGCGGGTTGTTCGTGATCAGCGGATGGCTCACGCTGTGGCCGCTGGACGCCGACGCCACCTACCGACATTCGGACCGAGAGGACTTCCGACCCCGGCTGGAGGAGATGGCGGTCACCATCAGCGCCTCCGGGGGCTTGCTCGCCGTAGTGTTGCTGCTCGTGTTGGGCAATTCCGGCGACGCGGCCACCGCCGCGCTCGCGCTCGGCGCAACCGCGATGTCCTGGGCCAGCTTACACCTGATGTACGCGGCCCGATACGCCAACTGCTACTACCGGGACACGATCGGCGGTATCGACTTCAACTCCGATGCCCGGCCGACCTACCGAGACTTCCTCTACTTCAGTTACAACCTCGGCATGACGTACCAGATCTCCGACACCGCGGTGAGCGACCCGGTGATCCGCTCGGTGGTGCTCCGACATTGCCTGCTGTCCTACGTGTTCGGAACCGCCATCATGGCCACCATGATCAACCTGGTGGTCGGGATCGTGGCGAAATAGCCCGGACCCTCCGCCGCCGACGATCGCACCGTCCGTCCGGCGACGAAACCCGGATACCGCCGCAGCGCCGGACTCGCCCGCGCGGCACTCGGCCGCGAACTCGTAGCGACGGCCGCTGCGGCGGCCGTCCCGGCAAGCAGCGCACCCCGCAGGACGCTGCGCCGGGCACCCCGGGACGCACCGCCGATACCAGCATCGGATCAGGTCGGTCATCCGAGATTCTCCTCGCACGCTTCGAAAAGCGTGTCCGAGACAGATCGTCGTGTGACGGAGACCGAAAGTCAACCATCCTGCGATCTCCGAAGATTCCCGATCGGACGCCCCCGATGCCGCACCGATCCGGGCGATCGTCTACGGCACAGCAGCCCCCGACGACGGATCGTCGGGGTCGCTGTGGTCCTTCGTCGGGGCGGCAAGATCGGCACCGGCCGGGAGCGGCCGAGCCACCCCCGCGGTGGGCAGGAGCGGCTCGACCGGCCGAATCGCTTCGGTCGGTTCGTCGACCACAGCCGGCACCACCGTGGCCGACTGCACCGGCGCCGGCTCCGGTTGGGTTGTCGTCGACCCGTCGCTCGGCGGTTGCGGGAAAGCCGAGGTGTCGCTGCTCGGGGTGGACGGCTCCGACGGAACGGATCCGCCGGCCCCCTCGTCCGGGCTCGCCGTTGCCGGCGGCCCGTCGCCGGCGCCGGACCCGGAACCACCGGCAGGCGGCCGGGCCTCGCGCGCCGCCGGAGACTCGGCCGGCGGGCTACTCGGTACCGGTTCCGCGGTGGTCACCCGGGCGCCGCTGTCGGTCACCACCGCACCCGTGGACCCGTGGCCGGTCGCGACCGGCCGAATCGGGTAGTCGGTGTTGTCCGCCGGGGTACCGGTATCGACCAACCGACGCGCGACACAATCGACCGGCCGGGACCCACACCAGACGAACACCTCGTCGGCGGTGCCGAACGCGGCGTCGGCGAGCGTCACGTATTCGGCCGCACCCGACTCGAAAACCTGCGGATAGTCACGCGAGCGAATGAGCACGGCACCGGGCACCTGGCCGACCAACCGACGGTGTTCGGCCAGCACCACCGAATCGTCCACCGCGCCGGGCTCGGCCGAGATCTGCGGTACCCAGTTGCCCCGCAGATCGCGACCGGCGACCGCCACACCCTGGTCGACGAGGGCACGCAACTCCTGCTGCGTGGGACCCAGATCTGCGGCCGAGGCGCCGGCGGACCGGCTGTTACGAACCCCGCTCCACCAGCCCGCCAGCGCGACGGCGACCAGAACGACGAGCAACCCGGCTGCCGCCGCGGCGACACCCCGACGACGCGATCGCGCGACCGGACGCGGCGCCGCCGGTCCCGGCGGAGGCGACGCCGATACCGCAGCTACGGATTCCGGCTCGCCGGGCAATACCGTCCCGCCCGGCTCGCCGGGCAATACCGTCCCGCCCGGCTCGCCGGGCAATACCGTCCCGCCCGGCTCGCCGGGCAATACCGTCCCGCCCGGCTCGCCGGGCAATACCGTCCCGCTAGCCGACGAAACGTCGCTCCGGCCGGCGAACCGCGCTGCACCCAACGCGACCGCGTGCTTGGGGTGCGCGTCGACCGCAACCGGGCGGCCTAGTTCGGCGCCGACCATTTGCGCCACCAGCGGCATCCGAGATGCCCCGCCGACCAACAGCACCGAATCCAGCTCCGCCGGTTCCACCTGCGCCGACGCCAGCGTGCGGCGTAAGACGTCGACGGTACTCCGAAGCATCGGCCGGGCCATCTCTTCCAGCTCGGCCCGGGTCAATCGCACCTCGATGCCGAACCCGGGGAGCAAGACCGGGATGGACACATCGGTATCCGACGACAGCATCTCCTTCGCGTCGACGCACTCTGCCCGTAGTCGGGCAACCGCCGCAATCGTGGCCGCGTCGTCCTCGTCCAGCTCGGTCCAGCGCGCACCCAACACCGCGGTCACGTGATCGAACACGGCGGCGTCGAGATCGATGCCGCCGAGCTGCTCTATCCCTTCCGGTACGCCGAGCAGCTCGAAGCCGTCGTGTCCCTTGCGTAAGACGGTCGCGTCGAAGGTGCCGCCGCCGAGGTCGTAGACCGCGACCACGCTGCCCGGCGCGACCCGCTGTTCAGCGGCGTACGCAGCCGCGGCGGCGGCCGGCTCGGTGATCATCGAGACCGGCACCTCGATCCCGGACTGCCGCGTCGCCGAACGCAACACGTCCTGCTTGAACGCACCCCAGTTCGCCGGGTACGTCAAGCAGATCCGGTCCGGTGACCCACCTTCTCGCGTCGTCACCAGGTCGACCACGGCGCGTAACAACGCGGCGGTCAGCTCCTCCGGCAGCAGCGGCGTGCCGGCCAAGAGCAAGGGAGTACGGTCACCGAACCGCCGTTTGAACTCCCGGGCCAGCCGGAGCGGCTCGATCATCCCGCGACGCTCGGCGGCGGCGCCGGTCAGCAGCACGCCGTTGTCACGCAGCAGCACAACCGACGGAATCACCACCGACTTGTCACCCAGCGCGACCACCTCCGAGTGCCCGTCACGCCAGGTCGCCGCCGCGGTGAAGGTCGTGCCGAGGTCGACACCGAGAACGTATCCGTCCCGCGCCGCACCCTCGGACAGCACCCCACCGAGCGTCATCGCCACCACCGCACCGACCGGAACCCGGCCATATCGGGCCGAAATACCGGGATGTCCCCTATTCGCCGGGTACGTCTGCTCCCTACCCTGATGGGGTGGACACGGACCGAACCCTGCTGGAGATCTTCGACCGACTCGTCGTCGGTCGAGAGCCGGACATCGGCGCCGCTCTGCACGCAGCCGGGTACGGCGACCTGCCGGCCGAACTGCTCAATCAGACGCTCGTCAGCTACTGCGACACCGCGCCGATCGAGGTGGCCGCGCATCTGGCACCACACGTCACCGCAGTCACCGCAGGCACCGAACCCGATCCGACTGTCGGCTTCGATCTGCTCGCAACGGTGCCGGCCGGCGCGACCGACGACCTCGACTTCGGAGCCGGCGGCACCGGACCCGCGGACGGGTTCGGCACCGCGCAGCTCGCGGGCTTGGTCCAAGCCCTCGATCCGCACGTCCTCGATCACCCCCCCACCGACCTGCACGCGGCCACCTTCGGGTCGGTCGACTCCGGGGAGTTCCATCCGGACCCGTTCGACACCGGACACGATTTCGGCGCCGGCTCGTGGCTGAGCCACGCGGCATCGGGCGAGCACACAATCACCGACCACGAGATCGCCGACCACACGATCGCCGACGATCCGGAAACGGCAGCGGACGATCCGGGCGCCATCTAGGCGAGTTCGGCAAGCATGCCCTCGCACGACCGGATCACCACCCTGCCCGCGGCGACCAACTGACGGTCGGTCATCGGGTTTTCCACCCGACGCTGCCAGCGCTCCAAAGCCTCGGCCGCGGCACCCCGCAGCTCGGCTCGGCCAGCCCCCGACGACCTGCCGAGCCGAGCTGCCAGTTCGATCCCCCCACCGCCGATCAGCCGGTCCAACTCGGCGATCACCTCGGGTCGGCCGCTGATCCAGCCGGAGCGCACCGCCGACAGCACGCGCAGCTCCCGCAGCGGATGTGCGGCCGACGAGATCCGCTCCACCTCAGCCCCGAGCGCATCGCTGCCGGGCCGCGGCCGAGCCCGGGTCAGCGCCGTCAACGCAGCCAACGTCGAATGGCTCTTGAGTACGTCGGCGCGCCGCAGGAACAGCGAACCCAACACCGTGCGAAGTTCGTCGATGCCGCTGTGCGCGGCCAACTCGTCGGCGAGCACGGATGCCGGGCAGGCCGGCTGCTGTCGCAGCAGGGTGGTCGCCAGCCGAACTCCGAACAGGCCGAATCGAGACAGCAGAGCCGTCCGCTGATCGACGTCGAGCCCGAGTTCGGGGCAGAGCGACGGCGCCGCCCTGCCGGCGAACCGGTCGGCACTGAGCAGCAACCGGTCCGCCGACGAAGGGTCGAGCTCGGCCACGCGGCGTAGCTGGGCGACCTCGCGCTCGGTCAGGGTGGCAGCGGTCTCGGCCAGCAACCCCGCCACCGGAACGACGGTCTGCACCACCCGGCGGACCACCGGGTCGGCGGACATCCGGGCCGCGATGGTGCCCGCCGACGTCATCGAGTCCAGCCGGCCCCCACCGATCTCGTCGGCCCGGGACAACACCCCGATCGCATTCACCGGATTGGGCCGGCCACATACCGGATCGTGGAACGCCCGCAGAAACTCGACGTCGTCACCGTGCAGATGCCGGAGCAGATACACGACGGCGTCCGCCGAGCGTTGTTCGTCGTCCGCCGGAATCAACAGATCCCAGGCTCGCCGCGCGGTCGGTGCGGACAACGAACCGATCCCCGGCGTATCGATCAGGGTGGCGGCGCGCAGCCCGGCCGACGGCCAGGTGACGTCGAGCCGGGATACCTGGTCGGGGTCGAGGCCGGCCAGATCCACCGTGATCGCCGCTGTGTCCCGGGTGAACCGGAGCTGACGGCTTTCGCCGTCGGTCAGCCGCGCCGTCACCCGGTAGGTGTGACCGTCGGCGTACCAGGTGGCGATCCGGGTGCACTCTCCGGCGTCGGTCGGTGCGAGCCGATCGCCGACCAGGGCGTTGAGCAAGGTCGACTTGCCGGCTTTGACCCGACCGACGACAGCGACCCGCAGCGGCTCGGTCAGCCGATATTCCAGCCCGGCCAGCCATTCGGCATCCGCGGTACCGACATAGACGTCGATCGCGCGGGAAACCAGCGTCCGGGTCTCGTCGAGCATCACGATCTCGCCATGAGCAGGCCGGCGTCGGACCGGCCATCGATGTCGCAGGCCCGGACCCGCAGCTGCCGGATCCGACCGAGTTCGGCGTCGAGATCGGTCAACCGCTGCTTCCGGGCGGCCTCGGTGCGGCCGGCCACCTCACCGGCACGCTGCAGCGCCTCGGTGTTCGATCGGTCCAGCTGCTCGGCCAGCTCCGTGTAGTGATCCCGCAACTGACGCTGGATCAGCCGCAGCGTGTCGCGCGAGTCCTTGCCCATCACGAACCCGACTTGGTCGCAGTATCGGCGCACCGCCGCGCCGGCTTCGCGTTGTCGCAGTTCGAGCTGCCGCTGCTTCTCCTCCCGCAGCCCCCGGTGGCCCATCACCAGCGCGATGCCGAGCCCGATCGGGCCGATACTGACGCCCGCCATCATGCCGAGCATGACGAACATCACGGCACCGCCGTAGGCGCTGCGCATCGCGACGACGGCCTGCTTGCTCACCTTCATCTTCGCCGGCTCGAACCGGCCCGCCATGTCCTGGCCGTCCACCAGCGGCGCCGGGTCGTGGATCGAGATCTCGTCCAGGATCTCGCCCGAGGCCTCGCGGAAATGCGCGCCGACCAGCTCGGACAGCTCGGCGGCCCGACGCTGCAACAAGGCGTAGTCGGCGAGCACTTCGTGCGCGATCCGATCCCGGAGCCAGGCACGCAACGCCGGCCAGGTATCGGCCGGGTCGGACTCCTGGATGGCCTCCTCGGCCTCGACCACGACAGCCCGGATCCGGCGGCGCAGGTCGTGATCGATGTCGGAGACGAGGTCGGCGGTGCCGTCGTTGAGTGTCTGATTCCACTTCGCGACGGCCGAGCGCAGCACCTGAATCCGCTCCCGCACCGCGGTCAACTCGGCGAGGATCTGTTGTGCCTGTTCCGGCTCGACCAACGCGGCGCGCTCGGCCCGGAATTGGTCGGTGATCCGGTCACACACGGTCACCACATCCGCCGCGGCGGTGATCGCAAGCCGTTCGGTGGCGTCCCCCCCGACCGTGTCCTGCAGCACCCGAATCAGCTCCGGAACCCCGGACTCGACGTCCAGTTCCGAGTCGCCGGACGCAACCGCTATCGCCCGCAGCGTCGACGAGACCGCGAGCACCGGCGCGTCGATCTCGGCCCGACGCAGATGCTCCGTGGTGCGCGCGGCGATCTGCCGCCAGGACGGATACAGGTCGACCTTGGTCAGCACACAGATCACCGTGTCGCACAGGCTGCGAGCCTGCTGCAGAAAGTCCAGTTCGGCTTGGGTCAGCTCCTGCGCCGCGGCGGTGACGAAAACCAACGCATCGGCCAGCGAGGCCGCGGCCAGCGAGGCGGTCGCGTGCGCCGAGCCGATCCCCCCGACCCCAGGGGTATCCACCAACATCAGACCGTCCTCGAGCAGCGGGCAGGGCACCCGAACCTCCGCACCCACCACCCCGTCGGTCACCGGCTCGCTCGGTTCGGCCACCTGCTCGGACTCGAGCACGTGCCACCGCAGCTGATCGAACGGAACCGGTCGCCGCTCGACCGCGGGCATCGGGTCCGGTTGCCGGGGCGAACGCAACAGCGCGACAACGGGCCGTTCGCCGTGCCGGACGTAAGTCGGCACGGCGGTGGCGATGTCGTCGTCGACCGGACAGACAGCCGTCCCCACCAGCGCATTGACCAGCGCGCTCTTGCCCTGCTTGAACTCACCGACCACCACGACCTGCACGGCCGGGTCGGCCAGCTTTCGCCGGGAACGTTGCAAGAACTCGGTCAGATCGGGTCGGTTGTAGGCGGCGGCCGCCCGTAAACCCTGATCCACCAGAACGGCCGCCCGGGCCAGCCCGCGGGCTTCATCCTTACGCATCTATCGTCTCTCCGGCCCCTGTGTTCTCGACATCCTGTTTACCCGGCTTCGCGTCCCGACGCTCTTCCGCAACCGGGACCACGGCCCCAGCTGCGGAAATACATTCCCCGATCAACCGACGGTCAGCACCTCTTGTCCGCCCGGACCATCCTCGATCGCGGTGGCGGAGTCGTTGCCGTAGATCACGTCACCGTGATGACCGCCCGCGGTATAGCCGGCATCGAGGTGGTCGGAGACGTCGGTATAGCCGGTGTCGGAGTAGTAGTCGGGGCTCTGATCGGTGAAGCTCTCGTCGGCGTAGGGCGAGTTGTCGGTGTAGTCGTCCGGCGCGCTACTCGGATCCGACCCGACCGCCGCTCCGCCGATGTTCGATCCACCCGTGTTCGATCCACCCGTGTTCCATCCCTCGACGACGCTCGGCGAGCCGGCACCGAACTCGAGGCTCGGACCGAGGTCCCCGACCGCAGTCACACCGTCATCGATCACGCCGGTGTTGACCGAACCGACGATTCCACCGTCCGCCGGAACTGCGCCGTCGCCGGTGTTTGCCTGGCCCGTATCGGCGCCGCCGATGGCCTGCGCGTCGACGCCGGTTACGGCGTTTCCCAGGTCTTCCCCCGCAGCGATCGCGTCCGCTCCGCCGGCATGCCCGGTGCCGGACTCCACCAGGTTGCCGTTCCCGATCACTGTCACGGTCCAAGAATGATCGTCGTAGGCGTAGTACTGATTGGTGATCGCAGTAACCTGCTCGACGATCTGGGCGGTCGGCAGGTAATCGCCGTCACCCGGATGACCACCGCCGACGTGCCCGACACCGTCGCCGGAATGTGGCGCGCCGGCGTAACCGTTACTGCTTCCGGCCGCCGCCACCGCGCCGGCATGAACCGCGCCGGCGTTGCCCACCGTCGATGCGGTGCCACCGACGTACGCGGCCGACCCACCGGGAACCGCACACTGCCCGACCAGCTGATCGATATCCACCCCGGCCAGGTCGCTCGGCACGAGATCGTGGGCGGCGAAGGCACTCGACGGGTCGGCGAGAAACTGCGCCGTCTGCGCCGGGCTGCCGAACACTTCGCTGAACAGCGCCCGCAGCTTCTCCAGCACGATCGCGGTGACGTCGACGTTGGTCATGGTGATCTCCTTGTCCCGCCCGACCAGCTGCCGGGGGCTCGCTGAGAACCAAGCCTGCGATAGCCGGAAGCGGCCGACATCGGGGCTTTCCCCCGAACCGGTAGGGATCCGGTAGGGGGATCGGGGTCAGCCGTCCGACAAATACGCGCCCGACAAGCGTCCGTCCGAAAGACGGCCGTCCAACAAGCCGCGCAACGCCACCGAAAACTCGGCGCGAGTGGTCACGCCCAGCTTGCGACGCATGTTCGCGACGTGCTTCTCGATCGTCTTGGGCGAGATGAACAGCTGTGCGCTGATCTCCTTGTGCGCGTGTCCGGCCAGCAGGAGCCGGCCGACCTGCACCTCACGTTCGGTCAGTCCACCCGGCGCATCGCCACCCACCGGCTCGGCCAGGTCTCGCGCCCGCTCCAGCAACTGCCGCGCCGCCGCGGAGTCTCGGACGCGGATGGCGGCCTGCCCACACAACCGGGAGGCTTCCCAAGGCAACCTGACCGCCGCCAGCTCGTCGGCCGCGGACAGCACGGCGACGGCATCGACCGCCCCCGACAAGGCGTCCGCCCACACCCCGGCGGCGACACACTGCGCGCGCTGCCGACCGGCCAACTCGGCGGGCCCGTCGACGAGCGGCAATGCGTCGACAGCAGCCGCCGCCGCCACCGGATCGTCGGCGGCTACGGCAACCTGCAACCTGATCCAGCCGACGGTGACCGACCAGACCGCGGGCCGACCGAGCCCGGCGATCATCTGCTCCAGGTCGGCAAGCACCGGCCGCACGCTGTGCAGCTCGCGCAGCCGAGTCGCCGCGACCAGCAACTCCTCGACGATTTCCGCCGTGAGCAGGTCGACCGCGCGGCGGGCCAGCATCGGCTGAGCCCGCTGCCAAGCGTCGTCGAGGAGTGCGACGTCGCCGGACCGGCGAGCCAGACCGGCCTCGAGTGCGGTCAGCAGCATCGCCTCGCGCCCCGGCAGCGGCATGTCCCGAAGCCGGGCCAGCTCGCTCCGAGCTGTGCCATAGCTCCCGGCGCGTAGGCGAACCCAGGCCAGCAGCAGCCGGTGGCGGACGACGGCGGCCGGCCCGCCCACCCCGCTGTCGATCGCACGGGTGAGCTGATGTTCGGCGGTCGCGGTATCGCCGGCCGTCACCGCCAACACCGCTGCGACGGCATGCGGCGTGTCCGGCAACAAGCCTCCGACTGCGCCGGCCTGCTCCCACAATTCCGCCGCCTCCAGCGACACCGACACCGCGGCAGCCGGGTCCGCAGCCATCGTGAGTGCGGCCGAGGCCAGTCGGCGGCCGGACAAGGCCACCGCCGAATCGTCGATCGGCACTGTGCGGGCCCGTTCGAGCGAGCCGGTCGCGACCAGCGCCGGCACGGCCAGCACCGGCCCCGGGGTCGGACTCGCCAACAACGCAGCTGCGGCTCGGGCGGCGCGCCCCTGGTGTGCTGCGGCGACCCCACCGGCCACGGACAGCCGCGCCGCGCCGACGGGGGTGACCGGTCCGTCCAGGTCGACCGGCCGACCGAGCAGAATCGCCGTCTCCGCACGCCCGGCGGCGACCTCGCCCGGATCCGCCCCGGCGTCGACTGCCCGGTCGAACCAGACCGCAGCCGCCTCGGGGTCGACGAATCGGAGCTGCTCGCCCGCGGCGAGGTAGGCCTGCGCCGCCGCGGCCGATCGCGGCCGCGCGGCATGCCACTGCTCGGCGGCCCGCAGTGGCTCACCGGCCGGTACCGCACGAGCGACCGACTCGCGGGCCCGACGCAGCTCGGCCGGACCGGCGAGTTCCCGGACTGCTGCTGCGACGGCCGGAATCAACCCTTCGGTACCGGGCGCGATCAGGCCCGATTCCGTCAAGGCGCGAAGCGCCGGCGCCAGCTCGGCAAGGTGAGTGTCGGACGCCGCGGCCAACGTGTCGTCGGCGAGATCGAGGTCGAGCGACAGCACCGTCGCAAGCCGGCGCATCGGGACAGCCAACCGACCGAGCTGACGGGCGACCCGGGCGCGGACCTGCGCCGGGCCGGCCGCACCAGCCAAAGCCACCACCCAGACCGGCACCCCCGCCGACGCCTGCCGGATCTCCTCGACCCGATCGAGATCGGCAGCCCGGCCCGGGGTATCGCGGCTCAGCACCTGGGCGACTTGGGCATCGCTGAGCGGGGACAGCTCGGCAACCACGCCCCGGGCGGCCACCGCGGCCTCCAGGTCGGCCAGTTCGGGTGAATCGATGGTCGGCCGCCGGGTCAGGATCATCGGGACACCCGACCGAGCGGCAACGGTCAGCAGACGCAGCACCGACGGCTCGATGCGATGCGCGTCGTCGACGGTGACCAGGACGCCGGCCGAGCCGGCCGGGAGCAAGGCGATCACCTCGTCCGGCCGCTGGATAGGCATGATCCGGACCGTCGGAGCCGTGCCGACTATCGCCGCCAACCGGTGGGTCCGTCCGGCGCCGTCCACGCCGACCACGACGGCGACGCCGTCCTGTTCCGACCCACTCACTCAGCCGACCTCGCGCAGCTCACTACCGACCCGGACTTTCTCCGGCTGACCGCATTCTCCCCGTCCGAGCCACGGGCGTCATCCGGTTGCGCGTCGAAACCGACACGTACGTCCGACCGGCGATACCGGTCCGTCATTCCTACGACAACGACAACGGAAACGGCTCCGGAGACATGGTCTCCGGAGCCGTTTCCTTGAGTAGCGGGGACAGGATTTGAACCTGCGACCTCTGGGTTATGAGCCCAGCGAGCTACCGAGCTGCTCCACCCCGCGTTGGTAAGGAGAACGATACACACACTCCTGCCGCCGACGCAAATCGCCCGTCGCGAGCGCCCGACTGCGCCTGCGACACCCGAATCGATACATGTCGTCGTTGCACGCCACCCGCGACGATCGCTCGTTGCCGACACGAGACCCATCGCATCGACGTGACACGCCGGGCGATTATGTGATTCGAATCACTATCAGTCCCGGCAATCCAGGTTGAAACACGATCAAGATCGTTTTCTGCCAGCGCAAATAGGCCGCTTCCGGTTAGCGTCCGGAAAACCGCGTAGCCAGTCGGTTTCGTGAGAGTTGTGACGGAATGTGGTTCCGTCTTCTGCACCGGCCCGCACACCGACGCGGGTCGACCCGGGTCGCCGTCGAGCATCTGCCCCGCGATTCAGGTCCACAACCCTCGCGGGGCAGGGATACGTACCACGTGTCATGGCGCTGGAGAGGGACGATGCATGCGATCCAACCGGAGGTTCACTCACCTGCTCGGTGCCGCCGCTCTCTTCGGCGGGCTGGTCGCCGGAGCAGTCGGCATCACCGCCAGCAACGCGACCGCCGAAGGGCACAACTGGGACGGGGTGGCGGCCTGTGAGAGCGGTGGCGACTGGTCGATCAATACCGGCAACGGGTTCTCCGGTGGCCTGCAGTTCACCGAGAGCACGTGGCAGGAGTACGGCGGCAGCGGCATGGCGCACAACGCCAGCAAAGCCGAGCAGATTCGCGTGGCGGAGAATGTGCTCGCCGGTCAGGGCCCCGGCGCGTGGCCGGTGTGCGGCCAGTACCTGACCGGTGGTCAGTCCGCCGGAGTCACCGAAACGGCGCCGCGTGCCACCACCCCATCGCAACCGGACTATCGACAGGTGTCGCAACCGGCGCCACAGCCGACTCCGGCGGAGCCGACCGTACCGACTACCGAGCCGGAAATATCCCCGACCACCGAACCGTGGACCACGGATCAACGGACCACCGAGCAGTGGACCGCCGACCTGTCGCCGGCGGTGACCCAGCCCGATTACCGCGAACTGGCTGCCCGGACCGTCGACCGTGTCGTCGAGCAGAGCAACTACCTCGCCGGACAAGCGGAGCGGCTCGCCGCCCAGCACGACGCGCTGCACGCCCAGGTTCAGCAGTTCGTCGGTAATGCCGGTGTTGCGATCGGCTCGGTACCGCGCTGAGACTCGACACCACGCCGAAGCGGTCAGCCGATCCGACGCCGACCCCGACTGGGCCGGATCACCCGTCACTCGCCGTCGACGGGCTCCAACACTTCGCGGACAGCGGCGCGAGCCGCCTCGAGATCGAAAGTAGCCGGCTCCCAGCCGACCGGGAGCCAGTCCCGAGCGTGTCGGACGTCCTCGAACTGACCGGGTAGCAGAGCGTCGTCGTAGCCGCCGGCCACCCACGCCGCGACCCCCTCGTAGCCCCAGGGAACGCCGACGTCCTCGGGCGGGCAGGCACGTCGCCCGGTCACGAGTTCGATCTCGGCGGGCGGATCAGGAAGGACGGCCTCGACCTTGATGACATGCTCCCAGCCGTCGCCGAAGTCGTAGTCGTACCAGAGCCTGTCGCCCACCCCGGCGACCACCTGGTCGAGGCGAACGTCGTCCTCGAGCATGCCTTCGTCACCCTCGTCGAGGTCGAACTCGGTGATGAAGTACGGCGAGTTCGGAGCGTTGCCTGTCCGGAATCGATGCCCGCCGGGAACGTCGGGACCTACCCGCCGGTTGCCCGGTAGCCGTCCACCGCCTTCTGCAGCCGATCCAACGCCGACCCCAACTGGGCCAGATCACCGCTCTGCTGGGCGCTGCGGACGTTGTCCAACGCCGAATCGAGCTCGGTGACCGCCGCGTCCCGGTTCCCGCTCGCCGCCGGCGGCGGCTGGGCGGCCGGGGTCCCGGTCGGCTCCGGAGCCGGCACCGGGGCTTCCGGCGCGGCGCCGGGCGTCGTCGCCGACCGGCCGGTACCGGGCCCGAAGATCTGGTCCAGCGCCTCGGCGAGCGTCGCGGCATAACCCACCCGCACCTGCGCATCCGGCTGCGGATAGCTGACCAACACCTTGGTCAGCTGCGGGAACGTCGCGGTGGTCTGGGTGTTGCGCTCGGTATATACCGGCTCGACATAGAGCACACCGCCATCGGCGATCGGCAACGTCAGCAGATTGCCGTACTGGATCCGGTTGGAGCCGGACAGGAAGGTCCGGTCCGAGGCCCAACGCGGGTCCGCGACGATCGCGGTCTGCGTCTGCTGCGGGCCCTGCAGCTGCGAGTTGGTCGGCAGCCGCAGCACGGTGAACTTGCCGTAGCCATCCGGATCGGACTTCACCGACACGTAGGCGGACAAGAAGTCCCGGTCGTAGCCGACCATGGCACTGGTCAAGTTGAACGACGGCTTACCGGTGTCCTTGTCCCCGATCAATACGTAATACGGCGGCTGCTTGCTCCCGGTGCCACCGCCGTCCACCGTCGGATCGCTGGAGACCGACCAGAAGGCGTTGGTCCGGAAGAACTCCCCCGGATCGTCCACGTGGTACTTCGCCAGCATCTCGCGCTGCACCTTGAACAGATCCTCGGGATAACGGAAATGTGCCCGCAACGCTGGGCTGATCTTGTCCTCCGGCTGCACCGCGTCCGGGAACACACCCATCCAGGCATCCAGGACCGGGTCGTTGCGATCCACCTGATACAGCGTCACGGTGCCGTCGTAGGCGTCGACCGTCGCCTTCACCGAGTTCCGGATATAGGACACCTGCTTCTGCGGCACCAGCCGACCGGTGTTCTGATCGATGCTGTCCTCGACCAAACCCTCCAACGAACTCCGCTCGGCATACGGGTAGTTGTCCAGTGTCGTATAGGCATCGACGATCCACACGATCCGACCGTCGATAACCGCCGGATACGCGTCACCGTCGGCAGTCAGCCACGGCGCCACCTTCTGCACCCGGTCCCGGGGATCCCGGTTGAACACGATCTTCGAGTCCGAGCCGATCGCGCCGGAGAACAGGATGTTGCGCTCGGTGTACTTGGCAGCGAACGCCAGCCGGTTGAACCAGTTGCCGATCGACACCCCGCCGGATCCGGTGTAGGTGTAGCGGTCGGCATCGGTGTCGTACTCCCGCGGCGACTGACCGTTGCCACCCACGATCGCATAGTCCGGATTTGCCTCGGCCATCACTTCACCGAAGTAGATCCGCGGTTGATCGACCGCGATCACCTTCTTCTCGGCTTCGCTGAGGTCGAACACCGGATAGCCGCTGTTGTTGCTCGAGCCGGCCGCTTCCTGGGTGGTCCGGGCGATCGCGTTCACCCGGTTGGCGGGCGCAGCCACGAAGCCGTTGCCGTGGGTGTAGACGGTGTGCCGGTTGATCCAGTCGGTCTGGTTACCGGTCAGGCTCTTCGGCGCGATCTCGCGCGCAGCAACGATGTAGTCCTGCAGCTCGCCGTCGATGTCGTAGCGATCGATATCCAGGGTCGGCGGGAAACCGTAGAAGTTCTTCAGCTGCTGCAGCTGGGTGAAGGTACGGGACAACACGTTCGGATCGAGCAGCCGAGTGTTCGCGATCGTGGTCACGTCGGCCGGCACGTCGTTGGGGTTCTTCGAGCCGATCCCCGGGTAGTCCTGGTAGGTCACCCGGTCCGGCGTGATCCCGTATGCCTCTCGGGTAGCGGCGATGTTGCGCTCGATGTACGCGCGTTCCTTGTCGGCGGCGTTCGGCCGAACCGAGAACTGCTCCATCACCATCGGCCATACCGCACCGACGAGAATGGACGAGAGTACGAGCAGCGCCGTCGCCATCGCCGGTACCCGCAGGTCGCGCAGGAAAACTCCGGCGAAGAACGCCGCCGCACAGATCAGTGCGATCGCCAGCAGGATCAATTTCGCCGGCAGTACCGCATTGATGTCGGTGTAGCTGGCCCCGGTGAACGTCGGTTCTTTGCGGCTCGACGACAGCAGCGAGTACCGATCGAGCCAGTAGGCCACCGCCTTGAGCAACACGAAGGTCCCGGCAAACACGGCGAGCTGAACCCGGGCGGCCCGGGTCAGAGTGCCGTCCCGACCGGCGAGTCGCAATCCGCCGAAGATGTAGTGCGTGATCAAGCTGGCCAGAAAGCCGACGACGACCGCGACGAACAGCCAGTTGAGCACCATTCGATAGAACGGCAGCGAGAACGCGTAGAACCCGACGTCGAGGCCGAACTGGGGGTCCTTCGTGCCGAACGAACCGCCGTTGAGGAACAACTGCACGGTCGCCCAGTTCGACTGGGCCACCAGACCGGACAACACACCGAACATCACCGGGAGCCCGATCCCGAACAGTCGCAACCGCGACATCACCGTCGTCCGATACCGTGCGATCGGGTCGTTCGGTCCGGCCATCGGTACGAGCACCTGACGCGAGCGGTAGGCGAGCCACAGTGCGGTCGCGACGATCCCGCCGACCACGACGGCGACGACCAGGAACAGCAGCAGCCTGGTGAGCAGCACCTTCAGGTACACGCTGCGGAAACCGACTTCCCCGAACCACAACCAGTTGGTGTAGGCCCCGACCAGGCGTGGCCCGACCAGCAACAGCACCGCCAGGGCCAGGGCACTGACCAGCAACACCCGGCCGCGCCGCGACATCGAAGGGAGACCGGTCGGGGGGCGCATGCCCACGTGCTACTCCTAGGTGTCAGCGACGTCCCGAGCCTTTCCGGGGCCGAAGACGTCGTGGCCGAGAGGTTCGGGTGCCACTCTACGGAAACCGGACACCGCGGCGGGACGAGGATCGACGGAAGGATCTCGATGACGTTGGCCGAGCCGCAGCAGCGTGCACTGGCCCGCTGCGTGCGGGAAGTGGCGGAATTCGTCGGCGAGCAAGGCTGGGACCGGCCGCCGCAGCTGTTCGCGTTGGTTCCGACGGCCGAGTTGGTCGCGGCCGAACCGTCGCTGGCCGCACAACTCGCCGACGCCGCGCCGCTGACGCCGATCGCCCAGGAACCGCTACCGGCCGGCGACCGCACCCCGCTCGACGAGTATCTGGCGACGCTGCGCTGGCCGCCCGCGGTTACCGGCTGTGTTCTGGTGCAACCGATCACGGTGCTGCCGCCGACTGCCGAGACGATGCTCGACGACGCACTGGGACCGCTGCTGGCCGACCCGGACGCGGCGGACCGCGCAGCCCGCAACGCGGCACAGACCCATCCCGACCGACGCCAGGCGCGTCTGTTCGCCGGCGTGTTGCGGGACGGGGCAGAACTGTGCCTGATCCAGCTGCGCCCGGACGCAGCCGCCGACGGCGAATCGGACCTGCTCAGTTATCCCGATCTGGCCAGCGGACTGCTCATCGCACTTCGGCAAACCCTGGAGTAACGCAACCGGTCAATTGCAGGTCGGCGTGTCGCCGCCGTGGGTGAGCGCCTCGAGCGACCCGACCGCGTCGTCGAGCTTTTCGACCTTGATCAGTCGCAACCCGGCGGGCGGCTGTTGGCGAGCCTCGCTGCAGTTGTCGGCCGGCACCAGGAAGGTAGTCGCACCCGCCTCCCGCGCCGCGATCATCTTGAACCGGATACCGCCGATCGGGCCGACCACGCCGGCGTTGTCGATGGTGCCGGTGCCGGCCACGAAGCCACCCCCACTGAGCTCGCCCGGACTCAACTTGTCGACCACCGCCAAGCTGAACATCAGACCGGCGGACGGACCGCCGATGTCGGCGAGATTGAAGTCCACGGTGAACGGCACATCGCCGGATTCGGTCGGCGTGATCCCGAGGTAACCCTTGGCCGGATCGTCCGGTCGAGCACCGAGCCGCACGGTGACCGGTACGTCGGCACCGTCGCGGCGGACCACCAGCGGCAATTCGGTGCCGGGGGGCCGGCCGGAAACGGCGTTCTGCACCGCCTTCGGGTCAGCGACCGGTGTGCCGTCGACGCTCAACAGATCGTCACCCGAACGCAACGTGCCGTTCGACGGCCCGGGGTCGGCGACCGCGCCGATCTGCACCTTCAGCGGATATTTGAGATACCGCAGCGCGGCCAGCTCGGCGCTGTCCTCGGATTGGGTGAACTCGTCCGCATTGTCCTGGTCGATCTCTTCCCGCGACTTGTCCGGCGGGTATACCTCGGACCGCGGCACCAGAGCGGACCGGCCACTGATCCAGTAGCCGAACGCTTCGAACAAGCTCAGGCCGTCACGCACCGACACCGTCGTCATGTTCAGATGCCCGGACGTCGGGTCCAGCTCGGCCCCCCGGATGTCGACCACCGGCTTGCCGTCCGCGTCACCGAGGGTGTTGAACGTCGGGCCCGGCCCGAGCGCGACGTAAGGCACCGCGAGAACCGAACCCAGCACACCGAGCACGGTCACCGGTGCCAGAGCCGCGAGGAGCGTGACGATCCGTCGATTCACCCGGACCAGACTAGTGCGGAGTAGTTACCGACGTGTTCGCCGACAGCGCATTGCGGTCGGCCCGCACCGGCGGGCCGGGATTGTACGGTGGGAGCATGACCGACCTCCCCTTCGGATTCTCGAGCGGCGACGATGATCCGGATCGCGCAAAGAACCGTCCCGGCGGCGACTCCTCCGGCGCGCAGGGATTCGACCCGCAGTCGTTCGATGCCGCCGCACTCGGCCAGATGCTGACCCAATTCGGCCAGATGCTGACCAACATGGGGCAGACCGGCGGGGCCGGTCCGGTCAACTACGACCTCGCCAAGCAGATCGCCCGGCAACAGCTCGGCGCCTCGGTACCGCCGGTCTCGGCCGGTGCGCAGCAGGCGGTGGCCGATGCCACCCACCTGGTCGATGTGTGGCTGGACGGTGCCACCACGTTGCCGGCCGGTTCCGGGCCAGCAGTCGCTTGGACACCGGTCGACTGGATCGAACGGACGCTCGACACCTGGCGCCGGCTCTGCGATCCGGTCGCGCAGCAGATAGCCGGGCTGTGGACGGCCAATCTGCCCGCCGAGGCGAAGGATTTCGCCGGGCCGATGATCGGGATGATCGGACAGATGGGCGGGATGGCGTTCGGCTCGCAGCTCGGGCAAGCGCTGGGTCAGCTCGCACAGGAAGTGCTGACCTCGACCGACATCGGTCTGCCACTCGGGCCGACCGGTACGTCGGCGTTGTTGCCGAACACCATCGGCGAGTTCGCCAAAGGTCTGGAACAGCCCGAACGGGAGGTACTGGTCTTCCTGGCCGCGCGGGAAGCCGCCCACCAGCGGCTGTTCCAACACGTGCCGTGGTTGCGGCGGCGGCTGCTCGACACGGTCGAGGAGTATGCCCGCGGCATCGAGATGGACCTGTCCGGGATCGAGCGGGCGGCCCAAGGGCTGGACCCCACCGCGCTGATGGATCCGACCAAGTTGGAGGAGATCCTCGCGCAGGGCGCGCTGGAACCGCACACCACGCCGGAGCAGCAGGCGGCGCTGGAACGGTTGGAGACCTTGCTCGCCCTGATCGAGGGCTGGGTCGAGACGGTCGTGACGAGTGCACTCGGCGAGCGGCTGCCCGGGGTGTCGGCGATGAGCGAAACTCTGCGGCGGCGGCGAGCGGGCGGCGGTCCCGCCGAGCAGACTTTCGCAACTCTGGTCGGGTTGGAGCTGCGCCCGCGCAAACTGCGCGAAGCGGCGACGCTGTGGCAGCGGCTGACCGACGAGACGGACATCGAGCGGCGCGACGGCGTCTGGTCGCACCCGGATCTGCTGCCGGACTCGGCCGACCTGGACACCCCGGACGGATTCGTCACGCAGGTAGGGAGCAATTCCGAGCTCGACGACCCGATCGCCGCATTGGAGCAGACCGAAGCCCGGGAGCGCGCCGAACGCGAGGCCGCAACCGATTCGGCGACCGACGACGATCGACCGGCCGACAGCTGACCTGAATACCGCGCGTGACGCCCGAGGGTGTGCACAACCTCCCACCTGCCCCCAGCCTGTGGATAACCCGCTCGCGACGGGGTCGGCCGCCGGTTCGAACCGGGCATACTCCCGGCCATGCCTGCACTGCCGATCTCCGACCCCGATACCGGTCCGCAGTTGCTTCCGTCGCTTGCCGTCTTGGACCGACCCGACGGCCGGCTGCAGCTCGGCTGGGATCCGGAGCGGGCCGTGGTGGTCACTCCACCCGCCGGTACCGACGCCCTGGCGCTTCGGGCCGTACTACTGCTGCTCGACGGGCAACATTCCCCGGACCGGATCGTGGTAACCGCCGCCGAGTGGGGCTTGTCCGCCCGGCACACCCAGGCGCTGCTCGACGAACTGGCCGAGGCGGGCCTGCTCGCCGATCGTCGATCGACGCCGCCACTGCTCACCACCATCCGGGTGCACGGACGAGGACCGCTGTCCGATGCGATTGCCACCGGACTGGCCAACGGCACGGTTCGCATCACTCGGTCCGGGGCTTATCGGTCGACCGACGACGCGGCCCGGTGGCTGGTCGACCTGGTTGTTCTCGCCGACGATCTGGTACCCGATCCCCGCCTGGTCGCCGATCTTCATCGATTGCGGATACCGCATCTACCGGTTCGGATGCGAGACGGTCGCGGCATGCTCGGACCATTGGTCCTGCCCGGTGATACCAGTTGCCTGCGCTGTGCCGATCTGACCCGGTCCGACGTCGACCCGGAATGGCCGCAACTGGCCGCGCAGCTGTTCGGCCGGATCGGGCGAGCAGCACCCGCGGCACTGCAGGCAACGGTCTCGCTCGCATTGCACGAGATCGTCACGATCCGCAGCGGCTCGGCCCGCCGCCCACCCGCGTGTCTGGATGCCACCGTCGAGCTGGATCTGGACGGACATCGGCTCACGATTCGCCCCGGTCGTCGCCATCCTCTGTGTACCTGCTCACATCCGGCTCGATCTCAACGGATTCGGTAAGAATGAGGACTGTGACCGACATCCCACGTAGTCGCGGTACGCGTAACGCGAAGCTGGCTCGAATCCCCCTCGGCATGGCCGGACGAGCCGCAGTCGGTTTCGGCCGCAAACTGGCCGGGGCCGACAAGAGTGCGGTCGATGCCGAGCTCAGCCAGAAGGCGGCGGAGCAGCTGTTCGCCGTTCTCGGCGAACTCAAGGGCGGCGCGATGAAGTTCGGTCAGGCGCTCAGTGTCATGGAGGCTGCGATACCCGACGAGTTGGGCGAGCCGTACCGCGAGGCGCTGACCAAGCTCCAAGCTGCTGCACCCCCGCTACCCACGCCCGAGGTGCACCGGGTGCTCGACCTGCAGCTGGGTACCAAGTGGCGAGAACGATTCGAATCGTTCGACGACAACCCGGCCGCCTCCGCGAGCATCGGACAGGTGCATCGGGCGGTATGGGCGGACGGCCGCGCCGTCGCAGTGAAGGTGCAGTACCCGGGTGCGGACGAGGCGCTGCGGGCCGACCTCAAGACCCTGAGCCGGTTCGCCGGGGCGATCGCTCAGATCACGCCGGGCGCAGACGTGAAACCGATTCTGGCCGAGCTGACCGAGCGCACCGAGGAAGAGCTCGATTATCGAATCGAGGCCGACCATCAGCGAGCGTTCACCCGGGTCTTCGACGAACACAGTGATTTCATGGTGCCTCGCGTGGTGGCAAGCGCCCCGAAGGTCGTCGTCACCGAGTGGCTGACCGGTACCCCGTTGTCGGCAATCATCGCCGAAGGTACGACCGCACAACGCAACCGGGCCGGCGAATTGCTCGCCCGATTCCACCTCTCCTCCCCCGCGTTGGTCGGCTGGTTGCATTGCGATCCGCATCCGGGCAACTTCATGCTGCTCGCGGACAACCGACTCGGGGTGATCGACTTCGGCGCCTGCGCCCCGTTTCCCGATGGGTTGCCGCCGGTGCTCGGTCGGATGGTGCGACTGGCCCGCGAGCAGGATTACGGACCCTTGGTCGCCATGTTGGACGAGCACGGCTTCGTATTGCCGGGCCGGACGGTCACGCCGCGCGAAATCGACGAGTACCTGCGCCCGTTCACCGATCCGATCAAGACCGAGTCGTTCCACTTCACCCGGGCCTGGCTGCAGCGCGCAGCCGGCGTGAGCGCCAACTTCAACAGTCCGCAGGCGAAGACCGCGCGGGCGATGAATCTGCCCGCGGAATACTTGATGATCTTCCGAGTGCTGGCCGGATCGATCGGGATCTGCGCCCAATTGGACGCGGAGACACCCTTTCTGGAGATCTTGACCGAGTGGCTACCCGGCTACGCCTCGCCGTAGCCGGGTAGTCCGATCAGCTCGCGATCTTGCGCGGACGACCCCGCGGACGTTTGCGAGCGATCACGGTGCCGTGCTCGAAGATCTCGCCGCCCCAGACGCCCCACGGTTCACCCCGATCCAGCGCCGCGGCCAAGCAGCCGCGTCGGACCGGGCACCCGGTGCAGAGCGCCTTGGCCTGCTCCAAGCCGGCCGGGGTATCGGCGAACCAGAGATCGGCATCCTCGGTCCGACAGGGTAAGGCCGCGGTTCGCGAGGTCGGGACGGGCGCCGCAGCGATGGCGCTGGTCATGGATACTGCTCCTCGATCTGCTCGGGTGATGCTGGTGGTCGAGCGAACCGGGACGAGCGTTCGAGCCGAATCGGCTTCGAAAGGCAAACGGCCACGGTTCGCGATGCGCTCCGTGGCCGGCGTGCGGCGGAATTACCCCGGTATCGGGATCACGGAGGACGGGCGGGCACGCCGGCGGCGTGCCCACGGTGCCGGACCGGCCGGGGCTGCGACCTGCAGCGACGGTGCGGCAAAAGTGCGCTCGACTGCGATACCCATCGAAACTCCTCCTCCTCACGAACCGATCCGCAAGCGGTTGCCCGCCGTGTTGTCGACCACCCTAGGCAACCGGAGCCGAACCCGACAACCTATTTTTCACCTGGGGTTTCGCTGCCGGCCCGAGTGGATTTCCGGACCACGGCCAGCACACCCGCGCCGAACCGTTCCAGCTTCTTCGCCCCGATTCCGGGAATCGCCACCAACCCCCGATCGTCAGCCGGGCGCTGCTCGGCGATCGCGATCAACGTGTTGTCGGTGAACACGACGAAGGCCGGCACGTCGAGTTCGCGTGCCGTGGTCAGCCGCCACGCCTTGAGCGCCGCCAGCAGCTCCGAATCGAGGTCGGCAGGGCAGCTTTCACAGCGACCCAGCACACTCGCCGGAGTGCCGAGCAACGGCTTTCCGCATACCCGACACCGCGGCCGACGTCGGCTCGTTCCGGCCGGTGCTATCCGAGACGCCGGCGAGTCGTCCGGCACGAGCCCCACCAGGAATCGGGAGCGGCGTCGGCCACGGCGTCCGCCCGGGTTCCGGGCCAGCGCCCACGACAACGACAGCTGCTCGCGAGCGCGGGTCACCCCGACATAGAGCAGGCGGCGCTCCTCTTCGACCGCGGCCCGGTCGGTCGCACCGTCGCCGTCACCGAGCGCATGGCTGATCGGCAACGTGCCGTCGACCAGGCCGACCAGAAACACCGCATCCCACTCCAGCCCCTTTGCAGCGTGCAACGACGACAACGTCACACCCTGCACCACCGGGGGATGACGCGCCTCGGCGCGGGTGGTGAGTTCCCGCAGGAGGCCGGCCGGCGCCAGCTCGCCGTCGTGTTCGGCGAGTTCTTCGGTCAACCGGACCAACGAGCTCAACGACGCCCACCGTTCCCGTGCCTGCGCCCCGGTCGGTTCCTCCGCCGTGAGTCCGAGCGGTGCGAGCGTCGCCCGGACCAACGCGGGCAATCCGGCTCCCCGCGCCTGCTCCGGCAGATCGTCCCGGCTTGCGGCCTGCTGCAGCGCCCGTACCGCCTGCCGTACCTCGGGCCGGGAGAAGAACGCCTCGCCGCCCCGAACCAGGTACGGAACGCCGGCCTCGGTGAGCGCCTGCTCGTACGCCTCGGACTGGGCGTTGATCCGGTACAACACGGCGATCTCGGCCGGCGCAGTGCCGTCGGCAACCAGCTTCTGGACAGCGGTGGCGACGGCCGCGGCCTCCGCCGACTCGTCGTCATGCTCGGCAAACCGCGGTTCCGGACCGGGCGCCCGCTGGCCGACCAACTGCAACCGGGTACCGGCGATCCGGCCGTGCGCCATCCCGATCACCCGGTTCGCCAGCGCGACCACCTGTGGCGTCGACCGATAGTCCCGCTCCAGCCGAACCACCGTCGCATCCGGGAACCGGCGGGAAAAATCGAGCAGGTAACGCGGGGTGGCACCGGTAAACGAGTAGATGGTCTGATTGGCATCGCCGACCACGGTCAGGTCGTCCCGGTCACCGAGCCAGGCGTCGAGTACCCGCTGCTGCAACGGTGTCACGTCCTGGTACTCGTCGACCACGAAACAGCGGTACCGATCCCGAAACTCCTGCGCCACCGCCGGGTGATCCTCCAACGCCGCGGCAGTGTGCAGGAGGAGGTCGTCGAAATCCAGCAACAGCACGTCGCCGCGGGTCTTCAACTGCTCGTACAGCGCGTAGGCCGCGGCGATCTTCGCCGCATCGGCCGGGATGTCGCGGGCGTGCCGGTGCGCGGCGGCGGGATAGTCCTCCGGTGCGATCAGCGAGGCCTTCGCCCACTCGATCTCGCCGGCGAGGTCCCGTACTCCGTCGGCGCCGGTGGGTAGCCCGGTCCGGTTCGCCGCCTGACCGACCAGGGCAAACTTGCGGTCCAGCAGCTCCCACGACACATCGCCGACCACCTGGGGCCAGAAGTAGCCCAGCTGGCGCAGGGCGGCGGCATGAAATGTCCGCGCCTGCACCTGGGCCGCCGTCCCGGCCAGACCCAGCCCACGCAGCCGAGTGCGCATCTCCCCGGCGGCACGTGCGGTGAAGGTCACCGCGAGGACCTGACCGGCGGCCACGTGCCCGCGCTCGACCAGATGAGCGATCCGATGCGTGACCGTCCGCGTCTTTCCGGTGCCGGCCCCGGCCAGGATGCACAACGGTCCGCGGGGGGCGAGCACGGCTGCCGACTGCTGGGGGTCGAGACCCGGCACGCTCACCTCGGCTGGCACGGGTCCATCATGACAGTGCCCCCGGACAATGCCGTGATCCGGGGAACGCGGCGATCGCGGGGAACCTGGCGATCCGACAGCATCGATGATCCTCGGGAACAGACCGGACCACGCCGGCGTTCGGTACCGGTGTGACGACGCCATCGCCGGTCGACGCCGGTACCGAACCCGCTCTGACCATGTACTCGACCACCTGGTGCGGCTACTGCCGACGGCTGAAGACCCAGCTGCGCGAGGCCGGGATCGCCTACACCGAGATCGATATCGAACAGGACCCGGCGGCCGCCGAATTCGTCGGCCGGGTCAACGGTGGCAACCACGTGGTACCGACGCTGAAGTTCCCCGACGGCAGCACCGCAACCAACCCGTCGCTCGCCGAGGTTCGTCAGGCGCTCGGGCAGGCCTGACTCAACCGGCCCAGGCCGTGACGATCCCGCGCGCGATCGAGATCGATCCCGGCAGCAGCAACCGCACCCCGGCGGCGGTCTCGACCCCGTCGCCGCCGTTGGTCCAGTCCCCTGCCTGCAGCGCCGCACGCACCTCCGCCCGGCTGAACCAGTGCGCCTCGGCGATCTCGCCGTCGGCAAAGGTCAGCGCCGCGTCGGGATTGCCGTGCGCGGCGAATCCGAGCATCAGCGACCGCGGGAACGGCCATGGCTGCGAGCCGAGATATCGCACATCGGTGACCGCCAGGCCGACCTCTTCCCGGATCTCCCGCTCGACGCAGGTCTCCAGCGATTCCCCCGCTTCGACGAACCCGGCCAAGATGGAGAACATCGTTGCGGGCCAACCCTGCTGTCGCGCCAGCAGCACCCGATCCCCGCCGTCGTGCACCAGACAGATCACCGCCGGATCGGTTCGGGGGAACTCCTCGTGCCCACTGGCACTCATCCGGGACCAGCCCGCGCCGGTCGGTCTGGTCGCCGTGCCGTCCACCGAGCTGAACCGGGCGCGGTTGTGCCAGCCGAGCAGCGCGACCGCAGTGGTGATCATCCCGGCGCTGGTGTCGTCCAGTCGCCCACCGAGCATCCGCAGGTCGCCGAGTTCGGTGGCGGCGGACCCGTCGAGCTGCTTGTCGAACACCGCCCACACATGGCGGCCGCGGTCGACACCGAGGAACACCGCCTCCTCGGGTGGCTCCGCAGCGAGGTCGGTGGCCGGGTCCAGCACCAGCGCCGACCCGTCCACCCGGAACCGGCCCCCTTTCGCGATCCGCAACACGGCCGCAGTCGGCCAGCCGGTGTGCAACGCGGCGACGTCGCCGCGTAGCTGCTCGGCCCGGTCGAGGGTGGCTCGGGACAAGAGCGGGGTATCGGCGAGCACGAACGTCATGATCATCAGCTTAGTGAGCCGCCCCCGCTCCGCCGCACCACTTTTCCGACGCCGCACCGGACATAAAGTGAAAAAGCTTGCGCGGGAACAGAAAAGGGGTGCGGCTCCGGGCGGTCAGTTGCCGACCCGACGGACGTACAGCAGCTTGTCCGCACTTTCCAGCGCATCGGCCTTCGGGTCGCCGACCCGCATCAGCTGCCCACCGCGAACCACACCCAGCACGAGGTCGCTCAGGTGCCGGGGCGATCCACCGACCTCGTCGCGTTCCACGTCCCGCTCGGCGATCGCGAAGCCCGCCTCCGGCGTGAGCAGGTCCTCCATGATCTCGACGACACTCGGCGTCGTCGTGGCGATCCCGAGCAACCGACCCGCGGTCTCGGAGGACACCACGACCGAGTCGGCACCGGACTGGCGGGCCAGGTGCGTGTTCTCTGCTTCCCGGATGGCGACGACGATCTTCGCCTTCGACGACAATTCCCGCGCGGTCAGTGTGACCAACACCGCGGTGTCGTCCCGGTTGGTAGCGACGATGATCGACGCCGCATGTTGCGCGCCGGCCAGGCGTAACACATCTTGCTTGGTCGCCGAGCCGTGCACGGTGACCAGGCCGGAATTCGCCGCCGTCTCCAGGATCCCCGTGTCGGTGTCCACGACCACGATATCGGCCGGCTGCACCCCGTCGCCGAGCAAGGCGTCGACCGCGCTCCGCCCCTTGGTCCCGTAGCCGACCACCACGGTGTGATTACGCACGGTCCGCCTCCATCGCTGAATCTTGAATGCCTGCCGGGAGCGTTCGGTGAGCACGGCGAGCGTGGTGCCGACCAGGAGGATGAGGAACAGCACCCGCAGCGGCGTGATGACCAGGATGTTGACCAGCCGGGCCTCCGGCGTGACCGGGGTGATGTCGCCGTACCCGGTGGTGGACAGTGACACCGTGGCGTAATACATGCAGTCCAGCAAGGACAGCTCGCCGCCCTGCGCGTCCCGATAACCGGCGCGGTCGAGGTAGACGATGCCCGCCGCCAAGAACAGCAAACTGAGCGCAAACAAGACCCGCCAACTGATCGCCCGCCATGGGCTGGTCTGCAGTTCCGGAACCCGCACGATCCCGACCAGCGCGAAGTCCGGCAGGTCGGTCAGACGGTCGACTCTGCGACGGAACCTACCCGGCACGGACTGACCTCGGCGGCAACCCGGCGTCCGGGCGATCACAACAGGCGGACATCGGCGCCGAGCCTAACTCAGGCCCCCGTCGTTGCGAGCCCGGAACTCGGCTGTGGCGATCAATTCGGCCAGTTCGGCCGGGCCGGGCAGTGGCGCCGGCGACACCGTGCGACCGGAACGAACATAGTGGAAGGCGGCACCGACACGATCGATCACCGCGTCCTCCCCCAGGCCGGTACGAGCCGCAATCAGCCGAGCCCACGCAACGCGATACACCCCCAGTTGCACGGCGACACCGGCCTCGGTGCCGGCCATCGGCTCCGCCCCGGTCTTCCAGTCGACCACCGTCCACCCCCCGTCGGGTTCGGCGAACACCGCGTCGATCCGACCGCGCACCAAGGTGCCGGCGATGGTCGTCTCGAACTGCACCTCGGTCTCGATCGGACTGCGGCGGGCCCAGACGGAGCGCTCGAACGCCGCTTGCAACCGGGTCAGCTCGGCGTCGGCCGGTACGTCGCCGGAACCGCCCAGATCGTCCAGATCGAGCAGCCGGGTTGCGCCGAACCGACGCTCCACCCACGCGTGAAAAGCGGTACCGCGACGGGCCAGCGGATCGGGCGGAAACGGCACCGGCCGACGCAGCCGGGACGCCAAGCGAGCCGGATCCAAGCTCAGCTCCACCAGCTGAGTCGCCGCCAGCTGTCCGGGCAGTTCGATGTCGGGAGTGATCTCGCGGCGCAGTTCCTGCTCGGCGAGCAGGAGGTCCACATCGGCAACCCAACCCTCCGGATCGGTCCGTCCCGGGTCCGGATCGTCCGCAGCGTCGTCGGTGGCCAGCGCCGCCCGGACCGTCGCCGCGCCCAGTTCGACGAACGCCCGGCGCGGACCGAGCGGGTCGGGTGGCCACACCGCGCTGACCGGCGCTTCGGCGAACGGATTGGCCGCGTCGTCGTCCGGCGGGTCCGCCCACTCGGCTACCGCACCGGGATCGACGGTGTCCCGCAGCTCGATCAGCAGCTCGGATGGGCCCTTGGGCTTGGTGCCGGTCTGCGCCCAGTGGTGTCCGCTGACGAAGAGCGCTCGCTCGGTTCGGGTCAATGCCACGTAGAACAAGCGGCGTTCCTCGGCGAGCTGGCGTCGACGCAGCGCCTCTTTGTGCCGGTCCAATGCCGCTTCCAACTGAGCTCGGTCGGTCACATCGGCCACGTCGAGCACCGGCACGCCGTCCTGGTCTGCCGAGAGTTCGTCGGCGCTTTCCCCCGCCGGTTGCGCCCGGTCCCCGCGCAATGCCGGTGGCAGCTCGTTCAGCACGGTGAGCCAGGTGGTCACCCGGGTGACCGGGAAGACTCCGGTGACCACGTGGGGCACCGCCACCACCGCCCACTCCAGGCCCTTCGCCGCGTGCACGGTGAGCACCTGGACCCGGTCGGGCGCCACCGCGACTTCGCCGGGTTCCAGCCCGTTCTCCACCGACTCGGCGGCAGTGAGGAAGGCGAGCAGGCCGCCGAGGGTCGCGCCTGGGTCGGCCGCAAAGCCGGCGACCACGTCGGCGAAGGCATCCAGATGCTCGCGCCCGGCGCCGGGCATCCCGGCCCGGCGCCGGGCGCGCGCCTCCACGCCCACCCCGATCGTGCGCTCCACATCGGCAACCAGCTCGGTCAGGGGTTGACCGAGCCGCTCCCGCAGCCCGGCCAGCTCTCGGCTCAGCGCCTCGATCCGGGCATAGCCGTCGACCGAATAGCCTTGTGGTGGACCGGGGTCGGCCAACGCATCGGCCAGGCCGGCCCGATCGGCCTGCTCACCGGGCAGCACGCCCTCCAGGGCGCGAGCCAGGGTGGCCGGATCACTGATCACCGAGGAGGTTCCCGGCCGGGCGATCGACAACTCCCGAGCCCGCACCGACAGCCGAGACAGGTCGGTGATACCGATCTGCCAGCGCGCACCGGTGAGGATACGCAACGCGGCGCCGCCGGTATGCGGCTCGGCCAGCATCCGCAAAGTGGCGACGACGTCGGCCACCTCCGGCGTCGCGAGCAGTCCGCCCAGACCGACAATCTCGACGGACAAGCCGCGCGCTCGCAATGCTTCGGCGATCGGGACGGAGTCGGCGTTGCGCCGAACCAGCACGGCCGCGGTCGGTGGTGGATCGCCGGCCTGCGCCGCGCGCGCGTACTGCTCGGCGATCCGATCGGCAACCCAGTCCCGCTCGTCGGCCACCGTCCGGGTCAGCGCGATCGCCACCTCGCCGGCCGGTGCACCGGGCCGAGGACGGAGCGGGGGCACCCGGACGCCACGCTCGCGCAGCGGCTCGACCACGGCGTTGGCCAGTGCCAATGCCTCCGGCGGATTGCGCCAACTGGTCATCAGCGGCCGGATCGGCGCCGGCCGGCCACCGGCCGACGGAAAGTCGGCGGCGAACCTGGGCAGGTTCGCCGCCGACGCACCGCGCCAACCGTAGATCGACTGCATCGGATCACCCACCGCTGTGACCGACAGGTTGTACCAGCCCGGCCGGGGGTTCCGGAACTGGTCCTGCCCGCCCCCGAACAATGCCGACAGCAGGACTCGCTGGGCGTGGCCGGTGTCTTGATACTCGTCCAACAGCACCGCACGGAAACGCTGTCGTTCGGCGACGCCGACCTCCGGATGCTCGACCGCGAGTCGCGCCGCGAACGACATCTGCGCACCGAAATCGAGCGCACCCCGGGCGTCGAGCACTTCACCGAGACGAGCGACCAACGGCAACAAGTCCACCCGGGCCCGCTGCACCTCCAGGCAATCGGTGAGCTTCTGAGTCGGTCCGGCGCGTCGGCCCGGCCCCGACGGCAACGTCTCGATCAGCTGCTCCAGCTCGGCATGTGCCCCGCGGAGCTGGTCCGGCTCGACCAGGTGCTCGGCGAGCTGCCCGGCGAGTGCCAGCACCGCCTCGGTGATCGTCGCCGGCACCTTGTCGGTGTCCAGGTCGCCGTCCCAATCTCGCACCACCTCATGCGTCAACTGCCACAACTGGGTCTCGGTCAACACGCTCACGGTCGGTTCGACCGGCAGCAACAGCCCGTACTCGGTGAGCAGTCGCCCGGCGTACGCGTGGTAGGTGCCGACCTCGGGCTCGCTGTCGGCAAGTGCGGCGGCCAGCTCGCCGGCGGGATCGATCCGCCGCACCAGATCGGACCCGGCCAGCCGAGCCAGCCGGGTCCGGATCCGGGCGGTGAGCTGTTGGGCGGCCTTGCGGGTGAACGTCAGTCCGAGCACCTGGTCCGGAGCGACCAATCGATTCGCCACCAGCCATACCACTCGCGCAGCCATCGTCTCGGTCTTGCCGGAGCCGGCGCCGGCAACCACCAGGATCGGTCCGGGCGGTGCGGATATCACCATCTGCTGTTCCGGCGTAGGCGGCGGCAGGCCGAGCGCGGCGGCGATGTCGGTCGGCGTCGGACCGACGGCGGGCGCGGTCATCCGGACGCCACCGACCTGCCGGCGTCCTGGGCCGGGCAGCTGCCGGCCACCGGGCAGTGCCGGCATGTGTCGTTGCGGATCGCGAGATAGTCCGGCCCCCGCGTCGCTGCCGCGGCCCGGTGAATCGTGTCCCGCCAGCGGTCCAGCGCCTCGGCATCCAACGGCGCTTGAAACCGTTGCGTCGCACCGTCCTTGTTGTGGGATTTGGCAACGTAGACCAAGCGGCCGCCACCCGGTTCGCCCGGTCGCTCGCCGCTGATCCCGCCCTCGGCCGCCGCGACCTGATACGCCGCCAGCTGCGGATGGTCCTGGGCGAGCTGCTTGCTGATCGGGGTCTTGCCGGTCTTCACATCGACGATCACCAGCCGACCGTCCGGGTCTCGCTCCAGCCGGTCGATCCGACCCCGCAGCTGCACGTCCGACTCGTCCGGAGCGCGGGACGGCAATCGCACGTCCACTGCGACCTCGACTCCCGCTTGGGTCAGCTCGTGCCGGGACGTGCGTAGCCAGGCGACGAAGTTGTCCAGCATGGTCTCGGTGCGGCGCAGCTCCCGGCGGGCATACCAGCCCGAGCCCAGGTCGACGTCCTGCCAGGCCGCCGCAAGCGCTGCGCGCACCTGCTCGTCGGACATCCGGCCCGCGATGGCCTGGACCAGCGTGTGCACCACGTTGCCCTCCAACGCGTGGATGTTGGGACCGTCGTCGCCGCCATGCCGTTCCAGCGCCCAGCGCAGCGGGCAGGTGAGCAGCTGCTCTACCACGGACGGTGACAACGCGACCGGTTCGGCCCCGGCGATCCGCAGCGGCGCATCGGAACTGGGCGCGGACAAGCCGTACCACTCGTCCGGATCGGCGCCGCGCACGCCGGCCCGGGCCAGCCGCGCCAACTGGCGCGCCGCCCGAGACCGTCGTTCCGGCGGGCAGTCCGGATCGCACACCGCACTGCGCAACTCGGCGACCAGCGCCGGCAGCGCCAGCGTGCGCGGCGGGCCGGTGCGCACCTCGGCGCTTTGGGCGTCGATCCCGACAAGCTCCTCGACGAACCGGGACGGCACCAGATCTCGATCACCCGTGGTGGATTCGACCGCCGTGAGCAGCAATGAACGCCGCGCCCGGCTGCTCGCGACGAGCAACAGCCGACGTTCCTCGGCAACCAGCGTCGCGGTCACTCCTCGCCGTTCGGCGCTCGGTTCCATCCCGGCGGCGAGATCGACCAACTCGCCGGCACGCAGCAGGCTGCCGCGCGGGCCCAGTCCCGGCCAAAGTCCCTCCTGCAGCCCGGCCACCGCGACCACGTCCCACTCTCGGCCGGCGGCGGCATGCGCGCTGACGATGCCGACCGAGTGCTCGGCGATGCGCCGAACCGCCGGCGCACCGAGCCGCTGTCGCTCGACGTGGGCGACGAAGCCCAGCACCCCGCCCGCGCCCGGCAACTGGTCGACGTACTCTGCGGCGACCTCGAAGAGTCCGATGATCGCGTCCAGATCGTGATCGGCCTGCACGCCGAGGGGCCCACCGCGGGCCGACGCAGCCACCCACCGCCGCTCCAGCCGGGAGGCGCGCCACGCCACCCAGGCGACGTACTCGACTCCAGCGCCATCGGCGACGGCTGCCCGGCCTGCATCCAATACGCGCAACACCCGCCGCACCGGCGCCGCCTCGACCTCGGTCAGCTCGGCCAGCATCAGCGCATCCGCCCCGGACAGCAACGAACACAGCACCTCGGTGGTGTCTCGCTCCCGGCCGCCCGCCGGCGCGGCGCGGCGCAACCCACGCCGCAGCCGCCGCATCATCACCGGGTCGGCCCGGCCCAGCGGCCCGGTGAGCAGGGTCGACGCATCGTCCGGAGCGATCTCGCCGGCCGCCGCGCGCAGTGCCGCGAGCAGCCAGGCCGCGCCGCTGCGGCGAGCCAGCGGCACCGTCGAGGTCACCGTCGTCACCGGCACCCCGGCCGCGGTCAGCGCCCGGCGGAGCGCAACCACCGACAACGGCACCGACCGGACCAGCACGGCCATCCGCGACCACGGAACGCCGCGTTCGAGGTGCGCCCGGCGCAGGTGGTCGGCCACCGCAGCGGCTTCCGCCGCGACACTCGGCAGGACTCGAACTGCCACCTCTCCGGCCGGCCCGGTCGGCGTGGCACCGCGGTGCGGCGGCAAGCCGGGCAGCCTGCCGGCGATCCGGTTGACCAGCACACCGATCTGCTCGCCGGCCCGATGGTTGCGCCGCAACAGCACTCGTCGCACCGGGGCCGGCTCCGCGTCCGACAACCCGGTCAGGAAGCCGGGATCCGCACCGCGGAAGGTGAACACGGCCTGGTCCGGATCGCCCGCGACGACGGTCGCGTCGGTGTGCGTGCCGATCATCCGGACCAGCCGCGCCGCCTGCGGATCCAGGTGGTGTGCGTCGTCGACGAGCACGTAGCGCAACCGATCCCGTTCCCGGGCGAGCAAGCCGTCGTCGGTCGCCAGCGCGGTCAAGGCGGCGCCGACCAGGTGGGCTGCGTCCAAGGCCGGTGCCGTCGCCTCCGGCGCTTCGACGCCGACCGACCAACGCAGCAGTTGGATCTGCTCGTAGCGGAGCCCGAACCGGCCCGCAGCGGTCCATTCCGGCCGGCCGTGCGCCCGGCCCAAGCGGACCAGATCCTCCGGGCCGATACCGCGCTCCTCGGCGCGCAGCAGCAGGTCGCGCAACTCGGTGACGAATCCGTCCGTCGCCAGCGCCGGGCGCAGCCGCGCCGGCCAGTCCGCAGCACCGTCGTCGAGCTCACCGAGCAACAGTTCCCGCACCGTCGCGTCCTGATCGGCCCCGGTGAGCAGCCGTGGCGGCGGGTTCTGGTGCGCGGCGGCGTGCACTCGCAGCACCGCGAACGCGTAGGAGTGCAGGGTGCGCACCAGCGGCTCCCGGGTCGCACCGGGCACCCCGCCGACCGCCGCCAGCCCGGACGAGATGGCGTTCCGCAGGGCCGCAGCGGCCGGCTTGGTATGCGTTAGCACCAGCACCGACTCGGGGTCGGCCCCGGCGGCAATCCGCGCGGTCGCGAAGTCGGTCAGCAATGCGGTCTTTCCGGTGCCCGGACCGCCCAGCACCTGCCACGGCCGCCAGCCCGGACCGACCGAGAACCGGCCGTCCAGAAGCGCCCGCGCGTCGTCGGCCCATTCCCGGCCGGCAACCGGCCCGACCGGACGGCGGATCAATCGGGGACTCGTCCCGGCTACTGCTGCATTGCGAGTCACCCTTGCATTGCAGCAGACGACACCGACATGCACACTCGGCGCATGCTGCACGTGCACCGATTCGGCCCGCCGGACGGGCCGGCGGTGCTCATGCTGCACGGGCTGACCGGACACGGACACCGCTGGGCGACGCTGGCCCGGGAATATCTACCCGACCTGCGGATTCTCGCTCCGGATCTCCCCGGTCACGGCCGATCCGACTGGTCGCCGCCGTGGACCCTCGACGACGTCGCCGCCACCGTGGCCGACACCGTGACCGCCGAGACGTCCCGTCCGGTCGTCGTGGTCGGACACTCCTTCGGCGGTGCGGTCGGGCTGTATCTGGCCGCGCACCGACCCGCGCTGGTTCGTGCGCTGCTGCTGCTCGACCCGGCGATCGGCCTGACGCCGGCGCGGGCCTTACGCGCCGCAACCGATGCGGTCACCTTCCCGGACTACGCCGACGTCGCCGAGGCCAGAGCCCAGAAGCTGGTCGAGGCGTGGGGTGAGCTGCCGCCGGAGCTGCTCGACGCGGAGCTGACCGAGCATCTGGTGTCCACCCGCGGCGGCCGCGTGGGCTGGCGGATCTGCCCGCCGGCCATCGGTGCGTTCTACGGCGAGCTCGCTCGCCCCGCCCGGTTGCCGGTCGCCGGCACCCCCACCGTGCTGGTGCGTGCGGCAAAAGTGCGGCCACCGTTCGCCGACGACGCGGTCGTAACGCAGCTCGCCGACCACCTCGACACGTGGTTCCGATTCGTCGAATACGACTGCGATCACATGGTCTCGTTCGCGCGCCCCGCCGACGTAGCCGGGCTCGTGCGCGAGCTGCTCGACCGATCCCGGTAGTCCCCAGCAGCGGGAATGCTCGCGCCGGCATCGACGTTGAGCAACCTAATTGATATTTCAACAAGCTGGGAGCGTGCGATGGAAACGACCGACAGCACGACGGTCGCGACAACCGATCCGACGTTCGGTCTCGATACGTTCGGCGATGTCACGGTCGACCCCGCCGGTCGCCCGGTGCCCGCCGACCAGGTGATCCGGAACGTGGTGGCCGAGGCCGTTCTGGCCGATCACGTCGGCGTCGACGCGTTCGGGCTGGGCGAGCATCATCGGCCCGACTTTGCCGTCACCGCACCCGAAGTGGTGCTCGCCGCGATCGCCGCCCGGACCGAGAACATTCGGCTCGGGACCGCGGTGACCGTGCTCAGCTCCGATGATCCGGTTCGGGTCTACGAGCGGTTTGCGACGCTCGATGCGGTATCCGACGGGCGGGCCGAGATCACCCTCGGACGCGGCTCTTTCGTCGAGTCGTTTCCGCTGTTCGGCTACGACCTTGCCGACTACGAGAACCTCTTCGAGGAGAAGCTCGACCTGTTTGCCGCACTACGGAGCGAACAGCCGGTCACCTGGAGCGGCAGTACCCGCACCGCCTTACACGCGGCCGACGTACACCCGAAGACTGCGGCCGGGGCCATCCCGACCTGGGTCGGAGTCGGCGGTAGTCCGCAATCGGTGGTGCGCGCCGCCCGCTACGGATTTGCCTTGATGCTGGCGATCATCGGTGGCGATCCGGCCCGGTTCGCCCCGTACAGCCGGTTGTATCGGCAGGCGCTGGCCGAGTTCGGCCACGCACCGCAGCCCGTCGGGGTGCACGCGCCGGGGCTGGTGGCCGACACCGACGCGGAAGCGATCGAGCTGGCCTGGCCACATTTCCAGGCGATGCGGGACCGAATCGGGCAGGAGCGCGGGTGGGGGCCGACCTCGCGTGCCGAATTCGAGCGCGATATCGCTTCCGGGGCTCAGCACGTCGGCTCGCCGGACACGGTTGCCCGCAAGATCGCCCAGACCCTACGGGCCACCGGGGCAAACCGGTTCGACCTCAAATACAGCATGGGAACCCTGCCGCACGACGTGCTCATGCACGGGATCGAGCTGTACGGCACCGACGTGATTCCCCGGGTACGCCGACTGTTGGCCGCCCCGACCGCTCCGGTTGCCGCCAACGTAGGCTGAACCGGTGGAGCTGCGCATCGTCGGGCACGACCTGCCCGGTCTGCGCTGCGGAGGGTATGTCGGCGTGCACGTCGGGATCCAGCTGCGTCGCGAACCTGCCGAATGGGTACCGGGCGACCGGGTGGAGGCGCGCTGGACCCTCTCGATCGAGGTGAGCGGGAGCGGACCGGACCGAGACTTCCGCGGTCCGGCCGTGCAGGGCCGACGCGGTGACCGGTTCGTCTACCTGACCTGGGGTGAAGTGATCGCCGACGAGTTCGGCATGTTCCGGCGAGCCAAGCTGATGCTGAACGACATCGGCGACCCGACGCCCGACGTGGTAACCGCATCCGTGCACCTCACCGATGCCCACGGCATGCCACGCTGCGCCCGGTTGACCACACCTGCGGTGCAGTGGAGTTGACCGCACCTGCGGTGCAGTGGAGTTGACCGCACCTGCGGTGCGATGGAGTTGAGCCCGTGACAACCACCGCCGACGAGGTCGAACGAGTCCGCGAACTGGTCGCGGCGATACCGGTCGGCCGGGTGAGCACCTACGGCGATATCGCCGCCGTGGCCGGCTTGTCGACGCCGCGGACGGTCGCCTGGATCATGCGCACCGACTCCGCCGACCTACCGTGGCACCGAGTGGTGCGGGCAACCGGTCGACCCGCACCGCAGCTCGCCGTCCGACAGCTGACCGCACTGGCCGCCGAGGGGGTGCCGATCACGGACGGCCGAATCGACCTTGTCGCCGCTCGGCATCGATTCCCGTGACAAGGCATGCAATCGTGCTCGCCGGCGGTTCCGGACGTCGGCTCGGTGGGGTGGACAAACCCGGCCTGGTTGTCGGCGGGCGGTCCCTGCTCGACGTTGCGCTCGCCGCGGTCGAGCACTGCACGGACGTCGTCGTCGTCGGACCGCGCCGCGCTGGTCTGCCGCCGGCTGTTCGACAAGCTAGCGAGGAACCCGCCGGCACCGGCCCGGTTGCCGCGCTCGCCGCCGGCCTGGCCGCGCTCCCCGGCCGAGCGCGGCAGGTGTTGGTACTTGCCGCCGACCTGCCGTTCATCACGTCGGCGGCGACAGCCGAACTCTGTACCCGACTGGACGATGCCGATACCGATGCCGCTTTCGCCGTCGATTCCGGCGGCCGGCTGCAGTACCTGCTCGCGGCGTGGCGCGGTCCGGCATTGGCGGCCCGACTGACCGAACTTACCCCTCGCACGAACCGCCGCATGCGCGACCTGGTCCCAGCGCACCATGTCCGTGTCGCTCTGGCCGGGGTGCAGGACTGCGACACACCCGAAGATCTGCGCGCCGCGCGCAGACAGCTCGCCCGACCGCCGGGATCAGCGGATCAGGCGCGGTAGCCATGGCCGAGCCACTCAGGCGGCACTGTGCTTCGGCACGATCGCCGGCATCGCCCCGCCGACGGTCATCGCGGCCTGCGCGGCCACCTCGACAATTCCTGCATCCACCCGCACGTCGTAGACCGGAACACTCCTCGTCGGGTCGGTCAGACAACGCCCGTCGATCAGCGAGAACGTCGCTACCGCGGCGACGACGATCGGCTCCCCCGGACATGCCCCGGCGACGGCCCGGGCCGATATCGGCCGGACGGACGGTTCGACGTCGCCGACCGCGCACAAAGTCCCGTCGTCGAGTCGGAACAGGCTGATCTTTCGGCCCCCCGACAACCGCACTGCCACGCCACGACCCGGGATCAGCTGATCGAGCGGGCATACTGTGACCCAGTCCACGCCGGCCCGGTTCAGCTCCGAACGGAAAGTGCCTACTCGCATCGGATGTCCTCCCCTTGCGGTCTGCTTTCCATTCCACGCGGAGTCTGTTATCAGGCGATTACGGCCCTGTTACCGCATCAGTTCAAGATCGAACTTTTACGGCCGCTGAGTGTCGTAACGGACACCAAGCGCTAACATCAAGATCAACAAGATCTACTCTTGCGCTCGCAGATCTATCCTGGCCCGCCCTGACCGGCATCGTTTCGAGGAGGACTCCCTGTGATCGGACAGCTGACGTGCACGACCTGATCCGTGCCCGGCTTTCCGTCGGCGACGCAGCAAATTACCTGATATCCACCCCCGAGCGGGTAACCGATTGGGTTGCCTACTGGGTGTTCGACAACGGGCCGGCCGGCCCGCCGTCCACCGCTGTCCTGACCGCCGTTCTCGACGAACGGCAACAGTATCTGACCGCGTTACAGCGCCACGTGGTCGACGTCCCACGCGGCGTGGGCAACCCGTACTGGGTAGCGGACGACACTCCGCTGCGGGAAAGATTGACCGTGCGGACCGACACGGTCGAGGCGAGCACGGCACTGGCGGCCGTGGCAGCCACCTTCGACAACCCGCTCGACCTGCATGAAACTCCCGTGCGGCTGACTGCGTTCCCCGACGTTCGCGACGCCGCCACCGGAGGGTCCCAAACCTTCGTGTTTGCCCAGGTAAGCCATGCGTTGCTGGTCGGAGCGCACATCGCCGGTCTGTCACAGGCGCTGTTTGCGCCAGATCCCCTCCCGTTGCAGATCCAGGGAGCCGGGACACCGACCGCCCGACCCCGCCCGCTCGCCGTCTCCGCGCTCGGCGCCGCGCGGTTACCGGTCGAAATCGCACGTTGGTTGATCCTGCAGGCGCGCGCCAATATCGTCGCCGCACGCCGAGCCCCACTGCCGCCGGAGATGACCGAACCGCGTGCGGCTACGGCGTTCAACTCCCCGCGAGCCGGGACCGAACTCGCGGTCCGGATCGTTCGGGTGGACCTTACCGCCGCCCGCGGGAAAGGCGTCACGCTCAGCGTGATCGGACTCACGGCGGTCTCGCTCGCCATGCAGCGCTACCTCGAATCGATCGGGGCACCCTGCCCGGACGACCTTGCCGCGATGGTTCCGGTTGCTCTCGACCATCAGTGCCTCGGAGTCAACCAGCTCACTGCGCTCCGGGCCGATCTGTGTCCAACCGTCGCCGATCCGGTCGAGCGTGCCAAGGCCGTTCAGACCAGCTTGCAAACGGCACGGGCGGCGGTCGACCAGGTTTCCCCGGTCGAGCTTGCGGCCGGTGCGGCGACACCGTTCGCCATAATGCCGCGGCTACTCCCGCGGGGGGACCAGAACGACGGTGCTACAGCACCATGGGCGACCGTCCTGACCAGTGTGCGAACCGGCAGCAAGCCGACCTGGTCACTCGCCGGTCGTAGCCACATATTCGGCGGTACGCTGGCCAACATCGCGCCGGACGTGGGCTTGTTCCACAGTTTCGCCAGCGACCACTCCGGGATGACCGTGACATTGATCGCATCCGGCTCCGCGGTCGCGAGCGTCGACGGGTACGCGGCGTTCCTGGAGCGGGCATTCCTGGAAGTTGTCGATGCGATGAGCGCGTCGACCGTGGCTACCCCGGACCGCGCGAGAGTGGAACAGCTGGTATGACCCGGGCCGGGGAGTTTCGGTGCGAGGGTCCGAGGTCCCACGACTGCACCGCAGGTGCCTCGCTGATCGCCGTGGTCACATCCACGAAAGCTTGGGTGAGAAGCACGGCGTACGCATCGATATCCGGCAGGGCGGCGGTCGACGCGGTGACCGTCACCGTCAGGCCGAAGGTTCCGCCGACGAAGCTGTGCGCCAATCCGGCGTCGGTGCTGACATTCACCAGATGCCCGCCGAACACCGCAGGGCTGTCGGACAACGCCAGCTCGGCATCCCCGTCGACCCGCACGCTCGTGATCGAGGTCGCCCACAGCGAGCCTGCATCCCAGCTGGTCCGCAGACGGCCGCGCCGCAACAGCGACAGGTAGACGAAGAACGGGACCGCTGCCCCGACCTCCAATGCGAGCTTGGCCGCGTCGTGTCCGGCCTCGCGAGCGTCACGCAGGTGAGCGTGGATCGCCCCGGCACGCGCCGCCGGGCCGGTGATCGTCGGGTACAGGTTCGCCTGTACCGCGCTGATCCGATTCACCCCGAGGCGACCACGCTGCCCCGCAATCGCTACCGGCACATACGCGGCGAGGTCATCCGGGCAGCTCTGCCCGAGTCCGGCGAGATACCGTTCGATCGCGAGCGAGACCGCGGTCATGCCGAGCGCGGTCAACGTGATTCCTCGCCCTTGGGCCGGCGCAAGGTCCGGCCGAATCACTCGAACGGCGAGCTCGCTGTCCCGCCGAGGACTGTTCAGGTCGGTCTTCTCTCGGATAGTCGCCACCATCGGGCGGCGTGCAGTCCGACGGCGTAGGGCATGGCGCTCCCGCCCCTGGGCCAGGTGCCAGCGGATCACCTCGAGGGGCAATCTGGTCACGCCCAGCACCGCGGACGCCGTCGGCCGCTCCCGCTCGACCGCGTCGCCCGCACCGTCGATGTGCAGCTCCGCCGGCTCGGCTCCGAACAGAGCCCGGCCCAACCCGGCGATCTGCGCTCCCACCAAGATTGCGTGGCTCACCTGAGCAAACACCACAGTCGCCACCGCCCCACCCGGCACCGGCGCCCCCGCGACGCTCGTGAACGCGGTCAGCCGCCAGGTGCCCTCGTGCAGGTCCAACGGACTTCCGAACGTGTCCGCCATCGCCGCCAACACCGACGACCACTCGACCGCCTCATCCCGGACCACCAACCGCTCCCGCAGCGGCGTCGGATCCATCACCCAGTACGGGTTGCCCAACCCGCGCGGCACGTCGGCCACTCGACGTCCCAATGCCCGCACGAACGGCTCCCGCTCCGCCACTTGCTTTACCACGTCCGCGACGCCGACGGAGTTTTCGAACACCCAGTACATCACCCAATCCGTCGCATGTTCCGGGGTCGACATCAGATAGTTCACCGAATCGCCGGTCGCCAATCTGGCCCGGGTCAGCGCTGCCGACGAGCTTCCTGCACGACGCAGTCGCTGCTTCACGGGAACTCCTGAATTATCGAACTCTCCAACACATGCCGACTATGGGCACCACGGTCGGCGATAGCGTCGCAAACATACCCTGAAGCATCCTTCGACTCGCAATTGGCCAACCGGATCCGCAACCCCATACGGTTTTGGGACCCACTCAGGACCTTTCGAACACGATGTCGTAGACGCCTGAACCCTCGGTCGGCCCATCGGCAAACTTCTTCCGGCGGATCTCCTTGAAGCCGAACCCGTCGAGGTACTCACTCAGATCACCGGCAAGCGCACAACCGGCATACATCTCGAAGTCGGCCGCCTCCGTCTTGATGTACTTGAAGTTGCGCACCAACTCGTCCGCACCTTTGAGTACGAGAAGCTCCGAGCCCTGAGTGTCCATGATCAGCGCTTCGTAGCCGGCCAGATCGATCTTCTCCGCCTCGACCATGGTGTCGAACCGAGTGCTCTGCAGGCTGACCTCACCGACGTAGTTCACCTCCGGCCAGACCTCGGTGTGGAGGGACAGGTCGAAGATGGACGAGGACAAGCCGTCGTTGTTGGAGATCTTGAATTCGTAGGTGGCACCGTCGACATCGGACAAGAGGTACTCCAGCGCCCGCTGGCGAGGATACGGCCGAATATTTTGCGTCAGCTCCGCGAAGACGGACGGGATCGGCTCCACCCAGACGACACGCAGTCCGGCGGCCTCGTAATAGGCACGTTCCTGGCCGGAGTTCGCGCCGACATGGATCACGCCGTGGAGTCCCAGCAGATAGGGGTCATACTCGCGCACCCACTTGCGCATCACGAAGCGATCGCGAGCTCGTTGGGCGTAGTCGAGCAGTACCGCCATGAGATTCTCCAGTTCGCGAGGGGCTGTGCGACAGCCACAAAGGGGCCGTACGACAGCCGAATGGTACCCCAGGGCCGGAACGGGACCGGGCGGCTACGACGACCCGATGATCACCGACTCGACGAGCGCTCGGACAGCCGTGCGACAGTCACCGATCCGGAACCCGTACCATGCCACTCGCCGACGGAGCTGGATCGGAACGCGGTAGCGCGTGCTCGATCAGCCGGTAGGCTGACGGTCGGTAATCCGCCGGTCGGGGTTCATGACTCGGAGATGGACGTATGACGATGACCGCCGAAAAAACCGACGTGTCCTCGCGCCCGAAGATATCGGTGATCACGATCACCCGGGACGACCTCGACGGCCTGTCCCGCACCACCGAGAGCGTGCTCACACAACAAGGCGATTTCGACGTCGAGCACATCGTCGTCGACGGCGGATCCGATCCCCGGGTGGCGAAACTACTCGCCGATCTGAACAGCCCGGCACACGTGATATCGGAACCGGACAAAGGCCGCTACGACGGCATGAACAAAGGCATCCACGCCGCCACCGGCGACCTGCTGTGGTTCATGAACTCCGGTGACCTGTTCGCCTCACCACACGCGATCGAGTACGCGCTCGACTCCCTCGACGACGTCCGCAACGAATGGGGATTCGGCTACGAAATCCTCGCCAACGACGGAAAACCCGCCGCCGTTCGCCAGCACGTGATCCCGTTCAGCCGCCCACTTCTGGCCATCGGCTACGGCGTCCCCCACCAGACCTGCTATTTCGGCGCCGACCTGATCGCCGAACTCGGCGGATACAGCCTCGAACTACCCGTCATCGCCGATCAGCACCTGATGATGCGCGCCTCGATGAAATCCGAACCCCGCCGCGCCTACCAAGTCCTCAGCATCTACGACGGCAGCGGCATCAGCCTGCAGTCGACCTGGCGCCGCCATATGCTCGAGGTGCGCAAGGCGCGCCGGATGGCCGGCCTGTCACCCACCGGCAGCAAAGTCGGCGACGACCTGGTCATGGCGTATCGGATAAGCCTGGAGTCCGGCCGTAACTACATCGGACAGCGTCTGCTCAGAGGGGTCGACCGCGCACTGCACCGGACGAAGCGCATCTTCCGCTCCAGCCGTAACAACGGGTGATATCAACAGATCGGCTCTATATCCCGACCGTGGTCGTGCGTGCTCGATCAGCCGGTAGGCTGACGGTCGGCAAATTCCCCCCGGTCGGGGTTCATGACTCGGAGATGGACGTATGACGATGACCGCCGAAAAAACCGACGTGTCCTCGCGCCCGAAGATATCGGTGATCACGATCACTCGGGACGACCTCGACGGCCTGTCCCGCACCACCGAGAGCGTGCTCACACAACAAGGCGATTTCGACGTCGAGCACATCGTCGTCGACGGCGGATCCGATCCCCGGGTGGCGAAACTACTCGCCGATCTGAACAGCCCGGCACACGTGATATCGGAACCGGACAAAGGCCGCTACGACGGCATGAACAAAGGCATCCACGCCGCCACCGGCGACCTGCTGTGGTTCATGAACTCCGGTGACCTGTTCGCCTCACCACACGCGATCGAGTACGCGCTCGACTCCCTCGACGACGTCCGCAACGAATGGGGATTCGGCTACGAAATCCTCGCCTACGACGGAAAACCCGCCGCGTTCCGGGAGCACGAGATCCCGTTCAGCCGCCCACTTCTGGCGCTGGGCTACGGCGTCCCCCACCAGACCTGCTATTTCGGCGCCGACCTGATCGCCGAACTCGGCGGATACAGCCTCGAACTACCGATCATCGCCGATCAGCACCTGATGATGCGCGCCTCGATGAAATCCGAACCCCGCCGCGCCTACCAAGTCCTCAGCATCTACGACGGCAGCGGCATCAGCACCCGATGGACCACTCGGCAACACATGCTCGAGGTGCGCAAGGCGCGCAAGATGGCCGGCCTGTCACCCACCGGCAGCAAAGTCGGCGACGACCTGGTCATGCTGCACCGGATGACCGTCGAGTCCGCGCGTCACTATCTGGGCCGGCCGATACTCCGGGCGCTCGCGCGCGTCTGGTCCAAACCCGCCGCAACCTAGCTGTCACCGACACATAGCTGTCACCGACACATAGCCGTCACCGGAGTGCGACGAGCTCGCCGGCCCGCTGTTCCAACACCACATCGCCGACCACACTCGACATGATCGGCTCGAGACCGACCGAATCGGCTCGGCGGACCGGGATCCGACCCACTTCCTGACCGGTGGCCGGGTCGAGCACGGCGACGGCGTCGACGACCGGGATCAACAGCCGGCCGGCGAGCATGGTGCCGGGGCCGAGCGCACCGATCGCCGACCAGGCCGGCAGGAGATCCGACGAGCGGAGGGCGACCACCGCGGCGCCGGTCCACAGCAGAATGATCGTGCCGGCCCGGACGGCCACCGGGTGCTCCCCCATCGGCGCCGACAACGGCTGCTCGGCCAGTTGTGCGCCGGTCGGGCCGTAGACCACCAGCCGCGGCGGCAACGCACGGCGATCGCCCGGGCGATACACCACGATCCGGTCACCGACTGCCGCCAGGGCACGCGCGCCCGAGGTGTTGCCGAGCACCACCGACCCGTACTCCTCGGGCTTCTGGCTGTCCTTCGGCGCCGGATCGAGCACGGTCAGCCGGTCGCCGGCCTCGCCCGGACAGCGTTCGACGACCGCCAGTCTGGTGCCGCTGGACGTTGCCGAGTGCAGTTCACAGCCGCTGCGGGGCTGCGAGTTCGGTTCTTGCGGCGCGATGACCTTTCCGTACTCCAGAGTTCGCACCAGATCGGACCGCCAGACCTCCAGTCGGTCGTCGCCTTGCGCCACGACGTAGGTGCCGTCCGTATGCAGGGTCAATGCGGCATCGGCGTAGCTGGTCCGCGCCGCGCGTCGAGCACCGTCGCTGCCGGCCAGCTCACTGACCTGGCTGCAGCCGCGCCGGTCTCGATAGACCGCTACTACGGTGCCCCAGGCACTGTCGGCACCACACAGCGGCATGTTGCGCTGATACGACCAGATCGGTCGACCGGAAGCCGGATCCAAACCGGTGACGGTGCCGTCGTCGGCGGCGACCACTGCTCCGCCCGGGGTCAGCGGCGCCGACGTCGCCCCGCTGGGATGGCGCCAGATCTCGGTCAACCGGTCGGGCACGGCAGTAGCAGGGGGCTGTTCGACGGCCGGGTGCTCAGCGGTGACCGAGGTGGTGCCCCGAGCATCGCTGTGTAGCCAGATCACCGGGACGGCGACCGCGACAGCTGTGGCAATCGCGGCCGCGACGAGGAGATCGCCCCGACGGCGCCGCTCGGGAGCGAGCATGCGCGCTACTCTAGCTTCCCTCGGGGGCCCCTTCCACGGTCGCCGGGGCGGGAGCCGAGGTCACTGCAGCACCCACCGTCGCGGGCGAGTCACCGCCGGCGCCGCGCCGGCGCCGACGCCGCCGGCGGGCCGGGCGATCCCCCGGCTCGGTGGCCGCTCGGACGGCGGCGACCTCGGGCGATGCCGCGCAGGTCTCGGTAGCGTTCGACGTCGTCGGCTTGCCGCCCCGGGTGCGCTGGCGGCGTCGATCTCGGTTTCGCGGCGGACGCTCGCCTCGGTCCCCGCCTTCGGTCGGTTCGCCCTCCCGTGCCGGCCGTTCTCGAACCGGCTTCCGGATCCGACCGGTCACCTCGGTCGGAATACCGAGGTCGGTGAACAGGTGCGGCGACCTCGAGTAGGTTTCCGCAGGTTCCGGGTTGGCCAGACCGAGCGCGGTGTCGATCGACGTCCAGCGGGCAAGGTCGTCCCAGTCGACCAAGGTAACCGCCACACCGGTGCGGCCGGCGCGACCGGTTCGGCCGATCCGGTGCACGTAGGTCTTCTCGTCCTCGGGGCACTGATAATTGATCACGTGCGTCACGTCGTCGATATCGATGCCCCGCGCGGCCACGTCGGTGGCGACCAACACGTCGATCGCGCCCTTGCGGAACTTGGCCAGCGCCTTCTCCCGTTGCACCTGGCCCAGATCACCGTGCACCGCGCCGACCGCGAAGCCGCGATCGGCGAGATCGTCGGCAACCTTCTGCGCGGTCCGCTTCGTCCGGGTGAAGATCATCGTTGCGCCGCGGCCCTCGGCCTGGAGGACCCGAGAAACGAGCTCCGCCTTGTCCAGTGCGTGCGCCCGATAGACGAACTGCGCCGTCCGATCGTGCACCTGCGACGAATGCGCCTCCTCCGCCCGGATATGCGTGGGCCGATGCAGGAACGCGCGCGCCAGGGTGATGATCGGACCGGGCATCGTGGCGGAGAACAGCATGGTCTGCCGGTCCTCCGGAACCATGCCGAGAATCCGCTCGATATCCGGCAGAAATCCCAGATCGAGCATCTCGTCGGCCTCGTCCAGCACCAGAACCGCGACCTTGCCGAGCACCAGGTGGCCCTGCTCGGCCAGGTCCAGAAGTCGGCCGGGTGTGCCGACGACCACATCGACCCCAGCACGCAGGGCATCGATCTGCGCTTCGTACGGGCGACCGCCGTACACCGACAAGATGGCGACATCGAGGTGTCGAGCGGCGTTTTCCAAGTCCTGGGTGACCTGCAGACAGAGCTCCCGGGTCGGCACCACGACCAACGCGCGCGGGGTTCCGTCGAGCGGCCGGATCGGCGCGTGTGCCGGATCGAGCGCAGCGTCGTCGGCCGGATCGTCCGTGCTGGTGATCCGGTGCAGCAACGGCACGCCGAACCCGAACGTCTTGCCCATGCCGGTGCGGGCCTGCCCGATCAGGTCCTCACCGGTCAGCGCGAGCGGCAGGGTCAACTCCTGGATCGCGAACGTGCGTTCTATCCCGCCGTCCGCGAGTGCACGCACGATCTCCGGCCGAACACCCAGTTCGGCGAAGGTGGGCGGGGTGTGTTGCGGATCCAGTTCCGCGGCCAACAGAGTGTCTGCGAGACCGGGTTCCCGATCGATACTGATCTTGCTCAGCGTCTTGCCTTCCTCGTCGCGTCGATGCGCGCACGAGGTAGCGACCGTCGAGATCGCGGTCTGTATCGGCCGCCGCACGCTGCCTCAGCACGTGAGCCGGGGGGCTCGGCGAGGCGCAGTCGGGGCGAGACGGATCGGTGCGCGCACATTGCCGGGCGACCACTGCGCTACGACGGTGCCGTGACCGGCGAAAGCGTCGACGACAGGTCGCGCCGCAGAATCCAGCGAATCTGGCCGGCCGCCCGCCGACCAGTGTAACGCCGACCCGTTCTGGCACTAGGCTCGGAGGCATGGGACCTCAGCTCTCGGCGTCGATCATGCCGCTCATCTCTGCCGATCATCCCGGCGTGACCGACCTGTTCGCCGTGCTGGCCTATGGCGAAATCTCCGCCTTCTATCGGCTGGGACACGAGGCACAGCAGTCGCCGTCGTTGCGCGGAAAGGTCGCTCTGGCCAAGATGGCAGCGGCCGAGATGAATCATTTCGTCACCCTGGAGCATGCCCTCGCCGAACGCGGGGTGGACGTTTTCGATGCGATGGCGCCGTTCGTTCGCGCCCTCGATGCCTACCACGCGTCCACCGATCCTTCGACCTGGCTCGAATCGATGGTCAAGGCCTATGTCGGCGACGGCATCGCGGCGGACTTCTATCGCGAGATCGCCGCCGCGCTCGCCCCACCGGTCGCGGCGACGGTGCGTGACGTGCTCGCCGAGACCGTGCACTCGCAGTTCGCGGTGGCCGAGGTGCGACGGTCGGTGGCAGCCAACCGGCAGGAGCGGGATCGGCTCACCCTGTGGGGGCGGCGGTTGCTCGGCGAGGCGATCACCCAAGCGCAGTACGTGATGGCGCAGCGCGACGAACTGACCGACCTGGTGATCACCGCGACCGGGGATTTGAACAACATCGCTGCACTCTTCGACCGGATGCAAATATCACACGCGGCGCGGATGGCCGTGCTCGGCCTGGGCTGACCGGACGTCGACGCGGCCGACGGCTAGCCTTGGGGCGTTCCCAGTTCGGAAATTCCCGTCGAAGAAGATTTCGGAGGTCGACCCGTGGAGGTCAAGATCGGTATCGCGGACAGCCCGCGTGAGCTCGTCGTACAGAGCGAGCAGTCACCGGCCGAGGTGGAGAAGCTGGTCACTGCGGCACTGGCCGGCGACACCGGAGTAGTCGCGCTGACCGACGAGAAGGGTCGTAAGTACCTCATCCAGTCGGCCAAGGTGTCCTACGTGGAGATCGGCTCCACCGCTCCGGCTCGGGTGGGCTTCGCCACCACCTGACCCGGACCCGGCCGACCGGTCACGACCGGTCGGCCCCGGAGGCCTGGAGCGGCACATGCGACAGACCGCCCCAGGCGAGGGCGACCGTGGTGTCGACCGCTTCCTCCTTCGGGATCGGCCGGTCTGCATCCAGCCAGTACCGAGCGGTGAACTGGCTCGCACCGACAAGCCCGACGGCAAGGATGCGCGCACGATAGGGATCCAGTCCGGAATCGTGCGATACCAAATCGTAGACCGCGTCGACACACGCCTCGGTGGCCATCTCCACTCGCCGCTGCACCTGCGGATCGCCTTTGTTGTCGGACTCGAAGACGAGCCGGAAGCCCTGCTGATCGTGGTCGACGAAGTCGTAATATGCCTGGACGGCCGCCCGGACCCGCTGCCGATTGTCGGTGGTCGAGCGCAACGCTTGACGAACGCCGGCAATGAGACTATCCACATAGCTTTGCAGCACCGCCAGGTAGAGCTCTAGTTTACTGGCGAAATGCTGGTACAGCACCGGCTTGCTCACCCCGGCGCACTCGGATATCTCGTCCATCCCCGCCGCGTGATATCCCCGGAGAACGAATATCTCACTCGCCGCGTCGAGCAGCTGTCGCCGCCGCTCGTCGCGCCGGAGCCGAGTACCCCGACGCGCCCGCGGCGGCTTGTCTGGCTGGGCGAGTTCGGACATGGCCACAATGCACCTTCCCCGGGGAACCCCCCATCGTTCCGGTATCTCGGAGACGATACTCGCGACGCGAACCGGTCGGCCTGCACCCGTGTGAGACGCTATGCCGGTGACCGATCGACCGAGCGGCCCGGAACTCGACGAGGTGGTCGGACCGGACGAACCGTTGCGGGCAGTCCGGCATCCGGTCGGCCGCCTGTCGACCGACCAGCCGACAACCGGGTTCAAGACGACGCTGCTGACCCACGGCTGGCGGGTGGTCGCCATCGTCGCGTTACTGGTACTGACCGGATACGTCCTGCTGGACGGGCTACCCGGCGGCTCCGGGCGGGGAGCCGGAACAGATGATCCGGGCTTCGGTGCACTCAGCTCCGACGCGGCCGGTACCGGCGTGGTCGGCGCGCCACCGCACGGCGACGGCAGATTTGCGACCGACCTTCCCTCCGGCGCCTTACCCGACGGTGGCCCGGTAGCAGTACACGGATCGAACACGTGGCATATCGTTCCCGGCACGACCGGCCAGGTCGGCAGGGGTACGGAGCGAGTGTTCAGCTACACCGTCGAGGTGGAAGACGGTGTCGATGCGGCCGGTTTCGGCGGGGACGGCGCTTTCGCCGCCATGGTCGACCAGACCCTGGCGAACCCGAAGAGCTGGACCAAGGACGAACGTTTCGGATTTCGCCGAATCGAACAGGGCGAACCTGACTTTCGAATCTCCCTGACCTCACAGATGACCACCCGGGAAGCCTGTGGATTCGATATTCCGATCGATTCGTCGTGCTACAGCCGGGATATCGGCCGCGTGGTGCTCGACGAAGCCCGATGGGTGCGGGGCGCCATCGCCTTTCAGGGCGACGTCGGTTCGTACCGGCAGTACCAGATCAATCACGAGGTAGGCCACGCCATCGGCTACTACCAACACCAACCATGCGAAGCAGACGGTGCGTTGGCGCCGGTGATGATGCAGCAAACGTTCGGTACGGCGAACGACGACATCGCCCGCCTGGATCCGGAGGGGGTGGTGCCGATGGACGGAAAGGTCTGCCGGTTCAACCCCTGGCCGTACCCCCGAGGGTAGGTACCGGCGGGGCGGGAAGAACCGGGTCGGCGCGGATGTTGCAGCGGGAAAGCCGATCGAAAGGAGTCGTCGTGCCTGAGCATCGTTCTGCCGAGCAGGGTTCACTGCCGCCGCTGGTCGAACCGGCCGCCGAACTGACCAACGACGAGGTCGCCCGCTACAGCAGGCATCTGATCATCCCGGATCTCGGGGTGGACGGGCAGAAACGGTTGAAGAACGCCAAGGTCTTGGTGATCGGCGCCGGCGGACTCGGCTCTCCCGCATTGCTCTATCTCGCCGCTGCCGGTGTCGGCACCCTGGGTATCGTCGAGTTCGACGAGGTGGACGCCTCCAATCTGCAACGGCAGATCATCCATAACGAGGCGGACGTGGGCCGGCCGAAGGCCGAGAGCGCGCGCGACAAGATTCTCGGAATCAACTCGGGGATCACCGTCAACCTGCATCAGATCCGATTGGAGCCGGAGAACGCGGTCGAGCTGTTCGCCCGATACGACCTGATCGTCGACGGCACCGACAACTTCGCCACCCGGTACCTGGTGAACGACGCCGCGGTAGTGGCCGGCAAGCCGTATGTCTGGGGATCGATCTATCGGTTCGAAGGCCAGGTGTCGGTGTTCTGGGAAGATGCGCCGGCCGGCCCCGACGGAGAGCCGCGCGGAATCAACTACCGCGACCTCTACCCGGAGGCGCCGCCACCGGGTTTGGTGCCGTCGTGTGCTGAGGGGGGCGTGCTCGGTGTGCTGTGCGCCTCGATCGGATCGATCATGGTTACCGAGGCGATCAAGCTGATCACCGGGATCGGTGAGCCGCTCCTCGGCCGCCTGATGGTCTACGACGCACTGGACATGACCTATCGGACGATCCGGTTGCGCCGGGACCCGAGCCGGACACCGATCACCGAGTTGATCGACTACGACGAATTCTGCGGGGTCGTGTCCGAGGAGGGTCGTTCAGCCGCTGTCGGGTCGACGATCACGGCGCTCGAGCTGAAGCAACTGCTCGACTCCGGCCGAGATCTGCAGATCGTCGATGTGCGCGAGCCGGTCGAGTGGGACATCGTGCATATCGAGGGCGCCAAACTGATCCCGAAGAATCGCATCGTGTCCGGGGAGGCATTGGCGGAGCTGCCGCACGATCGGCCGATCGTGCTGCACTGCAAAACCGGGGTCCGTTCCGCAGAGGCGCTGGCGGTGCTGAAACAAGCCGGCTTCGCCGACGCGAGCCATCTCCAAGGGGGGGTCGTCGCCTGGGCACGGCAGGTCGATCCGTCGCTGCCGGTCTACTGAACCGGCGCCCGCTACGCTGCGCCATGTGACCACACCCGACCCTCCGGAGCACGTGCGAGCGACCTTCGGGTTGCGGGAGATGGCGCCGATACCGCTCGGCGACGACTGGGACGGTGGTTGGCGCTGCGGTGACGTGGTGCTCACCCCGGTGGTGGACCATGCCCGAGCAGCCTGGTCCGCGCGGATCAGGGAGACGCTGGTCGTCGACGGGATGCGACTGGCACGGCCGGTGCGAGCCACCGACGGACGGTATGTGGTGTCCGGTTGGCGGGCCGATACCTTCATCGCCGGGGTGGCCGAACCACGGCACGACGAGGTGGTATCACTGTCGCTGCGGCTGCACGCGGCCACAATCGAACTGGACCGCCCCCGGTTCCTGGCGCAGCCCCCGGTCACGCCGTGGTCGGAAGCGGACATCTTTCTCGCGGCCGACCGTGCAGCGTGGGAACAGGTGCCGCTGCGCAGCGTGCGGGCGGCCGGGGTCGACCTACCGGAATCGATGGACGGTCAGCGCAGCGTCATCCTGCTCACTCAGCTGGCGACGCTGCGCCGCGAGGTATCTGCGCCGGCGCAGCTGGTACACGGCGACCTGTTCGGGATGGTGCTGTTCGCCGGGGCAATGGCACCCGGACTGGCCGACATCACCCCGTACTGGCGGCCGGTACCGTGGGCGGCCGCGGTGATCGTGGTGGACTCGCTGGCCTGGGGCGGCGCCGACGAGGGCCTGCTGGAGCGTTGGGACGACCTGCCGGAATGGCCGCAGATGTTGATCCGGGCGGTGATGTTCCGCCTCGCAGTGCACGCATTGCACCCGCGCTCACAGCCGGAGGCGCTACCCGGACTGGCCCGAGTCGCCGATCTGATCCGGCTGATGGTGTAGGTCCGTGCGGGGCCGGTCAACCGTTCCGTAGCGGCGTAAGTTTCGCAGCCAGCCGGCCGAGGTACCCCGTCGCCTCTTCGATCGAACCGTCCGGCATTCCGTAGACCACTTCGCTCACCCCCGCCGCGCGCCAGCGGGTGAGCCGCTCCAGGTCCGGTTTGCCGTCGAGCAGGACGATCAGCGGTGTACCCGGCCGCTCGGCCTCGATCCATAGTTTCTGCAGCATGGCGACACGGGCGTCGACATCGTGCTCACCAGGGGTATTGATCCAGCCGTCCGCATGCGCGACGATCCACCGCAGATTCTTCTCGGTACCTGCGGCACCGAGCAGGACCGGCACCGTCCCGGTCGGCTTGGGCCATGCCCAGCTCGACTCGAATCGGACGAACTCGCCGTCGTAGCGGGCTTCTTCCTCGGTCCACAGTGCGCGCATCCCGCCCAGGTACTCACGCAGCGCGGTCCGCCGCCGGTTCGGCGGAATCCCGTGATCGGCCAACTCGTCGGTATTCCAGCCGAAGCCGACACCGAGCCGGACCCGGCCACCCGACATGTGGTCGAGCGTGGCGATCGTCTTCGCCAGCGAGATCGGGTCGTGTTCGACCGGCAAGGCCACAGCGGTGCCGAGGCCGATCCGGTCGGTTCGCGCAGCGGCCGCACCGAGGGACACCCACGGGTCGAGCGTGCGCAGGTAGCGGTCATCGGGTAACGACGCGTCGCCGGTACGCGGGTGCGCGGCGGTGCGACGCACCGGGATATGGGTGTGCTCGGGCACATAGAAGGTGTCGAACCCGGCGGCCTCAGCGGCTTCCGCCGCCGCTGCCGGTCCGATCCCGCGATCACTGGTGAACAACACGATGCCGAAGCGCACGGGGACAAGTAGAACAGGTTTCAGTTCGGCCGGCAACGGGTGGCCGAACTGCACCGTCGACACGCCGGGGCCCACAAACACCTGCGGCAATGCCCGGAACCGACCCGTTTTCCGCGCTCGATACCGCGGCCCGGTAGGCTCAGGGTCGAAGGTCCCTGGCCTCCGTAGCTCAGCGGATAGAGCAGCCGCCTTCTAAGCGGTTGGTCGCAGGTTCGATCCCTGCCGGGGGCGCCTTTCCCTCAGCTCGCTTCCGGATAGATTTGCACACCATGCGCACAATTTCGGCCTCCGCTCAGCGTCGATCCCGCATCCTGATCTCCGCGTTCGGGATCGGCGCTCTGATCGCCGTCACCGGCTGCACTTCGTCGAACGACTCGCCGTCGACGACGACCTCGGCCGAATCACCAGCCGCAAGCTCGCCGGCTTCGGCAGTCCCGGGGCTCGCCACGGCGATGGAACCGCTCCCTCGGGCGTTCGTCGCCGCGTGGAACAATCGCGACGCCGAAGCGATGGCGGCGCTGTTCACCGACGATGCCGTCCTGATCGACGCCGACCGCCGCTTCGAAGGCCGCGAACAGATCCGCACCGGCTTCGCCGAGCCGGAGGTCGCGGGCTACACGGTGCAGGTCCTCGAGGTCACCGACCGCCGCCCTGACGGGCAACGCCTCCTGGTCCAGGTCAACCGCGACAGCGGCGGCGACTTCCGCGCGACGTTCGACTTCACCGTGGCCTCGGATCGCATCGCACGCGCGGACCTGCAGTACGCCTGAGCCCGTCCATCGCCCCGGCCACCAGCACGTCGTCGGCCCCGACGGTGGACTATCCCCACCTGGACGCCCGCTGACCCGAGACGCCGACCAGCCCGGCACCGGAAATCCGGCACCGGGCTGGCGGTGGTCCTACTGTTTGGTCAGTCGGAATCAGGCGTCGCGCGATCGGCATCGGCGCGCTGCTTCGCCTCGCGCATCTCGATCCCGTCGGTGACCCAGTCCCCGATCTCCTTGGTGACGTCGCGAACCGCGCCGGCGATGATCTGGGCGATGTTGCCGATATGGCCGGCGCCGGACTCGGTCAGCTCCTGGATCATGTCCTTGCGGCTCTCGAATTCACTCGTCATTGTCGAAAACCCCTATGCGGCCACGTCCTGTCGTCTGCTCACGATAACACCCGGGACCTGCTCGGATCGGTTGAAGCGCGGCGGCAGCGCGAGCGTGAAGATCTTGCCCCAGACCGAGCCGATCTGGCGGAAGAAGCCGCCGGTGTTGTACGGCAGACCGTACTTCGCACACAGCGCGCGCACCTCGGTCGCCATCTGCGGGTACCGATGCGCCGGGACGTCCGGGAACAGGTGATGCTCGATCTGGTGCGACAGGTTGCCGGACATGATGTGGAACAGCCGGCCCCCGGTGATGTTCGCCGAGCCGAGCATCTGCCGGACGTACCACTCGCCACGGGTCTCGTCGGCGGTCTCCTCCTGGGTGAAGGTCTGCACCCCGGACGGGAAGTGACCGCAGAAGATGATCGAGAACGACCACAGGTTGCGAATCAGGTTGGCCGTGGCATTGCCGGCCAGCGTGGAAAAGAACAGCGGCCCGGTCAGCAGCGGGAATGCCACGTAGTCCTTGAGCACCTGCCGCCCGGCCTTACGCCGCCAGCCCTGCAGCAGCGGCTTGACATCGGCCCACTTCCGCTTTCCGGCGATGACATTCTCGGTCTCCAGGTCGTGCAGCATCACGCCCCACTGGAAGAAGACCATCAGCAGCGCCGCCCACACCGGGTTTGCCAGGTAGTAGGGATTCCACTTCTGCGCCTGGTCCATCCGCAGAATGCCGTAACCGATGTCGCGGTCCATGTCGAGGATGTTGGTGTAGGTGTGGTGCATGTAGTTGTGCGAATGCTTCCACTGGTCGGCCGGGCACACCGTGTCCCACTCGAACACCCGTGAGTTCAGGCCGGGCTCGCGCATCCAGTCGTACTGACCGTGCATCACGTTGTGCCCGATCTCCATGTTGTCCAGAATCTTCGAGATCCCCAGCGACGCGGTTCCCAGCAGCCAGAACGGCGGCAGGAAGCCGAGGTACATGAGTCCGCGCCCGGCAACTTCGAAGCCGCGCTGCGCCTTGATGATCCGATAGATGTAGGCGCGGTCCTCGGCGCCCAGGTCGGCGACGATCCGGTCGCGCAGCGCGTCCAGTTCGCGGCCGAGCTCCTCGACCTGCTCGACGGTCAGCACGACGGGTCCGTCGGCGGCCGGGTTCTTTCCGGTGAACGGAAGAATGGTCATTGTGGTGGTCCTCTCGGATCAGATGTCGATGTCCACGTCGCCCACCGGGGCGCTGACGCAGAGTTGGATGGGCTGGTCGGGATCGGCGTCGGTCTCGCCGGTGCGCAGGTTGCGGGTGCAGCCGGTGCGCTTGATCGCGGTGCAGGAGAAGCAGATCCCCATCCGGCAGCCGTATTCGGGGCTGAGCCCGGCGGCCTCCGCCTGCTCCAGCAGGCTGGTGCCGTCGTTGTCGGCGGTGACCGCAGAGCCACTGAAGGTGATGGTTCCGCCCGCTTCGACCGGTGCCACCGGGGCCGGGGCGAACTCCTCGGTGTGCAGCCGGTCGTCGACGCCGAGTTCGCGGTAGACCTCGCGTACCCCGCGCATCAGCCCGGGCGGGCCGCAGAGGAAGGTCTGCGCATCGGCGTACCAGGGCGCAACCGTTCGCAGGTGCTCGTGGCCGAAGAATCCGGTGAGCTCACCGGGCCGGGCGTCACCCTCGGTGTAGGCGTAGACGACCCGGACATTGCGGTGGGCCGCGGCCAACCGATCGAGCTCGGTCCGGTGCGGCACGTCGTCGCGGGTGTAGGCGTAGTGCAGGAAGACGATCTCGCCGTCGTGGTCTTCGTCGGCCAAGGTCCGCAGCATCGACAGCACCGGGGTGATCCCGCTGCCGCCGCTGACCAGCAGTACCCGCTCCGGGCGGACTGCCGGGAGCCGGAAGGTGCCGGACGCCTGGGACAGGCTCACCACCATGCCCGGCTCGGCGTACCGGTACAGGTATTGCGAAACGATGCCGTCCGCCTGCGCTTTGATCGTCAGCTCGATCCGGCCGTCGGCGCGGTACTGCGAACTGGCCGGCGAGTAACACCGGGTGTGCCGGATACCGTCGACGACGACGCCGAGCTGGACGAACTGGCCGGCGGCGAAACCGGCCCACTGCCAGGTCGGGCGCAAGGTCAGGCTGACCGTGTCGGCGGTCTGGCGCCGGACCTCGGTCACCTCGGCGCGTAGGTCACGCGCGGTGACCATCGGGTCGACCAGTTCCAGATAACGGTCCAGCTGGTGGGGCGTGGCGAGCGTCTCGGCCAGGGCGAGCAATCGGCCGCCGATCCGCCGTGGAAGTACGGAGGTCATGGCTGCTCCTCGAAAGTTTGAGTGCACGTCTGTGCACTAATCAAAGTTTCCGATCAGCTGAACCCGCCTGTCAACGACGTAGCGGGGTGATTCGGCTAACAGCTGCCCGCGATCAAAGGTGTGAACGGATGTACTCTGTACCGGTGAGCGGACCGACCTCCCCGTCCCGCGCCGAGCGCAAGGAGCAGACCCGACAGGCCCTCCTGGGCCACACCTTGGATCTGTCCGCCGAGCGCGGCTTCGCCAACGTGAGTCTGCGCGAGATCGCTCGCGCGACCGGCATCGTGCCGACGGCGTTCTACCGCCACTTCGCCTCGTTGGACGAGTTGGGTCTCGCCCTGGTCGACGACGGCATCCGAACGATGCGGGTCGCCCTACGGGAGGCGCGCCGAGTCCCGGGACCGGCGAACGCGAACGACTCGCTGCCGGTGCTGTTCGAGCAAGTTCGGGCCAACCGGGCCCTCTTCCGCTTCCTCTATCGCGAGCGCTACGCCGGGCCCCCGGAGATGCGTCGGGCGATCGCCGCGGAGTTCGATCTGATCGAACGCGAGCTCACCGTCGACCTGTCCCGAATGCACGCGTTGGCGACCTGGGACACCGGCGACCTGGAACTGGCGGCGGGCCTGATCGTCGCGGCGGTGGTACCGGCGATCGCCGACTTCCTGGCTGCGCCGACCCCCGCCGGCGAACAGGACGTGATCGAACGGGTCCGCCGCCAGTTGCTGCTGATCATGCTCGGCATGGGTTCCTGGCGCCCGAACCGCCGTTGACCTGTCGGTCGGGTTCGCCCAAGCGCTGGGCGCCGCGGGGGCCTTCGACGGCGGGGACGAGCGATCGAAACAATCCCGGCAGCAACGAATCCGACGAGATGCGATAGCTGATCGAGACCGGTGAGCAGAGCCTATGAGAGCTTCGAGCCGGCCCGCCCGCGACGGGTATGTCCTCGCGGTCGAGAAACGCGGTCACGCAGAGCGGCGATCTCTTCGTGGGTGAAGCCGAGATCGAGATCGAGTGCGGGCATCATAACGGTACCGCTTCGGGTGCCGATTCCGGTACCGAAATCATCGCCGGCCACGCACACCGGTCCGGGCCGGCGCCGCCACGAACCCCATCGCGACCAGCCCGGCGGCGAGCACCAGCAACAGACCAGCTATCCCCGCCCGGTCGGCGGCGAAACCCCAGGCGAACAGCCCGAACGCCATCGGCGACAGGAACGACACCGCGCGCCCGGTGGTCGCGTAGAGCCCGAACAGTTGTCCCTCGCGACCGACCGGGACGATCCGAGCGAGGAAGGTCCGCGCCGACGACTGGGCCGGCCCGACGAACAGACACAGCAGCAACCCGAAGATCCAGAACATCGTCGGCCCGGACACCGCGAGCAATATCGCCCCGGCGACGATCATCGCCACCAGCGACCCGACGATCACCGGCTTCGGACCGATCCGGTCGTCCACCCGGCCGGCTGCCAGCGCACCCGCCGCCGCGACCACATTCGCCGCGATACCGAACAGCAACACATCGGCGTCGGTGATCCCGTAGACGTTCACCGCCAGCACCGCCCCGAAGGTGAATACCCCGGTCAAACCGTCCCGGAAGATCGCGCTCGCGATCAAGAAGTAGACCGTGCGCCGATCCACGGCCCACAATTCCCGCACATCGCGCCACAGCACTCGATACGAACCGAGCAGCCCGGCCCGCGCCGCGCCCGGATCGGCCGCGCTCGGCCGCACTTCGGGAACCGCGAGCAGTACCGGAATGGCGAACACGGCGAACCAGACCGCGCAGACCAGCATGACGACCCGGATGTTCAGCCCGCCGTCGGTGCTCACCTGCAGCAGGCCGCGCCGGTCCCCGGAACCGGCGATAAAGCCCACGTAGCAGATCAGCAGCAGCACGATGCCGCCGAGATAGCCCATCGCCCAACCGAACCCGGACACCCGCCCGACGTTGGCCGGGGTGGATACCTGGCTCAGCATCGCGTTGTACGGCACCTGGGCCAGCTCGGCCAGCACCGCCGCCAGGCCGAGCAGCAGGAGGCCGAACCACAGGTAGTGGTAGTCGTCGACGACGAAGAACATCGCCGCCAGCACGAGCACGGTGGCGCCGGTGAGCACACCGAGCGCGAGCTTACGTCGGGCCAGCGCGTCGAACAGCTGCCCGGTGACCGGGGCGAGCACCGCGACCACGAATCCGGCGATGCCCATCGCCCAGGCCAGCCAGGTGCTCGGCGACACCGAGCCGGGCAGATCGTCACCGACCGCTTCGGTCAGATATACCGAGAAGACGAACGCGACGGTCACCGCGTTGTACGCCGACGAACCCCAGTCCCAGAAACTCCAGGCCACGACCTGCTTCCGGCTCGCCACGCGCTGCATGCCCTGAGCGTAGGGCCGCTGCGCCGTTTCCCATACGCAACTCGTTGCATATAAGGTAGGTAGGTGGCGCTGGAGCACGCGATCCTGGTGTCCTTGTCGGAACTATCCGGCTCGGGCTACGAACTGGCGCGCCGGTTCGACTCCTCGATCGGCTATTTCTGGCACGCCACCCACCAGCAGATCTACCGGGTGCTCAAGCGGATGACCGACGACGGTTGGGTCACCGTCGAACCGGTCGTCCAAGTCGGCCGCCCGGACAAGAAGGTCTACCGGGTGAGCCCGGCCGGCCGGATGGAGCTGGCCCGTTGGATCGCCGAACCGAGCGACGCCGAGTTGCTCCGCAACGAGCTGGCGGTCAAGATTCGTGGCGCGTCGGCCGGCGACGCCGACGTCGTGCGCGCCGAGGTCACTCGGCATCGGGACGCGCACGCCGAACGGCTCGAGCTCTACCGCCTGCTGGAGAAGCAAAGCTTTCCCGTGCCGGACCGATTGACCGGCCGAGATCTACACCAGTATCTGGTCCTCCGCGGCGGGATCCGCATGGCGGAGGGCTTTATCGATTGGCTCACCGAAGTAGTCGACGCCCTCGCCCACGACCGGCGAGCAACCGGCAACCGAAAGGCAACCGAACCGCAATGAGCTATCCACAGCTGCTGAGCCCGCTCGATCTCGGCTTCACCACCCTGCGCAACCGCGTCGTCATGGGCTCGATGCACACCGGGCTGGAAGATCGCGCCTGGGATGTCAAGCGCCTGGCCGCCTACTATGCCGAGCGCGCGCGCGGCGGCGTCGGCCTGATCATCACCGGTGGCTACGCGCCCAACCGACAGGGATGGCTACTGCCGTTCGGCAGCCAATTGATCACCAAGCAGGACGCCTATCGGCATCGGATCGTCACCCGCGCGGTGCACGAGGCGGGCGGAAAGATCGCCGTTCAGATCCTGCATGCCGGCCGTTACGGCTATCACCCGTTCAGCGTCTCGGCGTCTGCGATCAAATCCCCGATCACCCCGTTCACGCCACGGGCACTCTCGGACAAAGGCATCGAGCAAACGATCGACGACTACGCCCGCGCCGCGCGGCTGGCCCGCTTCGCCGGCTACGACGGCATCGAGATCATGGGCGGCGAAGGCTATTTCATCAATCAGTTCCTCGCCGAACGGACCAACAAGCGCAGCGATCGATGGGGCGGCTCGGCGGAGAATCGTCGTCGGATCGCGGTCGAGATCGCCCGTCGCTCTCGTGCGGCGGTCAGCTCGGACTTCGTCATCGTGTTCCGGCTGTCCATGGCCGACCTGGTCGAGGGCGGCCAGACCTGGGACGAGATCACCACGCTGGCAACCGAACTGGAGCGAGTCGGAGTGAACATCATCAACACCGACATCGGCTGGCACGAGGCCCGGGTACCGACCATCGTCACCTCGGTGCCCCGCGCCGCTTTCGTCGACATCACCGCCAAACTCAAAGCACACGTCGACATTCCGGTCTGCGCTTCGAACCGGATCAACATGCCGGAGACCGCGGAAGAGATCCTCACCCGCGGCGACGCGGACCTGATCTCCATGGCTCGCCCGTTGCTCGCCGACCCGGACTGGGTGGCCAAGGCCGCGGCGGGCCACGCCGACGAGATCAATACCTGCATCGCCTGCAACCAGGCCTGCCTCGATCACGCCTTCGGCAACAAGCAGGTGTCCTGTTTGCTCAACCCGCGCGCCGGCCACGAGACCCGACTCGTCCTGCAACCCACTCGCCGGGCCAAACGAATCGCCGTCGTCGGCGCCGGACCGGCCGGACTGGCCGCGGCGGTCAATCTGGCCGAACGCGGCCACCGGGTCGATCTCTTCGAAGCCGAGAACAAGATCGGCGGCCAGTTCGACCTCGCCCGGCGAATTCCGGGAAAGGAAGAGTTCGCCGAGACGATCCGCTACTTCACCCGCCGGATCGAATCGACCGGGGTCCACCTGCATCTGAACACTCGAGCGACCGTCGAGCAACTGCTCGCCGGCAACTACGCGGACGTGGTGCTCGCTACCGGCGTCCAGCCACGGATACCGCAGATCGACGGCATCGAGCACCCGAAGGTGATCTCTTACGCCGCGCTGATCCGCGAAGAACGTCCGGTCGGCAAGCGGGTAGCGGTGATCGGCGCCGGCGGGATCGGCTACGACGTCGGCGAGTTCCTGACCGTCGAGGGCAGCCCCAGCCTCAAACTCGACGACTGGAAACAGGAATGGGGCGTTACCGACCCGGAGGCCGCCCCCGGCGCGTTGACCGCCGCTCGACCCGCTCCGGCCGCCCGCGACGTCGTGCTACTGCAGCGCAAGTCCGGGGCCTTCGGCAAGAGCTTGGGCAAGACGTCGGGCTGGGTGCATCGAGCCGCGCTGAAGGCCAAGGGCGTGGAGCACCTGGGCGACGTCAACTACGAGCGGATCGACGACCGCGGGCTCCACATCAGTTTCGGCGCCAACCGCGAGCGACGCCGGGTGCTCGAGGTGGACGACGTGGTGATCTGCGCCGGGCAGGAGTCGGTTCGCGACCTCGAGCCGCCGTTACGTGCGGCCGGGGTGCAGGTGCACTTGATCGGCGGCGCCGAGCTGGCCGCCGAACTCGACGCACAACGAGCCATCGACCAGGGCACCCGACTGGCCGCTCGGCTGTAACCTGATCTTCGGACGAGCCGCCCGGGGCGTGACTTTTCCGCGACCTTTTCGTAACGTGTCGGTAACGGCGAGTTCGGCGACCACGAGCGGTGAGTGTGTGTAGTGCCAGGTGGACATCGTAAGCAGAACCTCTCTCGACGGGTGCCGGTCGCGATCCTGGTCGCGGCGGGTGCGGTAGGGATCAGCTTCTGGGTAATCGACGGGCACCCGCAGTCGGACCAGCAACCGGCCGCCCTGGAATCGCCTGCGACCACCACTTTCGCGACACCGATGACCACACCCACCGCCGGTACCGTGCTCACCCCGGACGAAGCCCCGCTCCCGCCGACCACGCCGCCGCCTGCGCTTACCGCGACGGCAGCGCCGGCACCCATCCCGGTCGTCGTGGCGCCCCCGCCGGTGGCGCCGGACGCGCCGCCCCTCGACGATCTACCGATCCGAGAAGCGGCTGCGCTGATTCCGCGACCGCTCTGCTCGACGTCGCTGGCGGGCACCCAGCCGCATGTCGCGCAGGTCGGAAATTTCCTGCGCGCCATGTTCGGGATCAAGGACATCGGCGGCGCCGTCGGTCGGGCCGGAGACGGCGACCACGGCGCCGGCCTCGCGCTGGACCTGATGATGCCCAACCCGGAGTTGGGCACGAAGGTTGCCGGTTATGTCCTGTCGCACCAGAAAGCGTTCGGCGTCACGTACGTGATCTGGCAGCAGCAGTACAACGACGGCGGCGGCTGGTCGATGATGGAAGACCGGGGTAGTCCGACCCAGAACCACATGGATCACGTACACGTGTCGTTCGCGCCCTCGTCGGATGTCGGTCTGACCTGCTGACCGGGCCGTCCCGGCCGCTAGGCTGGCTGGTCGTGAGCCTGCCTGCCCCCACTTCGTCCAACCGTGCCGTGGTCACCGGCGCTTCGTCCGGCATCGGCGCCGCACTGGCCACCGAGTTGGCCTCGCGGGGGTACTCCTCGATCTTGGTCGCACGGCGCGGCGAACGGCTGGCCGAGCTGGCCGAGCAGCTTCGAGAGCGGTACCGGGTGCAAGCCGAGGTCCGTGTGGTCGACCTCGCCGACGCTGCGGCCCGCGCCCCGTTGGCCGACGAACTCGCCGGCCGGGACATCGCGATCCTGTGCAACAACGCCGGGATCGCCACGTTCGGTCCGGTCACCGGCTTGGACCCGACGGCCGAGCGGGCCCAGGTCGAGCTCAATACGGTTGCGGTGCACGACCTGACGCTGGCGGTACTACCCGGAATGGTTGCGCGCGGCGCGGGCGGCATCCTGACCAGCGGCTCGGCCGCGGGCAACATGCCGATCCCGAACAACGCCACCTATGCCGCATCCAAAGCGTTCGTGAACACCTTCTCCGAGTCGCTGCGCGGCGAACTGCTCGGCACCGGGGTCCACGTCACCCTCCTCGCGCCCGGCCCGGTACGCACCGACGTACCCGACCCGGCCGACGCATCGATCGTGGACCGGATGGTGCCGGATTCGTTCTGGATCTCCGCCGAGTACACCGCGACGCTGTCGTTGGACGCCCTGGCCCGCAACAAGATGCGGGTGGTACCCGGGATCCTCGGCAAAGCGATGAGCGCAGCCGGCCAGTACGCCCCCCGCGCGCTCACCGCCCCGATCATCGGCCGGTTCTACCGCTCCCTCGCCGAATAGCACCCTCACGCGGAGCAGCACCCCCGCGGATCTGGCGCCACCGACCAGCTCAGCGACGGCGGCGGGTGCCGAAGATGCTGCGCGAGATCTCCCGGCCGGCCGCGGACGCCGCCGAACGGATGAAGCTCTTCACCGCCGGATTCTTCATGATCCGCTCGCTGAGCGTGTCGTCCGCCGGGGCCGGCCGCGACGCCTCCGGCTCGGCCGGTTCCGGCGCCTGGGCGATACTGGCGCTCAGCTTCTCGTAGGCCGACTCGCGATCGAAGGTCCGGCCGTACTTCTCATTCAGCGGGCCGGCCTGCGCTTTTGCCCGGATCGCCGCGTCACCGATCGTGTCCATCAGCGACCGTGGTGGACGCAGCCGCGTCCAGGCGACCGGAGTCGGCGCACCCTGCTCGGACAGCACGGTGACCACGGCCTCCCCGATGCCCAACGAGGTGAGCGCCTGCGCCAGGTCGTAGGCGTCGGTCTTGGGGAAGGTGCGCACCGTCTTCGACAGCGCCTTCTGATCGTCGGGGGTGAACGCGCGCAAGGCGTGTTGGATCCGGGCGCCGAGCTGGGACAGTACGTCGTTGGGCACGTCGGTCGGCAACTGAGTGCAGAAGAAGACCCCGACGCCCTTGGACCGGATCAGCTTCACCGTCTGCTCGACCTGATCGAGAAACGCCTTGGACGCGTCGGCGAACAGCAGATGCGCTTCGTCGAAGATGAACACCAGCTTGGGCTTGTCCAGATCGCCCTCTTCCGGAAGCGTCTGGAACAGATCGGCGAGCACCCACATCAGGAAGGTCGAGAACATCACCGGCCGCGCCGCCTGTGCGCCCAGCTCGAACAGCGTGACGACGCCGTTGCCGCCGACCGTGCGAATCAAGTCGGCGGTGTCGAGTTCGGGTTCGCCGAAGAAGGTGTCCCCGCCGTCGGCCTCCAGGTTCACCAGCGCACGCAGGATCACGCCGGCCGTCGCCGTGGAGACCCCACCGATGCCCTTCAGGTCGGCCTTGCCCTCGTCGCTGGTGAGGTGGGTGATCACCGCGCGCAGATCCTTGAGATCGAGCAGCAGCAGACCGTTGCTGTCGGCCCAGTGGAAGATCAGGCCGAGGGTGGACTCCTGGGTCTGGTTCAGCCCGAGCACCTTGCTGAGCAGAATCGGACCAAACGAGGAGATGGTTGCGCGGATAGGAACGCCGACCCCGCCGGTGCCCAGCGAGACGAACTCGGTCGGCACGCCGGCCGGCGACCAGTCGGTCGCGCCGGTCTCGACGGCGCGAGCACGCACCTTTTCGTTGTCCGCGCCCGGCATGGACAGTCCGGAAAGGTCGCCCTTGACGTCGGCCAGCACGACCGGCACCCCGGCGCGGGACAGCTGCTCGGCGATGCCTTGCAGCGTTTTGGTCTTGCCGGTACCGGTCGCCCCGGCTACCAGCCCATGCCGGTTCATCGTCCGTAACGGAATCCGTACCCGCGCGGTCGGGTCGATCTGCCCGCCCACCAGCACGGTGCCCAACTCCAACGCCACACCGTCGGCCGCATAACCGGCAGCTATCGCCTGTGCGGCGGGCAACGCGCCACCGCCCGGCACCGCTCCCCCGCGGGCCTCGGCTTCGGCGGCGTCCGCCGCTGCTGCGGCTTCGGCAGCGACTCGCGCCGCCTCGTCCGCCGCTTTTCGCGCGGCCGCCGCCTTCTCCTGCGGGCTGGTCATCGAACGTCCTCCTGGTGCTCGCCGCAAGGATTGTCTCAATCGCAGACCTTAGCCTCGGGCACTATCGTGTGTCGGCTGACTACGCTGTGTGACGTGCAGGACAAACTGGTGTGGATCGACTGCGAGATGACCGGTCTGCGGCTCGACGGCGACAAGCTGATCGAGGTGGCGGCGCTGGTCACCGACAGCGACCTCAACGTGCTCGGTGCGGGTGTGGATATCGTCATCCATGCCGACGACGCCGACCTGGCCGCAATGCCCGACGTGGTCGCGCAGATGCACGAGCACTCCGGGCTCACCGAAGAGGTTCGCCGGTCGACCGTGACGGTCGCCGAGGCCGAACAACAGATCTTGGCCTACGTGCGCGAACACGTGCCGCTCGCCCGATCGGTACCGCTGGCTGGCAACTCGATAGCTACCGATCGCGGATTCATTGCCCGGGACATGCCGGAGCTGGACGCCTACCTGCACTACCGAATGATCGACGTCAGCTCGATCAAAGAGCTTTGCCGGCGCTGGTTCCCGCGGATCTATTTCGGGCAGCCGGAGAAAGGCTTGGCCCACCGCGCGCTGGCCGACATCCAAGAGTCCATTCGCGAACTGGAGTACTACCGGCGGACCGCGTTCGTCGCCGCACCCGGCCCGTCGTCGGCCGAGGTGGCGACGGTGGTTGCGGAGATGGACGGAGCCGAGCCCGAGATCGCCCCCGAGGCATCCTGACCCGCCCGCGACTGGCACCGACGCGTCTCGCACGCTAATATCGACCCCGCTTGCTTGTCGCCCACCGGGCTACGGCACAGCGATGGTGAGTGTAGTTCAGTTGGTAGAGCACCAGGTTGTGATCCTGGCTGTCGCGGGTTCGAGTCCCGTCACTCACCCCAAATGGGTCAGGTTTGAACTTTCGACCAAGGGACCGCCCTTGGTCGAGGTTCGAGCCTGGCCCAACTTTCTTGCCTCGGCGGCCCAGGTGAGGGCGTCGGCCTGCAAGCCTTCGATGCTCAGCCCGTCGTACGGCGTCTTGTAGCCGACCCGAACGTCGTTGTCCTCATCGACGTAGATCGCCTTGAATAGTGCCTGGTTGCACAGCCGACGGTTCGCGTCGTCGGCCGTCTTGTAGATGTCGCCCGCGTTGGACAGCAGAGTCAGCGAGTCATCGAGGTTCGCCCGGGCGAAGGCATACTCCCCGTGGTGGGCGTCGATCCGGTTCTGGATCGTCTCTAGCGACGCAGTGATCCGATCCTGCTCCCGCTTGAGCAGCTCCAACGGGACCGCTCCCGCGTAGTGCGCTCTCAGCAGCTTCTCCTGCTCGTCTTCGAGCTGAGCACGACGTGAGGCGAGGTCCGCCAGTTCCGCGGCACCCTCGGACATCATCTCGTCGAACCGCGCGTGAAGCATCGACGAGAGCGCGTGCTTGGTCTCCGCGCTTATCTGGACGTGGTCGTAGAACTGCTCGACGAGCCGCTCGACGTGCTCGATGAGCATCGCTTGACGGGTGCAGTCCCCTCTGCCGCCGTGCCTGCTGCCGCAGACGAAGTACGGATAGATCGTGCCCTGGCTGCTCTTCGCGTTGCACACGATCAACCGTGAGCCGCACTGCCCGCAGAACACCGAGCCTTTCAGGTAGTGCTCGTGTGTCTGCGTCGCGTCCGCCGCCGACCGGTGAGTGCCGAGCACGGTCTGCACCTGATCCCACACCTCGTTCGGGACGAGCGCCTCGTGGACTCCGGCGTAGGTGACGCCTTGATAGCGGACGCAGCCCTTGTAGTACGGGTTTGTGAGCATCCGATGCACCGACGACTTGCCGATGGGCCGAGAAGGACGACGCGGCGAAGGTGCGGTCGTCAGCCCGCGAGCCGCCAACTCGTGGTGGAGCTGGCTCGTCGACCAATCCCCGGACGCGAACACCTGGAAGGCCCACCGAACCAGCGGTGCCCGCTCCTCGTCCAGCTCGACGGTGCGCAACTCGCGGCCGAACTCGTCGCGCACTCCGATGTTGCGGTAGCCAATGGGTGCCTTCGACACCGTGCCGCCCTGCGCGGCCTTCTGCGACAGGCCCTTGACGACCTCCGTGGCCAGGTTGCGCGAGTAGAACTCGGCGATTGACGACATGATGCCGTGCAGCAGCATCCCCGAGGGCGTCTCGTCGATGTTCTCCGTCGCCGACACCAGCGTTACCCCGGCATCTTTGAGCGCCAGGTGGATGGTCACGTCGTCGGCGCGGTTGCGAGCCAGCCGGTCAACCTTGTGGACGATGCAGTAGTTCGTCTTGTACTTCGTGACGTACTGGATCATCCGCATCAGCTCGGGCCGGTCGGCCTTGCGAGCGGATTCGCCTGCGTCGACGAACTCCTCAACGATGGTCGCGCCGAGCTGGTCGGCTTTGCGCTGGTTCGCCTCGCGCTGGGCCGGGATCGAGAAGCCTTCAGCATTGCCGCCCTTCTCCGCCTGCTCCTTCGTTGAGACTCGCAGGTACGACACGGCGATCGTGCCGACGAAAGGCGTCGGCGCTACGAGGCTGTCTACTACGGTGCGGTTCGCGTCGGTGGTCGTCATGGCTCTTCTCCACAGTCACTGGTCCTGCCGACGCGGACTGATATGACGGTGGATGTTGATCGTGAGAAGAGCCCGAAGGCTGTAGGACTAGGCCGAGTCGGCCACGTTTGCTTTGCCTCGCCGCACGGGCGAAGCGCTAGGACCACAACATCCGCCATCCGCGACGGATACATACATTCTACGACGAAGGCCCCGCCGAAGCACGGGGACGCTTTGGTGTGGTCGCTCCGCCGGAGGGACACGACCCGGACCGCTGGAGCGCGATACGAATGAGCAGCTCGCTCAACTTGTCGAGGTCGGGCGGGTCATTGAGGTCGGCACGGATCGTCAGCTCGCGCTCGCTCTGTTGGCGCTGCCCTGTCTTTCGTGTGTACTTCCGCGCCATGGCTCACACCTCGCCGGTATCGGGGTCGAAAGTCGCGAAGAAGGCATCCTCGGCCTCCTGCCGGGCCGTGACCTGATCGAGCACGAACCGAACGAAGTCCTCGTCACGATCGGTGATCGGCAAGTCCTCTACGGGCGCGGCGGCGTCTTCTCCGGGCCAGCTCGTCTGGCGGGTCGGGCGGTCTCGGTCGAGGCGGGTGCCGCATGCCGCGACCCAGTCTCGGAGGCGGGCTCGGGCGTCTGCGAAGTCGCGGTGCCAGCCAAGTGGGGCGGAGCCGTCCTGCTCGGGGTCGTAGGCGGACAACCAGTGAAGGTGCAGGGCGGACAGCTCCCAGAGGAGTTCGGGGTGCCGATGCCAGTACGGCGGCACGACGCTGGCCGGAAGGCCGTAGGTGTGGCGAAGCCAGTCCACCCACCGGTTCAGTTCGAGCAGCTCCGCTTCGAGATCATTGGCCGTGAGCAGATTCCAGTTGACCGGGTGCGGCGGTTCCGGCGCATCGAACCTGGGCGACTGCGGTCCTGCCTCGGGCGGGAGGTCGTCGTGTTCCGGGCCGAGCGAGTCAGTCATGGTCTCCCCGCTCACATTCCGATGGTCGTGGCGTTCGACGGCGCGGGACGCTGTGGCGCGGAGAAGGCGGCACCATCTCGGCCGGAGCTGCGCTCGGTTCGATCTACCTCGTAGCGCGTGCGCGCCAGGTCGTGGCCGATGCGAGTCGCGATGAACTCTTCGCCTTCGTAACGCTGTCCGTTGCGCTCGTAGGAGTACTCCCGCACTCGGCCGTCGGCGATGATGCTGTCGCCCTTCGCGATCCGCTCGGCACCCTGCTCGGCGGCCCCGCGATACGCGATGACATCGTGGAAGGTGGTCTCCAACTGCGTAAAGGTGTTGTCGGGCTCCTTGCGGTAGTGCTCGATGCCGACCTTCATGTAGAGCCGCGCATCCCCGCGTTCGGTGTAGCTCAGCTGCGGCTCCGAGGCAACGAAGCCCGAGATGGACTGATGAGTGCGAATGGCCATGGGTCTTTCCTCCTGATCTCAGGCGGCCAGCTCGTCGCGGGCCGCTGTATCAGGCAGGTGCGCCCCCGCACCCAACCCCGCGTCAGGGCGCGGGGCGGCGCAGCAGGGCTTCAAGTTCGGCGCGGTCGCTGCGGAGCTGGGCAGCGTCGGGGCGGCTGGGCCAGGCGCGCAGGTCGGTGACGATGGGTGGCGCGGAGCGCAGCAGAGTGATCCCGGTGCCGAAGGGCAGGGTGCGGATACGGTCGGGCGGCAGGATCGGAACCCGTCGCACGGAGCGCTGGTTCGAGCGGGTGCCGCGGTCACCGAGGGTCACACTGTCGGTGTACTCGTCGCGTTCGCCGATCAACGTGGAGAGGTCTTGAAGGTCGCGACTGCTGGACGCACCGCCGAGGATGATCTTGACGATGCTGGCGTCCCAGATCGCGCTGGCCTGGTTCTCGCTCCACCGGTCCCGGGCCTGGGCGAGGGACTGCAACACGGGCATGGTCGTGATCCCGGTGCCGCCGCCTTCGGCCATCAGCATCGGCAGCGACGGCAGGGGTGCGAGGTTGCCGATCTCGTCGAGCGCCAGCAGTAGCGGCGGGTCGAGTCGGGCTCCGGGTGACCGGGCGGCGAGCCTGCGGGCGGTCTCGATGAGGTCTTCCACGAACGCGGCGACGAGCGCGGCGGACGCGCCGGCCCTGGCTCCGGTAGCGAGCAGATAGAGCGTGCCCTGCTGGGTGAGGAAGGCTTCGGGGTCAAACTGCTCGTTGGGTCCGGGTGTGACGGCATCGAGCACGCGGGGGTCGGCGAGGGCGGCGAGGGCGAGGGAGACGCCTTGCCAGATGCTGTCGCGGGTCTTGGGGTCGGCATCGATCATCGCGCCGAGTGAGTCGCCCCACCCCATCGCCGCGTTCGGGTTCGAGTTCAGGATCGCGACGGCCTCGGCGGCAGCGCTGGGGTCGAGCGTCCACCGGAACAGCTCAGCAGGTGGACGGCCGTCGAGGGCGGCGGCGTGGAGCAGGGCTTGAAGGGCGGTCCTGGTTTTGCCTTCCCAGAACCCGCCGGACTCCACACCCCCGGAGGAGAGGCCGGTGGCGGCGGCGAGTCCGTTGGCGCGGATCATCGCGGTCAGCGGGTCCTCACACCCGCGCACGGGCGACCAGCGCAGCCCGGCGGGGATGCCCTCGGCCAAGTGTTGCGGGTCGAACACCGCGACCGGGCCGCCCGTGCGTCGGCGGGCACGAAGGGTGGCGGTGAGGTTCTCGGGCCGTGTTGAGGTGGTGACGACCGCGCCGGGTGCGTCGAGGATCGCGTTGACGACGACGTGGAGGGTCTTGCCGGAGCGGGGCGGGCCGATCAGCAGGATCGAGTCCTCGACCGATGCCCACACCCCGGTGCCGCGACTCGTGCCGAGGAGATAGCCCACGTCCTCGGCTGTCGGCGTGGTCAGGGATGGGCGCAGGGTTCCGGCGCGGCGCAGGAGTGCTTTGGCGGATGCCGTGGTCTTGACCTCGTGCGCGGTAGCGATCCCGGCGAGGCGGTGCGGGTCGGTCTCGACTTTGCGGTTGTGGCGGCGCAGCCACATCCACGTCCATGCGACACCGGCGACGAGCATCGCGAGCAGCAGGGTTGTGACGGCCCAGTAGACGACCGGGCTGAGTCCTTCCGCGTCGAGCGCGGCGGCGGGGTCGGCGGGGTTGAACAGCACCCCGAGCCCCGACGCCGGACCTGCCTGTGGTTGGGGTGTGCCGGAGAGGAACGCGGCGACCGATCCGGCACCGCGCAGGATGAGGGCGAGGCCGAAGGCTCCGATCAGGGCGATGAGGGCGGCGTTGGTGAGTTCATCGCCCATGCTCCCGCCCTGTCTCGGGTTCATTGCAGCCGCCGAATCGCGGTCGTGCCCGAGATGCGCCCGAACAGGATCACCTCGCCCGTCGCGCCTGTCGGGAGGTCGTCGAGATCGACCAGCGCACGAGCGGTACCGGTTCCGGCGGCGTCGGTGTGCCTCACGATGACCGCGACAGCGACATCCTCACCCGGCACGAACCCCTCGCCATCCACCTCCATAAGCCGCGGCGCTCGCGGTGCCGCAGCTCGGCGACCTCGCCGCGTGCCCGGCACAGGTTCCTGCTCGGCGGCTCGGGCGCGTGGAGCTGGTTTGCGGGCGTGGATGATGTCGGTGAACACGCCGCCGTCGCACTCGCGGACCTCGACCCTGACCGAGACGGTGCGGTCTTTCGTGATCTCGTCCATCAGCGTACCGAACGTCGCCCGAGTCCACGCCCCCGCCACAGGTTGCGGGTGGGCGACGCCATCGACGGCGGCGGTCAGGGTCCCGTTCGCAGCGACCGTAACGATCACATTCGGCAGATCGACAGGCACGTCAGGTTCCTGGTCGCCGAAGTGGTGTGGGCGGGAGAGGTTCATCGGTGACCAGCCGCGCGAGAGCTCGTATCGAACAACGCGAGCTCGGCGGGGTGGAGCTGGTGCTGCGTCACGAAGCTCCTGGCCTTGATGCGCCACAAGCCTTGGCCGACGCCGAGATTCAGCAGAAGTTGCTGCTCAGTGCCGGTCAGCCCGAGCGCGGAGGCGGTGGGTCTGAGTTGGTCGGATTCCTGGCGGTACACGATCCTCGTCTCCGCATTCGCCAACAGGCTGTTGGCGAGGGAGCGCATGGCGGAGCCTTGGTCGCCTACGTTGTCGAGGTCGGTGAGCTTGTGGAAGATCAGCATGTTCGCGATCCCGTAGTGCCGGGCGAGTCGCCAGTGCGCGTCCATCCGCCGCAACAGCGCGGGGTGGGACATGAGCCGCCAGGCCTCGTCGTAGATCACCCACCGCTGCCCACCATTCGGATCGAGCAGGGCCGATTCCATCCACGCCGACGAGCACGTCATCAGCACCGAAATCAGTGTCGAGTTCTCCGTGACCCGCGACAGGTCGAGGGAGATCATCGGCAGGCTCGGGTCGAACGTCACCGTCGAGGGGCCGTCGAACAATCCGGCGAGGTCGCCTGCGACGAGACGCCGCAGGGCGTGGCCGACGAGCCGGCCGTCTTCGGCGAGGCGTCCGTCGGTGTCGGTGCTGGGGTTGAGGATGCGGTCCACGACCATCGGCAGGATCGGCACCTCGTTCTCCCGCACCGTCTGCGTCAACGCCAGGTCGATCGCGGTGTGCTCCAACGGCGACAACCCCCGCGCCAGCACGGTCTCCGCGAGCGCGCCGATCAGATCACGGCGTCGGGAGGCGACCGTGGAGGCCCACTGCTCATCCGACAGCCCGGACGGGCGGTGCCCCTCGTCTAGGGGGTTCAGCCGGGTATTGAGGCCGTGGCCCAGGACGATGGCCCGACCGCCGACAGCGTTGGCGACGGCGGTGTGCTCGCCCTTCGGATCGCCGGGGACGTAGACCCTGCGCCCGAACGGCAACGATCGCGTATAGAGGGACTTGGCGAGGGAGGACTTGCCGGAGCCGACGATCCCGGCCAGCACCACATTGGGGGCGGTGATGATGCCGCGCGCGTACAGCACCCACGGGTCGTACACGAAGCTGCCGCCGGAGTAGAGGTCCTGGCCGACGAACACCCCGTCGGCACCGAGGCCACCTTCGGCGACGAACGGATACGCCCCCGCCAACGTCGCGGAGGTGTCCTGGTGGCGCGGGAGCCGGAACCGTCCCGGAGTTCGGAGCCGCGCCGCACCCGCCTCGCCGCCCTTGGGCAGGTAGATCGTGGCGCGCCGCTCCTCCCGCTCCGCCTCCACCCGTGCTTTCGTGGCGGCGAGTTCGGTCTTGCGTTGCTCGGCGTGGAGCCGTGCTTCGGCGCGGCGTCGCTGTTTGCGGAGCTTGCGGCGTTCCTTCGACGGCGCGACCAGCACGGCAGTGTGCAGCCGCTCCTTGTCTCCGGTCACAACCCGAGCCCTCGTGACTCGCGGACCGCGGTGATCTTCGCGGGCTCGAACCACGACCGCCCCTGCTTCGCTGGCACGTCGCGGCGTTTCGGGGCATCCGACGACGAGTACGACACCAGCATCTCCGGCCCGTCCTGTGTCGGCGACGACTCGTCGATCACCTCGGTACTCGGGTCGGGTTCGGGGTGGCGGCGCAGCAGTGAGACGTACCCGACGTGCGGGTTGACGACCAGGGCGTAGTCGCCAGAGATCATCACCCGGTCGTTCGTGCCCTCACCGGGTTCGTCGTAGACGTAACCGTTCTCCAATGCCGCCTGCGTGGTCTCCTCGCCGTAGTCCCACTGCGCGAGATAGTCCACCGCATCCACATGCCCCAGCTCGCCGAGAATGCGCAACGGACGATCCGCCTCGTCGCCTTGGAGGAACACCACGTTGACCCACCGCGACGACACAGCCTGTTCTTCGACGGCGGGCTCGGGATGCCACGCGATCCGCCCCGCCGCAACGAACCCTTCCGCGAGCCGGTCGTAGGCCTGATCCACCAGACGCGCCGAGTGCCGCAGCTCCTCCGCCGTCGCGAGCGCGTCGCGGACTCCGGCGGCGTGGTTGCCGTCGTCGTGGAATGCGTGCGCGGCCTTCCGCTCGTGAACGTCGGCGAGCTGTTCCAGCACCTGGCGCAGCGACCGCATCCCCGAGGACAGGTCACCGATCACCCCGTACATCTGCGCTGGCTGATCGAACGTGCGGCTCGCGTGCGCGAGACCCCGCAGCGCCTCGGACGCCTCAGCGGCGTCGGCGGTGGAATCGAAGAACGTGGGCATCATGGACCTCCCTGGTGCTGCGTGATGGTGAGGTACGCACAAGCGGCCCGCGAAGAGTGTCAGTGGTCCGGCCTACCGTTGTATCGACGGATAGGCATACGAGCAGGAGCACGACAGAGTGAGCGCAAGTCAGTACCGAAGCCAACTGGATCGCAAACGCAAGCAGCGCATCGACGCGGACAAGAAGGCTGGCGAGTATCGGTCGAAGGAGTCCTCGAAGCGTGCCGACGCCGCCAAGGCGCGACAGGCGGCAGCCAAGACATCGAGCACCTCAACCCGCAGCAGCAAGCTTCGCGAGGCCGAGCGCAGGGAGAAGGAAGCCGAGACCGCGGGCAAGGAGGCCAGTCGCTGGCAGACACGGGCAGCCGGATATGCCAAGGAAGAGGCGGCCCTACAGATCAAGCTTGCCCGGGCTGAGCAGTCGGAGGCGGACGCGGCCGAACGTCGCCGCAAGAGCGAGCAGCAGCGCGCTGACCGGCGAACAGCCGCAGAACGCGCCCAACTGGAGTCGAGGATCATCGGCGCCGAGGTAGCCGTGACCACCGCGCTGCGGCACCTCCCCGCGCCCAAACCCGAAAAGCTCCGGGTGCTCATGCTGGGTGCCTCGGCCGAAGGTGACCTCCGCGTTGGGAGGGAACAGAAGCGCATCCGGGCGGCAGTGGAGTCCGCACTGCACCGCGACCAGATCGAACTCGATGTACGACCAGCGGCCACCACCACGGACCTGCTGGACGGCATCACGAAGTTCCGCCCCCACGTAGTGCACTTCTCGGGCCACAGCAACGATGACCTGATCGTGTTCGAGGACGAAACAGATGAACCCCACGAAGGTGTGATCGTGACGGCGCGAGCCTTCGCACGAGCGATCAGTGCGACTGACGACCCGCCGCTACTCGTCCTGCTGAACTCCTGTCGCTCCGCAGCCCAAATCGACGACCTCGTGGCGCAGGTAGTTCCGTTCGCCATCGGGATGGCAGACAGCATCGAAGACGCGGACGCGATCAACTACGCCGCGCAGTTCTATGCGGCGGTCGCCAACGGGCAGTCCATCAACTCTTCCCACCTGTCGGGACAGGCTGCGCTTGAACTCGCGGGTCTGGACAGTGCCGACCTCCCGACCCTGGCCTGGGCACCCGACGTCGACCCATCGACCACGGTTCTCGTAGAGCCCGCGGACTGACTCTCAGACTCGGCGGCACAGCGGCAGCGCTGCGGCGGTGAACGCGGCGGCTTGCTGTCCGACGAGGAGTCGGGTTTCGCAGGAGGCTTGGATGGCTGCCTGTTCGATCGCTGCGACGGCGGCGTCGAGTTCCTCGATGGTCGGTGCGGAGATGGCGATGAGGCCGGTGTAGCGGAGGATGCCGTGGCCGGCGGTGAGGTCGGCTTCTTGTTGGAGCACGTCGTGGTATTCGGCGGTCTGGGAGGCGTCTTCGATCTGGCCGATCTTCGCTCGCTGGGCTTGGTCGGAGATGTGCTCGACCTTCTTCTTGCGGATGTCGCGGGCGGCTTGGTCGGAGCGCATCGGGGTGCAGATCAGCGAGAACGACCGCTGAATACCGGTAGACAGCAGCACCGGCGACAAGAACCCCGGATACACCAGCGAGCGCGGCCATTCGCTGATCCACAGCACCGTGTGGTGGGCGGAGTCGGTGCGCAACCGTCCCCAGGTCTCGGTGACCGCGACCGGTCCCGCTGTTGCGAGGGATTGCCCAAGCTGGCCGTGGCGTTCCAGGGTGGCGGCGATGGCGGGGTCGTAGGCGGAGCGCAGCATGACCGCGATCTGTCCTGGGGTGAGCCAGCCGGAAGGTGCGAGGTCGGCGGAGCGGAGCGCGGCGACGAGGGTGTTCATCTCTTGCCTCAGCACATTCGCCGCGCCTCGGATGCCGCCGCCCGCGGTTCTGATCTGCCGAGCCGCCGCCTTCATATCCAGCGACAGCGAGAGCGTGGTGGCGTGGCGTTCGCCTGCGGGTCCGGCGCGTTCGATCAACTCTTGGTAGGTGTCGGCGGCCCAGGAGCCGTCGGGTGTGCCGTGGGCGGCCCACCACTCGGCCAGCCCGGTACCGGAGTCCGGAAGCGTGCGCTCCAAGACTTGCAGGGTGGCGACCCGGCCGGATCGGCACACGGTCGCGAGGACGCGGCCCCAGGAGGTGACGCGGCGCTCTTGTTCGCCGGGGTCGAGGAGCACGAACGCGGGATGGGTGACCTCGCAGACCACGGTCAAGGTGGCGGCGTGGGGGTCGTGGATCATCCCGGCTCCGGTGTCGGGGTCGTCGAACTCCCGCAGCCTGGCCATGTCGCCGGGCAGCGCGAGCGTCCCAACCGGACGAGGTGTGACGATCCTTCGCCGGTACAGGAGTTGGCCGCCGGTGGTGCGCCACAGCCACCAGCACGTTACCGGCAGCCACTCGACGATGGGTCGGCCTGCAATGGGTATCCAGGTCAGTGCCGCCGAGAGCACCCAGACGGGGGCGGTGTAGGCGAGCAGCATCCCGCCTCCGGCGTAGAACGCGACGATCAGGGTCGCGCCGCCGATAGCGAGGGTGATGAGCTGGGTCAGGGAGAGGCCGAGGAGGATGCCTCGGCGGGTGAGGCGGGAGAACTTCACCGGCACGAGATCGCCCGTGCTGCGCTGGTTCTGGTTCGTGGACACGGGTCTACTCCTTCGGCGCTCGTGGCGCAGGCGGTGTGGGCTTCGGCGGTGGTGCGGGGTCACTCCTTGGCGCTGGCGGTGCTGGACTCGACGAGGGCGGTGCGACCTGACCCGGCGTAGCGGAACCCACGCTCGCTGGGGGTGGCGGTGGTGTCTGGGCGGCGGCGTCCGCGGCATGCTCGCCCTGGGCGCCGAGCGCGGTTCCGGCTTTCGGTCCGGCAGTGGCGGCGCCCTTGACGACCTGCGCCCCGACCACCACCGCGGCGGCAGGGCCAGCCGCCGCAGCACTACCGCCTGCGGCTGCACCGCCACCGGACGCAGCCGCACCTCCACCTGATGCACCAGCGCCGCTACTTGCTGATGCTGCGGGCGTGGGTTTCGGCGCGGGTGGCGCGCTCCCTCCGCCTCCACGGCCAGCGCCACCACCACCGCTGCCGGTGTCGCCCGTGCCGTCGAGTACCTTCTTCGGGTCGGCTCCGCCTGCGCCGCGTCCGGGGACGGGGATGGGCCGGTTGAGGGCGTGTTTGGCGTCTTGTTCGGAGCCGATGGCGTGGTACATGTCGAACCCGACGAACGCGATGAACTTGTACGTCAGATAGGGCGCGAAGGCGGCCATCGCCATGAGCACGATCCCGGCGATGGGGTCGCTGATCGAGGCCAGGTCGGCGTCGATGGGTGCCGAGACCTGGGTGATCGCAACCAGGAACATCACGACGAGCACGAGCTTGGAGCAGATCAGCGCGACGACGAACATCGCCCACTTCCCAATCCACCCCCGCGACGCATCCCACGACGCACCCGAGAACGCGAGTGGGGCGAACACGATCGCCACCAGCAGCAGGGCTTTGCGTACGAGGAGGGAGAGCCAGACGATGGCGGCGGCGGTGATCGCGAGGCCGGCCATGAAGATCGTGATGATCGCCCCGACGCCGGGGGCGGCGATGTTGATCCCGACCAGGCCGGTGGCGAGCAGGGCGATCTTGTCGCCCATCGACTCGGTGGTCTCGCCTGCGGCTTGGACGATGCCGATGCACAGCTGATCCACCACCTCCAAGAGGAGAGCGGTCAAGGTGATGACGACGAACGACCCGAGCACGGATTTAGCGAGGCCGAGGGCGGCTCGGGTGAGTGCGGTGGGGTCGCGTCGGATGAGGCCGGTGATGAGTTGGAGGCAGAAGAAGATCAGCATCACGAATACCGCGACACCGAACAGCAGGTTGTAGACCGAGACGTATCCGGGCCGGGTGACATCGACGAGGGTGGTGGTGTCGAACACCGACCAGACCGCCTCGAACAGCCAGCCCGCGGCGGCTCCCATCGCTTGGGCGAGCCAGTCGAACGGGGCCGCGACCAGAGTGGCGGCCCCTTCGCCGACGGCATCGCAGACCGAGGAGATCACCGGGATGTCGCACACGCTCATCACGAACCACCAAGCCCTCTCTACGGTGCGGGTCAGACTTGCTGGCCGACGTTCCAGAAGAAGTTGATGAGCGTCACCGACGCGCCGCAGATCACCGCCGCACCGCAGGAGACGAGGACACCGATCTTCCCCCTGCTGGCGAGGTGCGGGTTACTGGAGTTCGCGCCGAAGCCCCACACGATCGCGGAGACGATCAGCGCGAGCACGGAGAGGATCAGGCCGATGGTCATCACGGCGCCGACGATGGTGCGCAGCTGGTTGATCCCCGGCAGGCCGTTGGTGTTGGGGTCGATGTTGATGTCCATCGGCACCAGGGCGACGGCGGGCAGAACGGTAGTGGTGAGCAGGTCGAACACGGTAGGTCTCCTTGACGCGGGCGGTCGGCCCGCCAGCGCGGATGCACAGACGGGGTACACGCCACAGGTGCGCTGGAACACCCGAACCGAGAGATAGCGATGCCCACGCCATGGCAGGCGCGGGCATCGTCGAGACGGCGAATCAGAGCTGTTGGCCGAGGTTGATAAGCCAGTTCATCCACGCCACTCCCGCTCCGGCGAGGGCAGCAGCACCGACCGAGACGAGGACACCGACGCGGCCTTTGCTTGCGGTGGAGTAGTTGCCGTGGGCGGATGCGATGGCCCACACGATCGCTGAGACGATCAGCATGAGCACCGCCACGATGAGCACGAACGTGAGGAGTGCGCCGACGACGGCGCGAAGGTCGCCGATGCCGCCGAGGCCGTCGAAGTCCGGGAAGACGCCCATCGTGGTCACCCCACCGGCAGGGTCGGATGATCGAAGTGCCCGAGTAGTGGGTTGTGAGTAAGTGGCAGCTGCATGTCACTCAGGTGCGTCGGGGCCGCCCGCGATCATCGAGCGGTCCCAGCAGGGGTAGGTACCGTGGGTGAGGTCTGGTGGGCGGGCGTCATCGGTCGGACGCTGGCGCGCCAGTGCGGTGATCAGGGCGACCCGAGGAGATCGGTAATGCCCGGCGTTGAGAGAAGACTCAAGCGGTTCCGCCGGATGCGTTATACCGCGCAGCAGGAGAGTTTGGAGACATCGGTCGTGAATGACTGGGCGGCGATCTTGATGCCTTCGGCCATGGTCAGATACGGTGCCCAGCTTCGGGTGACCTGGTCGAGTGTCATCCTGCCTTCGAGGATGTAGACACCGGCGGCGGCGAGTTCACCGGCATCTTTGGCAACTGCGGTCAGTCCGAGGACGCGGCCGGTGTCGGTGTCGGCGACGATTTTGATCAAGCCTCGAGTGTCCCGGTTGACCAGAGCGCGGGGCACGTATGTCAGGGGCAGGACGCGGCAGTCGCAGCGGATACCGGCAGCGAGGGCCTGTTCCTCGGTCATGCCGACCGCGGCCAGGGCGGGACTGGTGAACGTCACGCGTGGCAGGTGGGCGTAGTCGATGGCGCGGTCGGGGCTGGTGAACGCGTTGTCGACGATCATCGCCCCGTGTTGGGCGGCGACATAGACGAACTCGTGGTGCCCGGTCACGTCCCCGGCAGCCCAGACCCGCCGGTTCGTGGACTGGAGCTGGTCGGTGACCATGACTTCTCCGGCTTGGCCGGTCTTGACCCCGACGACGTCGAGGTTGAGTCCCTCGGTGACCGGGCGACGGCCGGTGGCCACCAGGACCCGGTCGGCTCGGAACTCCTGCTCCGGGCCGGAGACGTTCGTCGTTGCGACCACCCGGCCGCTGTCCGAGTCGTGGACCACGGAGGTGACCTCGGCGGGTCGAACGACTTGGATGCCTTCGTCTGCGAACACGTCCTCCAGGGCTCGGGAGGCTTCGGGTTCCTCTTTCGATGCCAGTCGGGAGCGGACCAGCATGGTGACTCGGGCGCCGAGTCGGGCGAACAGCTGTGCTTGCTCCATCGCCACGTATCCGCCACCGAGCACGAGCAGGGACTTGGGTACCTCGGTGAGTTCCATCGCGGTGGTCGAGGTCAGATAGTCCACGGTGGCCAGGCCCGGGATCGGTGCCGCCCAGGGGGCCGATCCCGTAGCGACCAGGTAGTGCTCAGCCTCGATCATCTCGACTTCGCCGTCGCCGGTGACGGTGTGCAGCACCGGGGCATCTGGGGACCCGGCGAACGAGGCGTCGCCGTGCAGGACCCGCCACCCATAGGCGTCGGCCACGTCCTCGTACTTCTCACCGCGCAACGACTCCACCAGCGACTGTTTGCCCCTGACCAGGGCCGGCATGTTCACGGGGCCGGCCGTCGCCCCGATCCCGGGAAACCGGGCGGCGGCATCGGCTGCCGTGTGCCGTGCCTCGGCGGCAGCGAGCAGGCTCTTGGAGGGAATGCAGCCGGTGTTCACGCACGTGCCCCCGAACGTTGACCGCTCGATCATCACCACCGACTTGCCCAAACCGGTGGCCCGGATCGCTGCTGCGAATGCCGCGCCGCCTGATCCGATGATCGCCAGATCGATCTTCGAGCCCATGATGTGTTTCTCCCAGACGTCGGTTTTTGTCTCCGACCATCATTCTTAACCTTCCACTACACTGGAAGGTCAAGGCGGGATTGAGGAGGGCGTCATGCGGATCGGGGAGTTGGCTCAGGCGGCGGGCACGACTGCCAAAACGCTGCGATTCTACGAAGACCAGGGACTCCTGCTGCCCGCTGCGCGAACCGGATCTGGCTACCGTGATTACGGCACGGAAATTTTCGCCCGGCTCGACTTCATCCATCGCGGCCAGGCAGCAGGACTGACTCTTGCGCAAATCCGACAGATCCTCCAGATCCGCGACACCGGAACGGCTCCGTGCGAACACGTCCGGGAACTGCTGGATATGCGCCTGGCCGAAGTCGATGAGCAGATTGCCGAACTCGGCCGGCTGCGTCAGACCATCGCCGGGCTACGGACGGCAGCCGAGCAGGTTGAACCCGAGACGTGTCAGGCCGACGCGGTCTGCGCCTACCTTTAGCGATGCCGGGCCCGCTCGCCTGCCGGTGTCCTGTCACCTGCGAGCGGTGGCGTAGCTGTTCCAGGCGGCGCCGGCGAGCCCGGCCCACCGGGTGGCGGTGCCGATGCTGACGCCGATGAGGTGAGCGAAGATGGCTGGTGGGGTGGTCGAAGCGAGGTGCAGCAGGGCGGTGTTGCGGCTGGCCCGGGTGGTGATCCCGAGCCGGTTCATCCGGGCCATGAGCGAGGGCGGCTGGAGGTGGGTGCCGGCGTTCTTGCCGGTGAACAGCCACCTGCGGTCGGCCAGGGTGCTCGTGGTGCCGAACGGCTTGGTGACGGGCAGCGCGGTGATCAGCGCATCCAAGGGCGGGATGAGCAGCAGCGGCTCGCGGCCCAGGGTCAAGTAGGTGTCGCCGTCGGCGGTGCGGATGTCCGCGGTGGTGAGGGTGACGATCCTGGCGACGGGTTGAGCGTAGAGCAGGATTAGGCAGGCCGCGGCACGGTCCTCGATGCTCGCGCTGTCGTCATGGTGCAGGAGCCGTCGGGCCAGGTCGAGCTGCTCGCCGGGGTCGATGTCGTGCCGCGGGTCCTTGCTGGGGGTGGGGTCGGGCAGTCGGGTGCCCGGCAGGTACCCGCCGCGTTTGAGCCACCGGATAAAGCGCAGGCGTCTGCTGCGGTCGACGGTGATCCAGGCGTCGAGGCAGCTCTGGGGGCAGTCGTCCAGGTCGTGGCGGTGGGCGGTGAGGTGGTCGAGGAAGGCTTTGGCGGTCTGGATGTCGCCGCGGCATCGGTCGGCGGTCGCAGCGGAGATATGGCCGTGGCGGTCGGTCTTGACGCGTCCGAGGACGTGCCAGCGGGCGTAGCGGGTGAGCACGCCGCGCAGCTCGGGATCGTCGACACCGGCGACGGCGTGGGCGGCGTAGCGGTGCAGGCGGGCGGCGTTCTCGTCCCGCGGCGGCAGCGCGCCGGCAGCGATGAGCATGGCGCGCAGGTAGGTCACCGAAAACGACTGCGGCCGGGCATCGAGCGCGTCGTGGGTCAGGCCGAGCTGGCCTTGGGCGATCTCGGCCAGCAGGTGCAGGCTGGCGAGGTCGTGCCAGTTGCTCAGCAGCGATCTCGGTCGGCTGGTGGCGGTGAGGGCATCGCGCACGGGCTGGAGTTCGGATCGGATCATGCCGTCCGGTCCGGTCAGCGCGGCCTCGATCTGCGCGGCGGCTTGGCAGGCGAAGCATCGTGGCCGACCGCGGTTCGTGGTGCGGCGGCCGAGGGCCTGCTGGCCGCAAATGGAGCAATCGATGACTGGTGCCTGATAGCAGGTCGGGCAGACATCCGGGCTGGTGGCGGTGGCCTTCAGCGCGATGCGTTTGAGCCGGCCGCAGATGCCACAGGACCGTCGCGGGTTGCGGTAACAGCGGGTGCAGAGGTTCCGCGCCGCCTGGCTCTTGCCGCCGGCACGGGTGGCGAGTGCTCCGACGGTTCCGCACTCATCGCAGGCATCGTCGTCGGTGGTGCGGAGGCGGGCATAGCAGGTCACGCAGATGGCCCCGCCGTCCGGAGTGCGGGGATTGACGCGGCGCTGTCGTCCGCATCCGGCGCACCTCTCCTGCGGTGCGCGGCTGGCGCGGCAGGCTCGGCACTCGCCCCGGTCCAGGGCATGATTCCAGCGCAGGTTCTTGTCCCGTCCGCAGTTAAAACAGGTGCCGCGGACGATCGCGTTCGCCATCCGGTCAGTCGTCGGCGGGTTTGATGACCGCGCGCGTCGGACGGTTCTTGCTGCCAGACTTCGGCGGCGGTGTGGTGCCGGTGGTGCCGGTCTCGCGTCCGCGCCGTGAGCTGGTGGCGACGTAGGGCTCGATCAGATCGTTCGGTGTGGCCCCGAAGATGTCGCAGAGCGCGGCGAGGAACTGCATGTTCAACCGCTCGGGCTGCCCGGTGACGATCCGGTAGACCTGCGTGGAGGTCATTACCACGCCGCGGTCGGCCAGCAACGGTACGAGGTCGGTGGTGGACTGCATGCCGTGCTCGTTCATCAGCTTGCGCAGGTGCCAGTGGTAGGCGACGGTCTTGGTCATCGTCTCTCAGCCTTCCTCGATCGCAGGTGGGGTGAACGCGGCGTCGAGGGCGCGGCGCAGGGTGCGGTTGCGGTAGTCGCCGGACACGCCGGTGTAGAGGGCGGTGGTCGAGCCCCACCGGTGCCCGACCTGCTGCTGGACGAACAGCGGGTCGAAGCCATCCTCGATCAGATGCGTCACGTAGGAGTGCCGCAGACAGTGCGGGTGTAGCACCGGGTCCAGCCCCAGGTCGTCGCGCCAGTCCGCGAACCGGTCATCGACGTGATCCAGGCGGATGCGGCCCTGCCGCTCGGTCGGCCACAGGATCGACTCATCGGCGGTGTCGAAGCGGGGCCGGACCTCAGCGAGATACTCCTCGATCACCGGCCGGGTCCAGTCGAACACCGCCAGCACCGCCCGGCGCCTTGGCTGGGAACCCTTCAGGGCCTTGCCCCAGCGGACGTTGCAGACCCCGAACTGCCCGAACTCCGGGCCTTTCGGGTTGCGGGTGAAGTCGTGCAGATCCAACATCGCCGCCTCGCGGCGGCGCAGCCCGAAGGCGTAAATGATCTTGAACAGCGTCGCGTCGCGGAACATCGTCAGCCAGCCCTTGCGGCCCGATGAGCGTGCCCGATCCACCAGGTCGTCGGCGTAGTCGAAGAACGCCTGCAACTCCAGCCTCGACAGCGGCCGCACCGCCGGACGAGCCTCGTGATCGCTGCTGTGGACGACGGTGTTCCACTCGTGGCACACCTGCACCGGGTGCGTGCCGAACAGCTCCATGCACCGATCCACCCACCCGTAGCGATGATCGGTCAGGTAGTCGCAGAACAACGCGACCGAGTTCTGATACGCCCGCACCGTCGATACCGACAGCGGCCGCGCACCGGAGACTAGCGAGGTCGTCCACTCTTCGACATCGGCCGGCCCCCACTCCCACGGCGACGTCCCGCAGAAGTCCGCGAACCGGCGCACCTGCGAGGCCCTGGTCTTGATCGTCGGTGCCGCCAGCATCCGCGAGGTCTGCTGCGTGGTCCAGCCGGTCAGCATCTCATCCAAGAACTGCACCGCCGGGCGCAGCAGTGTCACGTTGCCAGCCGGCGACGAGGACCCATCACCCGGCCCCTGACCGTCCACGAACACCATACGACGACCTTACATTAGATGTAGGAATCATGCATCAGATGTAAAGGTGGGGCCGGAATGCCTGGTCAGAGGCGGTTGCCGGCGCTACGTTCGAGGAGTCCGCGCTCCCGCTGGTCGGCGTGATTCTGACTTACATCTAACGTAAGAATCTTACCTTAGGTGTAATTTCCGAGATTATGCTTTCACGGTGACGTGCAGGTGATCGAAGTGACCTCCCGTGATCGAGGCGGGGTCGTGCATGCCGCCGCCGTTGTAGGGTCGCCAGCCGTCGGCGTCGCGGCTGACGGACCAGATTTGGCCTTGCCAGATGAGGTATTCGACGCCGAGGACGCCTGCGTTGTCTTTCATCCAGTTCGTCACGGCCCATCCGGCGTCGAGCTGGGCGGGACTGGGTCGCTGGCCGATCCGGTTCCCGAAGGTGATGTCACACGCCCGCCCGAGGGGATGCTCCGACTTGGTGCCGGGGCGGGGCGAGTAGCAGCCCCAGCCGGTGTCGGGGAACGCCGCGAGGGTCTGCTGGTAGAGGTGCAGCAGCCGCGCTGTGATCTTCCCGCCGGTGGTGGGATCGTCGACGAGCCGGTCGGGGTCGCCATCGACGCCCGTGGGCGGGCCAGCGGTGCCCGCCGCGCGACACGTGGCGGGTGACCCAGCGGTTGCTGCGGGGAGGTTCGCGGCTCCGTGCTGGTTGAGCCAGGCGGCGGGGTCGATGAAGTCGCCGTTCGTTCCGCCTTGACGGACCTCGAAGTGCAGGTGCGCTCCGGTGGAGTAGCCAGAGCTGCCAACGTCGCCGATGTGCTGCCCGGCCCGTACCTGGTCACCTGCTTTGACGTGGATGCCGTGCTGCCACATGTGCGCGTACGCGGTGGCGATCTTGTGGCCGTCGATGGTGTGCTCGATGACGATGAGTCCGCCGTAGCCGCTGGTGAACTCGGCGACGGTGACGGTGCCGTCGGCTGCGGCGAGGATCGGGGTGCCGTCGGGGGCGGCGAAGTCCGCGCCGGTGTGCAGCTTGTATTCGCCGGTGATCGGGTGCACGCGCATCCCGAACGGCGAGGTCGCCACCCAGGTCCCCTCCGGGAGCGGGAACACCACCCGCGACGACAACGACGCTGGACCACCAGCACCCGCCGGTGTCGCACTGGACCTGCCTGTGGTGAGGGCGGTGAGGATGGCTTCGGCCACGGGCTCGTAATTGCGGTATCGGTCGGGGTAGGCGGAGGCCTCGACGGCTTGGGCGGCTTCGCCGGGGTCCATTGTCTGCCAGCCGGGAATGTCGAGCAGACCGCGCGGGCTCGGGTAGTTCGGTCCGGTCGGGCCGCCGAAGAATGCTCGCGCTTGATACGTGGGGTCCATGAGCTCGGCGACCGAACCCCAACCCGACTGTGGCCGCATCTGGAACAGACCGAGGGAGTCGTGGTCGGAGCCGTTGCCGTCGTTGGGGTAGTTCGCGCTCTCGGGGTAGGTGCCGGTGTTCGACAGCATCCGCAGGGTGGACTCGGTGAGCGCTGCCATGAGCGCGATCTTGATTCCCGGCATGCCCACGCCGTCGGTGCTGTTGCCGATGGCGATGATTGTGGCGGCGTGGGTGAGCTGCTGCCGGTTCAGCGTGAACGTCTCACCGTTCGCCATGGTCACGGTGAGCGAGTCCGGGACGGGTCCGAGGTTGACCACGCCTGTGGTGGTGGCGCAGTTGGCGGCGGCGGGGTTCATCAGTGCCCCGATCCCGAGCAGGATGACGGACGGGGCGAGGAACAGGAGCGCGAGGGCGGCGATAGCTGTCTTGCGGAACACAACGGCACCCTTTTCAGCGGAGGGGGTTGTCGAGCTGGGACAGCCGCAAGAGGTGGCAGGTCGTGTACGTGGGGGCGCAGACCACGAACACGGTGAATGAGACGGGATGCGCGGAGGTGACGGGCTGGCCGTTCCAGGTGCCGGAGCGGTGGCGGGTGCCCTCGATCGTGACCGCGGTCGTGCCGGGTGCGATCTGACCGGGCTGCGCCTGGGCCACCGCATCGGCCCACGCATCGGGGACGAACGAGGTGTCGATGACGAGGTGCTGAGCGGTGGCGTACTGGCGTAGTTCGATCCAGGCGTCCCGGTTCGGCAGGTAGGTGGCGATGTCGGAGGCCAGGCCCGCTTGCTCGTCGCCGGAGGGGTCGCCGACTGTGAGGATCGCCGAGGTGTAGTCCAGCGGCCAGAGCCCCAGCGCGGTATCCCACGCGAACAAGGTGGTGGCGACACCTTCGGCGAAGGCGACCGGATCGGTCGAGCGTGGCACCGCTGGAACCTTCGGAGGCGGCGGCGTGGACGGCCCCGGCGACTGGGGCGTGGTCACGGTCGGCGACGGCTCGGGGCGCGGATCGTCCACGCTGGTGTTGCGGGGGCCGGTGAGGAGTCCGTAGACGCCGATCCCGGCCAGGAGCAGCAGGACGATGCCAGCGGTGATGAGGGCGACGAATCGGCGGCGGGTCTTGGGATCAGTGGGCGCAGGGCTCATGCCTGGCAGGTACACACCCGCCACCGGCAGAGCGGCGAGACCTCAGAGTGCGCGCAGGATCGGCTGTGCTCCGTGGGCGTCGCGTGCGGTGTGGAGGTCGTCGGCGAAGCGGGCGGTGGCTTCGGCGACGGTGAGGAAGTTCTCGTACTGTTCGTCGGTCAGCTCGACGGCGAGCAGGTCGATGTCGTAGTGGGTCCACCAGTTGGCGAGTTCGCCCCAGGTCTGGACGAACGCACGCACCGGGTACCGCACCGGGGGCGCGTCGTCGGGCACGAGGGGTGTGGGTCGGGGCTTGGGCTTCTTGCCCTTCTTCATCGCGTTGGCGCGGGCGACGGCATCCTCGGCGAGGGCGTGCATCGTCGCCTCGCGCACCTCGCGCGCGGCATCGGCACTCTCGCGGATGGCTTGGTAGATCGGATGCACCGGGTCGCCTGCTTCGATCCGCTCCAACGCAGCAGCGGCTTCGGCTCGGAGGGTCTTGGGTTGGGCGGGGTTGGCGGCGATCTCTTCGATGTATCCGACCTTCTCCAAGGTCTTGTACGACCCGCCCCCGGGGATCATCGCGGCTGCCAGTTCTCGTGCGTCTCCGAGAGCGCCTGACGGTCCCGGAAATTTTCCGGGACCGTCGTTTCCTGGCTGGTTCTCGGTGCTGAACTGGGTGGCGGACTTCCGGCGGGCGGCGTCTTCGGCCATGACTTCCTTGATCTCGCGGTAGAGGCCTGCGGCTTCGAGCTGGTTGTAGGGCTTGTGGAGCATGTTGTCGTCCTGCTCCGCGAGGAGCTTCCCGAGCCGATCCGACAGGCCGCCGCGTACCCAGACGCTGACGGTGCGCCAGCCGAGCATCTTGATCGCGGCCAGGCGGCGTGCCCCGCAGACGAGCACGCCGTCGATGGTGATCGTCAACGGCTGAAGCAGGCCGTCGCGGTCGATGGACGCGGCGAGGGTTTCGAGGTCGCCGAGGTCGGTGCGGTGGCGCTTGCCGACGATCAGGGAATCGACGGCCCGGTCGAGTTGGATACCGGTCTGCGGGTCGGTCATCGCTGCTCACCACCCCGATGCCTGGGGGCCGCAACGGCGAGGGCGAGGATCAGGTCGTCGTCGCGCAGGAGCAGTTCCAAGGTCTCGCCGAGGAGAAGCCGCAGCAGCACCCCACGTCCCGCACTGGTCGCCGCGTAGGCGGGGTGCGGGTTCCCGAGCAAAGCCCGCAGCAGCGCGGTCCAGGCGCGGCGGGGCAGGTCGAGCAGCACGCGGGCGTGCCGATCCCGCCGCAGCGCCTCGTAGGCGGACTGGCGGGTTCCGGCTTTGGTGAGGGCGCCGCAGACGTGCTCGACCGACGCCCGCGCGGTGTCGGTCGGCCAGTCGAGCAGGCACAGCAGCGCGATCGCGTCCTCTGCCGCTGACGTGGCAGACATGCACGCCTGTGCCGAACCCAGCAGATCATGCGAGTTGGGCTCGATGTCGCTGGGCAGATCGTCGGAGACATGGAAGGCGGGGTGGTAGTCGGACAGGGCGGTGTCGCGGTCGGAGAACCGTTCGGGGTCGTGGAACGCCGAGACGTGGGAGCGGCGGGCCTGGTGCACCGAGCAGAGGAGGCCTTGGGCGCGTTCTTCGTAGATGCAGGTGATCCGCACGGCGTGGGTGATGATCGCCCACGGGTCGCGGGCTTCGAGGGTGGAGCGGTTCTGCATCGCGTCGAACGCCGCCGCGACCGCCTCCCACGTATCGAGGCGGTGCTTGCGCGCCAGCGCCTTGTACTTCTCGGCGGCGAACTCCATCAGATCGCGCGCGACCGGATCATTGACCCAGGCATCCTCACCACCGGTGTGGAGACGGTGCAGCAGGGCCCGCAGGCCCTCGCCGGTCGTGAAGTCGTCACGCGAGGATTCGGTGCTGGGGTTGGTGGTTGTGGTCATGGTGTCGGCACCTCCTGGCAGGTAGGTGCGCGCCCGCTCCCACGAACGCGCCCCTACCGTGCTGGTTGCCGTCTGGACCATGACCTGTCATCCCCTCCCGACCCCGGGCCGCGTCGGGGCCGAGGTGGTGACGGTGCGTCGCCCGAACGCTGTGATCGGCGGTAGACGACGTGCCCGGTCGCGCGCGGCCTGCGTCCCGATTCGCAGGGGTGTGCGGGTGCGGCGGGCGAGCTCGGCTTGGAAGTCCAGGCCCCGACCGGCGACGTTCGCGGAATGCCGGGCCATCAGATCGGTCGGGCGTACCCACTCCACACCGCGGCCACGCATCACGGCGGCGTGCTGCTTCTCGGTGCGGGCGACCTGCGCCGCGCGCACTGCCTCCGGCGTCGTTGCTGCCTCCACGGCGGGTTCGGGGCGTTCGCGTGGCACTGAGGGTGCCTCGTCGGCTGGGGTCGGCACGATGCGCTGCGGATCGCGGCGAGGGTCGGTGTCCTGCGGGCCGTCGGTGGTGTTCATGGGGTGGTCTCCTCCCGCTCGTCGGCGGACTCGGTGATGTCAGTGGGAAGGTGTGCGGGGGTGAACCAGCGGCCCACGGTCGAGGGATGCACGCTGAGCTCGCGGGCGATCCGCTTGTTCGACCACCCCGCCTCCCGCAGCTCCCGCCCCAACGCGCGCCGATCCGATGGAGCCAGCGACGCGGCCTCGGCGGGCGCGGACGCCAGCTCGGCGATACCAACGGATGCGGGTGCCGCTTCCAGCTCGTCCGAAGCGGCAGCGAACACGGCGACCTCATGCCGACCAGGTGTCTCCGATTCCGACGCGGTTAGCGGGGTGCGGGTGAGGATGACGGTGAGGTGGGTGATCGCGAGCAGCACGACGGGTGGTACGGCGGCGACGGAGGCGGCGAGGATGCCGGGCACGTCGGCGTCCGCTGCGACGACGGCGTGGATCGCGTTCGCGGTGACCGAGACGAGGGCACCGCCGGTCAGGAGCGCCCACGGGTACCAGGCGGAGCGTTGCCCGGCGAGAGCGACGACGGCGACGGTCGCGACGACGATGATGCCGTCCACGATCAGCGGCCACGCCCACGCCTGACCCGCCCCGATCCCCGAACGCGCAGCAAGATCGGCCAGCGAGGTGAACGACAGCCAGAACGCCCCAGCGGCGATGAACACCGTCCCCGCCACCGCCGTCCCAGCAGCCCACCGTCGCGGACTCGTCTTGTCGATCACAGCCCCGCCCTCCCCGCCGAGGCCACCGGCGATGATGCGGAGCGGCTGCACCACCGATCCGTCGTCGGTGCCCGACCCGCAGCAGCGGGCTCGGGTGCGGGCTGGGTGGCGCGGTAGGCCGAACGCACGGTCGTGGCGATCTCCCGCTCGCTCAGGCCCGCCTGCACGGCGGCAGGGCCGAGTGCGTCGAGTGTGTCGGCGGGTGGGGTGCCGTTCTCGGCGAGGCGGCAGGCGGCCCAGAACAGGCCTCGGTTTCGTTCGCCCTCACTACGACTCGCGACCCAGGCCGCGAGCCGTTCGGCATCCACCGTCGCAGCCGCGCTTTCACTTCGCGCTGGTGCAGCGGGTCGGGGGTCGAGGAAGTCGCGGAGCCGTGCGGCATCGACGGGGCCGACGGAGTGGGCGGCAAGGTCGGCGATCTCGTAGCACCGCACGGTGCCGTCGATGGTGCGGCGGGAGGGTGGAGCGATGATGTAGCCGCCGTCGCCCCGGAAATCGACACCGGCACTGGCGGCCTGCCACGACCGCTGCTCCACACCCGCCGTGGCCGGGAAGTAGGCGTGTGCGCCTCCGGTCGGGGTCCGGACCAACAGACCCGCCCCATCCACCAGCCCCGCCTCGGAGGCACGACGCCACGCGGCGCGGCCATCGACTGGGCCGTGAACATCGACGTCCACCACGACGACACCCGACGGTGCGCCGGTGGGGAGGCCGATGTTCGCCTCTGGGGTGCGCGACCACCACGCGGCGACCTGCTCAGGGTCGCTGGTCGCGTCGAGGAACCCCCGCCGGGTGAGCGGTCGCTTCCCATCCGGTTCGCACGGGAACACCGGCATCCCAGCCGCAGCGAGGCTCCGTGCCGCAGCCGCGAGGTCCGGTGTCCGGTCTACGCGAATGAGCGCGGCGAGAACGTCGAAGGGGTCGGGCATCACAGCCCCCGTCCCGCCAACACCGGCGTGGCATGTGGCCGGTCAGGCTCAACCTGCCGAGAGGACGCGCGGGTAGGCTTCGCCGCCGGACTGTCGCGTTCGAGGCCGGGAGGGGTGCCGTCGCCGAGCTGTGGGGTGTCGAGCTGGTCGAGGATCACCAGGGCCGTCTTGCGCACTCGTTCGCCGGTGGCCTGCACGATCTGTGCAGGCTCTTTGTCGTCGGCGCGGGCGGCCCAGGTCGAGACGTACGGGATCGTGTAGCCGTCAGTGGTCATGCCGTGCGCGGCCCCGATCATCAGCGCGACCGACTCGGCTTCGACCTCGCGGATGCCGCGATGCTGCCGCACCTCCACGTCGTCGGGGTCGTGCATCTTCACGTGCGCGAGCTCGTGCGCCAGCGTCTTCACTCGTGCCGCAGGAGACATGTTCTCCCGCACCGACACCGTCCGGGCGTCATAGTCGGTCATGCCGTTCGCGCCCATGATCGCCAGCTCGTCCGGCACGGAGACGATCTCGAACCCGGCGGTCCGTATCTGCGCGGCGAGGCCGTCCCAGAGCCCGGTGGGGGCTTCTCCTTCCAACAGCACCGGCGCAGGTGTCGTCGGGAGGGGGTCGCCGTCGGTCTGGGAGACATCCCAGACATAGGCCGGGCGGGCGCCGACCATGCGGGAGCGCACCACCTCACCCGGCTTCGGTCTCTCCCGCGGCCCGAGCCTGCGCCACGAACCGGAATCCGACGGCGTGGCCGTGGCGAACCGTCCGGTCACGGGCGCGAAGATCATGTAGCCCGGCTGGCCCTTCATCACCTGACGCCCCAGCGCCTGCCACTGCCGATACCCCGCGACGAGCGTGGGGAACGGCTCGGGCACCCGGCTGGCCTCGAACGCGACCTGGTGCTGGACCCAGATCAGCATCGTGTTGTTGAACGACCGGGACCGGAACCTCGCGGCGAACGCGAGGGCGTCGCGCCAGTCGTCGCCGGAGACGAGCTGCTCGACCGCGCCCATCAGCTTCTCGTGCAACTCGTCGAGCTTCGCCTCACGCGCGGCCCGCTGCTCCAGTGTCGATGCCATGACCGGGTCTCCTCTCGCGACCACCACGACATTCGTGGGCGGGGCGGTACACCTTCGAGGTAGGCACCCCCTCCCGCCACGGCGAGAGCGAACCTGCCGGGCCAGCCCTACTGGGCGGCCTGGCATTGCGGCGCGCCTGCGCGAGGAGCCGCGCGAGATCGGCGCGGGAGACAGCATCGTTCACCTCCTCTCTGGCGAGAGCGACCCGCCCAAGCATGCAATTGAGCATGCTCAAACAGGTCGGAGTTCCCATTGGAGCACGGTCGTTGAGCATGCGCAAGCCTTGATTTGTGCATGCCCAACGAGTAGCGTTGAGCATGCACAACCGCCCTTCGGGGTGGACAACAGCGATGCCTTGCCCGTCACGAGGGAAAGGAGGTCAGCGGCCATGACCGAAGAAGAGAGCCAGGCTGCGGCAGTCGATCTCGCCAACCGCTTGCGGCTCCTGATGGACGTTGCCGAGGCCGAGTCCGGCGCAGAGCCGACCTACTCGCAGATCGCGGACTTCCTCAAAGAACGCGGCGTCAACCTGTCGCGCTCGCGCTGGACGTACATGGTCAACGGCCACCGCTACGTCCAAGACCCCGCCGTCTTCGAGGGGCTCGCCGCCTACTTCGATGTCGATACCGACTTCCTCCTGGGAGCCGACGGCGCCACCACCCCGGAGAAGGTCACCGCGCAGCTCGACCTCGTTCGTTCCATGCGCGCGGCGAAGGTGAAGTCCTACGCCGCACGTACCCTCGGTGACATCTCACCGAGAGCACTCCACGCCATCACCAAGTTCCTGGATGAGGAATTGACACACATGCCTGAGCACTGACAGGTATCGCGCAACGCGACGCCGATACCGGCCACGTGCTCTCCCGCTGAGAGGGGCGCACCGTGAATATCGAACAGACCGTATCGGCGGCCGTCGCGGACCTCCAGCTCGGCCACACCTTCACCCTCGACGACCTCATCCACGCGATCCAGGCCCGACGCCAGCGCACCCTGCGCGTGCACGAACTCGAGGAGCTCGACACCAGCGACGGACTCTGCGCCATCTGGCTGATCGGCGAGACCGAAGATGTCGTGCTCCACGCACCCAGCGACTCCGCCCTGCACCGCCAGCAGTTCGTCCTGCACGAGTTCGCCCACATGATCCTCGGTCACTGCGAAGGCGAGGACTGCGCAGCCGCCGACGCACTGCTGCCCAACATCCCGCCCTACACCCGCGGACGCCTCCTCAAGCGGCAAGACATCGACTGCGAAACCGAGATCACCGCCGAAGCCCTCGCCGACCGGCTCGCCGCAGGCATCCGAGGACACGCCTTCGCCGAGTCCCGCTACCTGGAGGTGTTCGGATGACCCAGACCCTCGTCGCGGCCCTCATGGGGGCGCTCGTGGCGAGCCTGCTCATCGTCCGCCGAAAACGCGCCGACAGAAGCGTCACCTACGCCGCCATCGCCATCGCGATCGCCATGACCCTGAACGTCGATGCCGTCTACGCCGCCGTCGATCCGGTCCTGGGCGGCACCAACGTCGCCACTCTGATCGCCGACGCGCTGCTGATGATCGGGCTGTTCTTCCTCGGCCGAGGCGTCATGCGCAGCGGCGAGTACCGCCCCCAGCTCGTCCGTGCCGTCGTCAGCTGCCCGACCCTGCTGGCCTCCCTGGCCGCGATCACCATCGCGTTCTGGTTCATCGACCGCGGCACCACGACCACCCGGTTCATGGCCGACCTCGGCGCCCAGCCCGCCACCGCGATCTACTCGATCATCAACTTCGCCTACGGCGGCATCGTCATCGCGACCATGATGGTCCTCGCCGCCCGCCAATACCGGGCCAGCCACGGCATCCAACGACTCCCCGCCGCGCTCCTCACCCTCGGCTCGGCCTTCGGTGTGATGCTTTGCCTCGCCGTCCTCACCATGGACATCGCCCACGTGACAGGCCAGATCGCCTTGATGCGCGCCGTGCAACCCACCTACTCGCCGCTGTCACTGCTCACCTTCCTGCTGCTCTGCGCGGGCTTCGTCGCGCAACCCGTCGTCCGCCGCGCCCAGCGCTACGCCCGCCGTCGCCGCACGACCGCTCTCGCCGACCAGCTCGAACCGCTCTGGCAGCGCGCGACCCGAGTGCGGCCCGGGCTCAGCCAAGCAGAGCCTCTCTCTGCGAGCGACGACCCGGAAGGTCGCCTGCACCGCGAGATCGTCGAGATACGCGACGCCATGATCGACTCCCGCATCACCTTCACCATCACCGACGCCGAACAGGCACTGCTCGAACAAGCCGAACAGCACCTCGTCGGCCACGACCAGACCACTCCCACGCCGACCGAGCGGCCGCGAGACTTGGACGACGCGGACATCGGCACTCAACACCAGGAGCGTCCCTCGTGAAGAACGGCATCGCCCTGGGAACAGGACTCCTCATCGCCAGCGCACTCGGCGCAGGCTGGACCATCGCACGACGCCTCACCGCACCCGCCACGCCTCGCGTCTTCGACCTCACCATCCACGACATCGAACACGACGGCGAGACTCAGCGGGTCGTGCTCGACCGTACCTCGCAGACCACCGCCGACGGCATCTACAACCTCTGGCTCGAACACGGCGGCTGGGCACAACTCTCCCCAGAAGCGTCCGACCGTAGGCCGGGCCGGATCATCCGCACCGTTACCGACGCATCGCCAGGACTGACGCTCCGGGTCGGTGACCGTGCCTCGTGGAGCGGCATCTTCTACGCCACCCCAGCCGACGCCCGACTCAACGCTCGCGACATCACCATCACCACCCCGGCCGGTCGGTGCCCGGCCTGGCGCATCGACGGCGACCCCTCGACCTGGGCCATCCACATCCACGGACTCGGCAGCAGCCGCGCCGGAACCCTCCGCGGTGCCCAAGTCGCCACCGAACTCGGCTACACCTCCCTCGTCGTCACCTACCGCAACACCGCAGGAGGCCCCCGCGTCGGCACCGGCCGATCGACCCTCGGCCACACAGAGACCACCGACGTTGACGAAGCCGTCGGATACGCCGTCCGACGAGGAGCCCAACAGATCGTGCTGTTCGGCTGGTCAATGGGAGCCGCCATCGCGCTCCAGCTCGCCGCACGACCCCGCCACGACGGCCTCATCACCGCACTCGTCCTCGACTCACCCGTCCTCGACTGGACCGAGACGATCAAAGCCAACTGCGCCCGCAGCGGACTCCCAGGCAGCGCAGGGCTCCTCGCCATCCCGTGGCTCATTGCCCGGCCATTCGCGCGCATGCTCGGGCTACCTGAGCCGATCCCACTCCGTCAGTTCGACTGGATCACTCGCGCCGCTGACCTCGCCACGCACACGCTGATCCTCCACGGCGCACGAGACAGCTCCGCACCCATCCGGCTCTCGCAAGCACTCCGAGACCTGCGCCCCGACCTCGTGACGCTAGAGACCTTCGACGCCGAGCACACTCTCGCGTGGAACGCCGATCCAGATGGCTGGCACCAGCGTGTGATCGCGTGGCTCGCAGCGACAGCGAAGGCCCACTCGTTGCCATGATGGTGCCGGATCACCCGCCGCCGGGACCCAGACCGCTCGGAATCTGCCCACCACCGACGTGTCCCCAAGCGGATGTCATACGGCGCCCCTAGGATGCTCGTATGGGAAACGTGACGCCGATCGACGCTGCCCGGCCACGCGTGCTGGAGTTCTTCGCTGGGATCGGCCTCGCTCGCATGGGGCTGGAAGCGGCGGGGTTCCGAGTCGCCTGGGCAAACGACTACGAGCCCGACAAGAAGGCGATGTACGACGCGCAGTTTGGCGAGTCCGTCGGCCACACCTTCTCGCTCGGCGACATCGGCAAGGTTCCGGCCGCTGATCTGCCACGAGACGCTGCACTCGCCTGGGCATCGTCCCCCTGCACCGATCTCTCGCTTGCAGGTTCCCGGGCGGGCCTTGCGGGCGCGCAATCCGGGACGTTCTGGCACTTCGTGCGCCTTCTCAAAGAGCTCGAAGACGATCGTCCACCGGTGGTCGTGCTGGAGAACGTCGTTGGTCTCGCCACTTCGCATGGTGGCGATGATCTAACAGCAGCAATCCGCGCCTTCAACGAACTCGACTACTCGGTTGATGTGCTGTCAATAGATGCCAGGAGATTCCTCCCTCAATCTCGACCTCGCCTATTCTTGGTTGGAGCCAAGAACCCACCCGCTGACGTTCCTGAGCCCAACTCTGAACTGCGACCCGACTGGCTTCAATGGGTCTTTGGCGACGAGTCGCTGAGAACCCATCGCGCTCAGGTCCCAACACCGCCTGCCCCGAAGACACAGGGGCTCGGTCGCGTCATCGAAGACATGCCTTTGACGGACGAGCGCTGGTGGGACAGCGCTCGAACTAGTGCATTCGTCTCCTCTCTTTCCTCGACTCAATCCGAGCGGCTCGCAGAGTTGAAGCGAGGTAGTGGGGTCAAGTACCGGACGGCGTACCGTCGCACGCGCAACGGCGTCGCGGTATGGGAGGTCCGCCCAGACGACGTTTCCGGATGCCTGCGCACTGCCCGCGGCGGCTCATCCAAGCAGGCCGTAGTGCGGCTTGGAAACAAGCGCCTACAGGTTCGCTGGATGACACCCCGTGAATACGCACGCCTTATGGGTGCGGACGACTACGACCTGAGCAAGGCGCGCACCAACCAGGCACTCTTTGGCTTCGGCGACGCTGTGGCCGTACCTGCGGTGTCCTGGCTTGCAGAGAACTATCTGATGCCCCTCGTGCGCGGCCAGATGGCACCCGGAGAGTCGGTCAAGGAGGCAGCCGTCAATGGGTAGCAGGGGCATCGCAAGCTACAACGAACCCGACAAGAGGCCTCCGACGAAGAAGTCGATGCCAACCCGCTTCGTGCAAGGTTTTCGCGAACTACTCACGGAGGCGCTCGACACGGTCGACCCAGCGAGCGGCAAGAAGCTCAACAAGTGTATCGGCGTGTACGCCTTCTACGACTACGACGGCGAGCCGATCTACGTCGGGCAGACGTGGGAAGACTTCGGCACGCGGATCGGGCGACATCTCCGCGGTCAGCGCTCCGACACTCTCGCATACCGCATCCTCGACCCATTTGAGGTCGCCGACGTGGAGTTGTACCCCGTCGAGGACCTCAGGACCGACCCTGACAAGAAGCCGAAACTCGATGCTATCGAGTACTCGGTCTATGTGAACGCGATCAAGAACTCGAAGTACCAGGCCATCCTCAACGAGAAGATCCCTCCTGTCTCAACGCCCGTCGCCTTGCCCGCGTCATACCGTTTCGGCCTCATACCCCCGGACATGCGTGAAGATCGAGAGCATCCCGACGTCCGCATTGCGCGTAGGGCCGAGACACTCGCCAGAGTTGCAGCCGTCGCTCATGAGCGCGGTGAAGTTTCGGCTGGACTTCGGCGCGTCATTGTGATTCAGGCAGTTCGACTGGCGGACCTCGCGGCGGCGCGTCTCGCCTACGCAGAAGGCCGTGTGCGCCCCACGCCTGATGCAATCGACGTACCTGCACTCGTCGGCAACGTTATGGCCGAGTTCTCGGACGAGAACGAGTCCGACTAGTCGCCGTCAGCCCGCTTCCGCGCGCGTATTCGACGCTTCTTCTCGACCGAACGCGCGTTGTGGGCCAACCTGCACTTGTCACAGCGACAGCCCGTATCGTAGGCAACGCTGGAGCCATGACTCCCGATGACGCGCCCTGCCTCCCGCTGGCGCTTCATGTAGGCCGCATGGTTAGCGGCGTGAGCGGCCCGGCACTCTGCACATCGACACCCGAGGTTCCCGTAGCCATTCGCGGTGCCGTGACGCGGGTCATCGTCTGGCAGCGGTCCACTTCGGCTGCTCACGCAACCAGAATACGGGACCATCACCGTAGGGCGCCGGAGCTTGCCGCTTATGCCTCCCGGCGCGTCGTACCAATCAGTGAACAAAGCGCCGTGGATGCCTGGAGTGGCAGCACACCGTTGCCGAGTGCGGTGATCTGCTGGTTGGTCGTCAGCTCGCCAGTGTCGGTGACCCATCCGGTCGGTAGACCCATGAGCCATTCGACGAACGCTGGTGCTGGGCGGGGTCCGTCGGCGTCGTTCAGGAGTGCGGGTGCGGGTGCTGGTCGTCCGGTGATGTGTTCCCAGCGGGTGATGGCGTCGGCGTAGCGTCCCCAGCGTTGAACAGTCCGTCGATCAGCGACCACAGCGTCTCCGACTCGCGCCTCTTGCTCGGTGAGCCATGCGGTCCGTGGAGCGCGAAGTCGATGATCTGGTGCGATAGCGCGATCGTCCCTCGCCTGGCTCGCACCTGTTCGAGCGTCTCGCCGCCCCGCGTGGAGTCGGTCGCGAGCGGGGTACGGAAGCGTGCGGTGGGCGAGGATGAAGATGCGGAGTCGGTGGTGAGGAGCGCCGACAAGGGAAGCCGGTAGGCCGATCCATCGTGCATCCAGCCGCAGGTCGGCCAGATCGCCGAGAACGGCACCGTGAGCCCGTAGAGGTCGAGCTGCGTTGTCTCCCAGATGCCACGGGTCGGGTTCCAGCTCGCGAAGGGTTGCATCGTCGGGGGTTGCATCGCCGGGGTTGCGTAGGTCACGGTGGTCTCCTTCTGCTGGTGGTCGCGTTGCTGGTGAGGACAGCAGCCCTCGAACGTTCTCGATGACGACCCATTCGGGTTGGAGTGCGTCGATGGCTTCTGCCATGTGCGCCCAGAGGCCGGAGCGGGTGCCGGGTGCGAGGCCTGCGCGCTTGCCGACGGTCGATACGTCTTGGCAGGGGAACCCGCCGATGAGGATGTCCACGGGCTCGACCTCGTGCCGGTTGATGGCGGTGATGTCGCCGAGGTTCGGGACGCCGGGCCAGTGGCGTGAGAAGACGCGGGCGACGGGTTCGTTGAGTTCGGAGAACCACACGGTTTCGGCGTCGAAGACGTGCTCGACAGCGAGGTCGAGGCCACCGTATCCGCTGAACAGCGACCCGATCTTGAGTCGCGGCGACTGGTCTTCCCGGTCATGCATGAGGGCTCCGAGTGACGGGCGACCCCGACCCCAGGTCTTCGAGTTCTGATGCCGGGCTGGTCACCTGTCAGGTGCACGACCACGCCACGCTCCGCCGTCCGCATCGACCCCGGCCCTCGCCGTCACTCGACATGCTCAACTCGCCCTCGACGACCACGCCGGCCGCTCGTCTCTCCGACCCACCCACTGAGAGGACACGCGTCTTGCAGGTCAAGGAACAGACCCCCGGACTGGGGCGTGCGGGAGCGGTTTTCTGGTGCTCACCTGCTCGTCAGGACGGGAGGCAGCGATGACGGTTTCGATGCGCGTGATGAGCGCGGGCGATGGCTACAAATACCTGCTGAAGACCGTCGCGGCCGCCGACGGCGACCGTCCGCTATCGACGCCGCTGACCCGCTACTTCATCGAGGAAGGCACCCCACCGGGCCGATGGCTCGGCAAAGGCGTTGCTTCGCTCGGCAAGGGCGAGCTCGTCGTCGGCGACTGCGTCTCAGAAGACCAACTCCAGCTCCTCATGGGCTCGGGCTGCGATCCGATCACCGGCAAGCAACTCGGGCTCGCATTCCCGGCTTTCAAGACGACAGAGCAGCGGATCGAGGCCCGAATCGCGAAGCTCGACGCCACGCTGATGCCTGGCGCGAAGGGCGAAGCTGTCGCTCTGATCGTGGCCGAGGAGAACACACGGGCCGGACGTCGAGCGGTGGCGGGATTCGACTTCACGTTCTCGATACCGAAGTCCGCAAGCGTGCTCTGGGCAGTCGCCGACGCCGGGGTGCAGGCGATGATCGGGGCCGCGCACCACCGGGCGGTTGCGGAGGTGGTTGCACTCATGGAACGAGAGGTTGCGGCCACCCGCACCGGCGCAACCGCAGGCGACGGGGCCGTTGCACAGGTCCAGGTCGAGGGGCTGATCGCGACCGCCTTCGATCACTTCGACTCCCGCTCAGGTGACCCCCACCTCCACACGCACGTCGTCATCAGCAACAAGGCCAAGACCAAGCTCGACGGGAAGTGGCGCTCACTGGACGGCAGGCCGATGCACGCTGCCGTCGTCGCCCTCTCGGAGCTGCACGAGGCGGTGTTCGCTGACCACATGACCCGCATCTTCGGCGTGGAATGGGAGGCCCGCGACATGGGCCGCGACCGCAACCCAGCCTGGGCGATCACGGCTGTCCCTGAGTCGCTGGTGACGGAGTTCTCCAGCCGCGCGCGCCACATCGACGCTGAGAAGAACCGGTTGATCGACGAGTACGTCGCTGCGCACGGCCGCCAACCGTCGAATGCGACGATCTTGAAGCTCCGCGCGCAGGCGACGCTCTCCACGCGACCAGACAAGAAGGTCCGGTCCCTGGCTGCCCTGACTGAGGAGTGGCGAACTCGAGCCACCGCGATCCTCGGCAGCGACGCGACGAGGTGGGCGATGGACGCCACCGACAACGACCGCCCCTTGCTGCTGCGGGCCGACGACATCCCCCTCGACGTGATCCGCGACATCGGTCGCTCTGTCGTCGAGACGGTCGGCGAGAAGCGTTCGACCTGGCGCCGGTGGAACCTCATGGCCGAATCAGCCCGGCAGACGATGGGGTGGCGCTTCGCCACCATGAACGACCGCGAATCGGTGATCGCGATGGTCACCGACGCCGCCCAGCTCGCATCCCTGCGACTCACACCACCCGAGCTCTCACTCTCGCCCGCGGTGTTCCGGCGCGATGATGGCACGTCGGTGTTCCGGCCGGTCAACTCGGCGATCTTCACCTCCGAGGTCCAACTGCTGGCGGAAGACCGGCTCCTCGAACGCTCCCGCGACCTCACCGGCCCCACTGTCTCCCTCGCGACCGTCGAGAAGATCGCCCGCAAGCCCGATGCCGACGGTCTGGTGCTGGGTGAGGGTCAGGCCGAAGCGTTGACACGGATCGCAGTGTCGGGGCGGACCCTCGATGTGCTCGTTGGCCCGGCTGGGGCGGGCAAGACCACCGCCATGAACGCGCTCCGCCGTGCATGGGAGGCCGAGCACGGCAAAGGCTCCGTGGTCGGGCTCGCCCCGTCCGCGGTGGCCGCGCAGGTCCTCGCCGACGATCTCGGGATCGAGACCGAGAACACCGCGATGTGGTGGCAGAACCACCTCACCAAAGGACTCAACTTCACCGCTGGCCAGTTGGTCGTCGTTGACGAAGCCTCCCTCGCCGGCACTCTGTCGCTGGACCGGATCACCGGCCTCGCCCAGAAGGCGGGGTCGAAGGTTCTGCTGATCGGTGACTACGCCCAACTCCAGTCGGTAGATGCCGGGGGCGCGTTCTCTATGCTCGCCCACGACCGCACCGACACCGTCGAACTCATCGACGTCCACCGCTTCCGCAACCCCTGGGAGAAGCTCGCCTCCCTCGACCTCCGTCACGGCCACACCTCGGCGATCGACACCTACCTCGCGCACGGCCGCATCCAGGACGGCGACACCGAGACCATGACCGACGCCGCCTACACGGCATGGCGGGCCGACCGAGACGCCGGACGCATCACCGTCCTCGTCGCCGAGACCCGCGAACAAGTGACCGCGCTAAACGAGCGCGCCCGAGCTGACCTGCTCGTCGACGGGACCCTCACCCAGGACAGGGAGGTCGAGCTGCACGACGGAACCCACGCCGGTGTCGGGGATACCGTCATCACCCGCCGCAACGACCGGAAGATCACGGCCAGCAACGGGAACGACTGGGTGCGCAACGGTGACATCTGGACCATCACGGACGTGCGAGGCGACGGAAGCCTCACCATCCGCAGACCGGGCCGCTCCTACGGCGGCGCGATCTTGCTGCCCGCCGCGTACGTCGCTGAGCATGTCGATCTCGGATACGCCGTCACCGCGCACCGAGCCCAAGGCGTCACCACCGACACCGCACATGTCCTGGTCGAGCCGACCGCGACGAGGGAGAACTTCTACGTCTCCATGACCCGAGGCCGTGCAGCGAACCACGCCTACGTGATCCTCGACCGCGCCGACGACCACCAACAGCCACACCCCGGCGACGACCCGAACGCGTCCAGTCGCAGCGTCCTGACGGGAGTGCTCCAGCACGTCGGCGCGGAACTCTCAGCGTACGAGACGATCACCGCTGAACAGGAACAGTGGGGCTCGATCGCGCAGCTCGCCGCCGAGTACGAGACCATCGCCGCCGCAGCACAACACGACCGATGGGCCTCCCTCGTGCGCGCATCCGGCCTCACCGAAGAACAAGCACAAACGGCGGTCGAGTCAGAAGCCTTCGGGCCACTCACGGTCGAGCTCCGCCGCGCCGAAGCCAACCACCACGACATCGAGACCCTGCTCCCACGCCTCATCGCCGCACGTGGACTCAACGACGCCGACGACATCGCCGCCGTCCTCCACTACCGAGTCGCCCATGCCACCACGCGCCCCGCCGGATCAGGACGAGCCCGCCAAGCACCGCGACTCATCGCCGGACTTCTCCCACACGCGGACGGCGTGCAGGACACCGAGATGCGCGCCGCGCTCAACGAACGAGAAGCACTCATCGAAGCCCGCGCCGACGCCGTCCTCGACGGTGCCCTCATCGACCACGCACCCTGGACGAAAGCACTCGGCACACCGCCCAGGAGCCTCCGCCGCGCCGCGACCTGGCGGAAAACCGCACGAGTAGTCGCCGCCTACCGCGACCGCTACCGCATCACCGGCGACACCCCGCTCGGAGCACCACCCGCCTCCGAGGCGCAGAAGATCGACGCCGCCCGTGCCCGCGCTGCCGAAAGCCGGGCCCGAGACATCGCCGCTGGCGTCCATTCCGTCACCCAACCCACGAGCGGACACCATCACGGACGGTCGCTCTGAATGAGATATCGGACGCGCCGGATTCAGCTCACGTCGCGCGCCTCGCTGGCCCGATTGAAGTGGGCATGCAGACCGGTGAGCGCGTCGTCAGCTTTGGAGAGGATTTCCGCCGCACAAACAGCGCAGTAGGTTGTCTGGCTCTGCGTCCCGTCCTGAACTACGAGGCACGGGTCGCCTTTTGATATCACGTGGCGTCGTTGTCGGTAGCATCGGCGTTGCTTTCCTGCCGTCTCCGCGCTGACGTGCTTCAGGATGTTCTTTACTGCTGGCATTGGTCTACTCCTTGATCGCTTCTCGGATCGTGGCTGCCACCTGGTCTCCGATCTCGTCCAGCGAGTCATAAGCGGCCTGCAACTGGTCGAGGGTCCACTTGTCTCGACTCTTCTTGCCCTGCCCCGCGAACGTGTTGATCTCGCGGTTCAACACGGCGTAAAGAGCGTCTGCGTTGTTGCCGCGTACACCATTGACGGATCGGCTGATGTTGAAGCCAGCGCGGGCAAGACCGAGGTCAGTGAGTATGCGCTGGTGGATCGACTTCGAGCGGCTATCGAGGCGGCTGCGCAGCGTCTGACGCTTGACCTGCGGCTGGACAGGCATCGAGTCGGCAGGTTCCTCCTCGTGCTCCTTGCGGTGAGTCAACTGCGCCCGGAGCACGTCCGCTGTGATCCCAAGAGCCCGGTAGGTGAACCCACCCGGACCAGGAGTGTCCAGCATCTCTTCAATGACCCGATCATCATCGGGGTCCAGGAACGAACGGCTAAGAAAGTGACTGAGGCGTTCATCCTGTGCCACAGGGTCGTCGAAGCGTTGCGCGACTTGATCGGGACCGCTGTTGCTTCGTCCGGTCGAGTCTGCTCCCTCTCCTCTAGCCCACCCCCTGACGATCTGCTGATCCTGTGCGTCGAGGTCGCGGAACTCGTCCCACTGCTCTTCATTGTTCAGACCGACATGGGATACCACGAAACCCTGGTTGTTAGGACTGTTCGGATCGTTGAGGTCGATGGTGCGCATCACACGGCCCACAAACTGAATGTAGGGCGACAGCGACCGGTAGGGGCGGAAGATGGCCGCCACACTCAGCGGCGGATGATCGAACCCCTCACCGAGCATCGCCACCTGCACGATGACGTCGATCTGGTTGTTGCGGAGCTTCGCCAGCACCGCGGCCTTCCGGTCGTCAGCGAGGTTGCTGTGGATGGTTTCAGCCTGTAGCCCCATCTCTTGGAAGATTGCGCGCACTTGGTCCGCGTGGTCGATCGACATCGCTGACGCTGCGATCTGGTGAGGGAATCCAGTCGCTGCCCGGAGGGACTGGAGCTTCTCGACCGCCTTCTCTGCGATGTGACGGTTGCATTCGTCCGAAAGCGCTACTCCGCGACGGAACCACGCCTCCTCCTTCAGATCGAGAATCTGGTCCAGCGTGTAGGTGTCCGTCTCGCCTCGGGCAGTGAACGTGATTTCCGCCGGATGTGCCGACGCCGAGACGATGTGCTTGATGTATCCGTTGAGCATCGCCCGCGCGAACGGGTAACGGTAGACCAGTTCGCCGAGCAGGTCCTTATTGTCAGCACGAAATGGCGTGGCGGTTAGGCTCACAAACCGGGCACTCGGGAAGGCTCGAACAACTTTCTGCCAGCTCTCCGCGGCAACGTGGTGACCTTCGTCGATGACGACGAGATCGAAGAAGTCGCTCGGGAACTGCGACAACCAGCGGTCGGCGCTGCTGGCCAGTTGCTGGATATTGGCGACCACGATGTGGCTGTTGACGCAGTCGTCCATGTTGGCCTTCGGGCCATCCACCAAAGCGGTGTAGGGGCCCGCTGTGAACGAGTCGAGCACGCCGGCCTTCTTCCAGAAGCACGACGCATTCGAGATGTTTAGGTCAGCGTAGAGACCCTCGCGGATCGTCGTATTCGGCGCGATCACTAGCGTCCGCTTGTGGGATAGCCCAAAGGGCAGAATTGCCGCGACGCCAGTCTTTCCGCAGCCGACCGGCAGTTGGATGATTGCCGGAGTCGAGTTAGTCGCGAAGTGCACCAAGGTGGCTTCGTGAGCTTCCTTCTGTGGCTCCCTCAGATGAGGATTTCCCACGATGTGTGGACTGGCTGCTTCGAAGAATCCGCCGACCACGTCCTTAGCTTTGTCCGCGACACCGTACTCAAGCCGGAACGGCTCTAGGTCAGCGATCCGATAGTAGCGGTACTGACTCCCCGGCCGTCGTGCCGCAGTGAGCCTTCCTCCTGCGTCCCACCGCCGCAGGGTGGCCGGAGACACCCCCACGTAGGCAGCGGCCTGGGCGATGGTGAGGTAATCGTCGTACTGATCGGTCATGACCGGAGGTTACCACAAGTCTATTCAACATTGTTCAACCTTGTCGACGCGTGTCAGGTTCGCTAGTGAGGCGCAGGCGGGCCTTCCATGCCCTCACATCTCGGCGTAGTCTTGAGGTTGAGGCGGATTTCTCCTTACCTTTGGGCCGTTCACGGCAGACCCTCGGGTCACTCTCCACGCACCGTCTCGACGAAGCAGGCGCGTGTCGAGAGGAGCCCATCATGATCCGCCTACTGTGGACTGCGAGCGTCGAGGTCCGATACTTCCTCCGGCGCTACATGCCGAGCAACGTCGTCCTTGATCTGCTCCGCACAAGGCGGGGACTCAAGTGGGGACTCCCCGCGATGCTGCTTGCCGCGCCCTACCTGGTTGTCGCCTACTGGTGTACCACCATCATCGACCGTGGTGGCCCAGGGTGGCTGCACCTCATCGTGCTGGTCTGCCTGTGGAGCTCCATCAAGATGGCGCTCTTCGGCCCCGTGAGCGTCGTGCTGCTCGTCAAGGCTCGCATCCGTGAACGTCGCGCACAGCGTCAGTGCGAGAGTGACGACGCGCCAGCTCGGCCCGAACTTGCTCGCAGCGGACGCTGACCTCCGGCACCAGCCTTCCGAAACGTGCGGCTCCTATAGAGTCCGCGCGGGCTCGGAGGCAGGCCGACGAACTTGATCCCCGGCAATACCGGCTCGCAATATCGCCGCATGACGCGAGCCCTCGCGTTCCACGAGGTTCGCAAGGTCCGCCCCATCGGTCACCAGCGACGCCACGCCGGTCTGCAACAGGCTGTGCGGTCCCGCACTCGCTGCGCTCGTCACCGGCCCCGGAACCGCTCCCACTCCTCGGCCAAGCTCCGAGGCGCGACGCGCCACCGCCAGCGAGCCCGAGCGGAATCCGGCCTCGACAAGAACCGTCGCCGACGAAAGTGCCGCCATCAAGCGTGCCCGAGCGATGAAGCGATGCCGGGTCGGAACAGCACCTGGCGGAACCTCGCTGACAAGCACTCCAACATCGGCTACGCGGTCGAGAAGGTCCCGGTGCCCAGCGGGATAAGGACGGTCAACGCCGTTGGCGAGGACGGCGATCGTGTCGCCGCCCGCGGCGAGAGCAGCCTGATGTGCGGCTCCTTCGATCCCGTAAGCACCTCCGGCAACGACGACTCGCTCACTAGCGGCGACGGAGGCAGCGAGCTCGCGAGCCACATGATCCCCGTACGAAGTGGACGCCCGTGCCCCTGTGATCGTCACGAAGTCGCTCAACGGACGAGCCAGGAACGACGACGCGCCGCGAACCCACAACACGTACGGCGCGGCTTCACCGAGATCGTCGAGGGCAGCAGGCCAATGAGCATCTCCGGGAACCAACGCTCGGACTCCCGACTGCTGAACGTGGTCGAGCCGCTCTGTGATGTTCCGCACCTCCGAGGTGTTGAAGTGGTCGCGCCAGACCTGCGCATCCACGGAGTTGAGGCCGCTGACCTCACCATCGAGCTCAGCAAGCCTGAGCACCTCCACCGCCCCGACCCGAGCCAACAGTCGGCCCGTCACCGGATCGTTGGGCTCGACGAGCATGGACAACACCATGCGCGCGGTGCGTTCGTCGTTCGCGGCATCACTCGGGCCAGTCATCGTCGGTTCCTCTCGGCGTTCGTTGTCGAGAAGGTGCGCCGAACCCGACAAAGAGAATCTGCCGACGAAGGCACGTCGCAGGTCTGCTACACGAGTGCGCGCGATTCATCAACGATCAGTCCAGCTTCGACGAGAGCCAGGCGAACGCCCTTGCGGTCAACGCCCATCCGACGACTGATCGCCCTCATCGAGACACCCGCTCGGGCGAGGCGTACAGCCTCCACCTTCTCGTCGAGACACAGCCCTGGGCGGCGGCTCGGCACGTTGCGACGACGGAGGTGGGAGAACACGGTGGCACGGTGGATGCCATACCGTTCGGCCAGGGAGTTGACGCTCATCCCGGCCAGGTAGTCGCCGACGAGCTGGTCCACCTCGGCAGCGGTGAGAAAAGTTTGAGCCGTCTCGATAGTCCTTACAACAGGCCCCCGATCGTCCCTCGGAGCGCTACTCTGGGGCCGTGAGGACACCTTGTAGACGCCCCGCAACAGGCGGTTGACCAGGGTTTTTGTCTTGGGGGCGGAGTTGCCGAACGTGCTACTTAGGCACCCCAAACGAAACAGTGCCCTACCTGCGGAAACGCCGGTAGGGCACTGTTGTTGTCCAAGATCATGCATTGACCTCTGCATCGAGGACTCGTTCTTCGGGATCCGTCGCCGGACAGCGACGACGCAGTCCGGCCGTCGTGTCGGTGCTGTCGGTGCGGGGGCGGCGTCACCGATGACGCCGCCCCCGACCGAACCGAAACCGAGACGGATCAGCTACGCCGACGCTCCTGCCAAGGCCGCGTTGAAGGTCGCGCTCGGTCGCATGACCGCAGCGGTCTTCTCCGGGTCGGCGGCGTAGTAGCCGCCGAGATCGACGGCGTCGCCCTGCACCTCGGCCAGTTCGGCGACGATCGTCTCCTCGTTGTCCGCGAGCGCGGCCGCCAGCGGGGCGAAGTGCGCCGCCAATTCGGCGTCGTCGGTCTGCGCTGCCAGCTCTTGCGACCAGTACAGGGCCAGATAGAAATGGCTGCCTCGGTTGTCCAGTTCGCCGGTCCGGCGCGCCGGCCCCTTGTCCTCGTCGAGGAGTCGACCGGTCGCCGCGTCGAGCGTCCTGGCCAGGATCGACGCGCGCTCGTTGTCGGTCTTCCGCCCGAGATCTTCCAGGCTGACCGCCAACGCCAAGAACTCCCCCAGCGAGTCCCAGCGCAAGTGGTTTTCCTCGACCAGCTGCTTGACATGCTTGGGCGCCGATCCGCCCGCGCCCGTCTCGTACAGACCGCCGCCGGCCATCAGCGGCACGATCGACAGCATCTTCGCGCTCGTGCCGAGTTCCAGGATCGGGAACAGGTCGGTGAGGTAGTCGCGCAGGATATTGCCGGTGACGGCGATCGTGTCCAGTCCCCGGATCAGCCGTTCCAGGGTGTACCGCATCGCCCGGACCTGCGACATGATCTGGATATCCAGACCGGTGGTGTCGTGGTCCTTCAGATACTTCCGAACCTTCTTGATCAGCTCGTTCTCGTGCGGCCGGTACGGATCCAGCCAGAACAGCGCCGGCATCCCCGATTCCCGGGACCGGTTCACCGCAAGCTCGACCCAGTTGCGCACCGGGCCGTCCTTGACCAGGCACATCCGCCAGATGTCGCCGGTCTGGACTTCTTGCGACATCAGCACCTCGCCGGTATCGATGTCGACGATGTTCGCGGTGCCGTCCTCGGGGATCTCGAACGTCTTGTCGTGCGACCCGTACTCCTCGGCCTTCTGCGCCATCAGGCCGACGTTCGGCACCGTGCCCATGGTGACCGGGTCGAACGCGCCGTTGGTCTTGCAGAAGTTGATCATCTCTTGGTAGATGCGAGAGAAGGTCGACTCGGGCATCACCGCTTTGGTGTCCTTCTGCCGGCCGTCCGGGCCGTACATCTTGCCCCCGCTGCGGATCATCGACGGCATCGAGGCGTCCACGATCACGTCACTGGGCGAGTGGAAGTTGGTGATGCCCTTGGCCGAATCCACCATCGCGACCTCGGGGCGGTGCTCGTGGCAGGCGTGCAGATCCCGGATGATCTCCTCACGCTGCGTCCCGGGCAGGTCCTCGATCTTGGAGTAGAGGTCCACCATGCCGTTGTTAACGTTCACCCCGAGTTCGTCGAACACCTCCTGATGCTTGGCGAACGCGTCCTTGTAGAAGACCTTCACCGCGTGGCCGAAGACGATCGGGTGCGAGACCTTCATCATCGTCGCCTTCACGTGCAACGAGAGCATGACCCCGGTTTCGAGCGCGTCTTCCATCTGCTCTTCGTAGAAGTCGCACAGCGCCTGCTTGCTCATGAACATGCTGTCGACGATTTCGGCGTCCTGCAGCTCGACCCGCTCCTTCAACACGGTGGTACCGGTGGCGGTGACCAATTCCATCCGCACATTCCGCGGCCGATCCAGCGTCATCGACTTTTCGCTGGAGTAGAAATCGCCGTGACGCATGTGCGCCGCATGGGTGCGCGAGGCCATCGACCATTTCGCCATGCTGTGCGGATGCTTGCGCGCGTACTCCTTGACCGCCTTGGGCGCCCGGCGATCGGAGTTACCCTCGCGCAGAACCGGATTCACCGCGCTGCCGAGACACCTGGCGTACCGCGCACGAACGTCGCGCTCCTCGTCGGTCTGCGGATCCTCCGGATAGTTCGGCAGCGGGTAGCCCTTGCTCTGCAACTCCTTGATCGCCGCCAACAACTGCGGCACCGAGGCGCTGATGTTGGGGAGCTTGATGATGTTCGTGTCCGGCAGCAGGGTCAGTCGGCCGAGTTCGGCCAGGTTGTCCGGAATGCGCTGCTCGTCGGACAGATAGTCGGGGAACTCGGCGAGGATCCGTGCCGCCACCGAGATGTCGCTGGTCTCGACATTGATCCCCGCCGCGTCGGCGAAGGTCTGCACGATGGGCAGGAACGAGTAGGTCGCCAGCAGCGGCGCCTCGTCGGTCAGGGTGTAGATGATGGTGGGCTGATACGCGCTCACGGGATCTCCGCACGTCGGGGGCAGCTCGGATTGGCGTCCCGAGTCTAATCATCCGCACGGCATCCCGTGCGGATGATCGAGCTCCTGGCTGAGCGTCGACCACGACGACAACACGCCGCTCTGGTTCGTCACACACATCGTCGACGCCATCAGCGCCCCGCTGCCCGATTCCGCCGCACTACTGAGGGCGGTCATCCAGGAGTCCGGCGGCGGCTCCGATAACGATGTCCTCGCCACGCTTATCGACGAGATCCACAGCAAACAAATATGTCTCGCGCTAGTGGTCGACGACTGGCATCGCATCGAGAACAGCGAGACCGTAGCGAGCCTCGCCTTTCTGATCGAACATGCCTGCCATCACCTGCAGCTCATCGTCACGAGCCGGGATCGACGGGGACTTCCGTTGAGTCGAATGTTGATTCGTGATGAGCTGACAGAAATAGGTGAGGAGCAGCTGCGATTTGACCTCGGTGAGGCCCAGGAGTTCGTTCGCACTCACGGTGGACCCGATCTCGCGGCCGACGATCTGGCGAAACTGACCGAATCCACCGAAGGCTGGGCCGCAGCCCTGCAACTGGCTTCGTTGTCGATGCGCGGCGGCGGAACCGCACCGACATCGCTCATCGCTCGGATCACCGGACGGCACCAAGCGCTCGGCGATTTCCTCGCCGAGAATGTTCTCGACGCGCTCGAACCGGCCACGCTGCGCTTCCTGATGGCTACCTCGGTGCCGGAACGAATCAGCGGCGAGCTCGCCGACGCCCTGACCGAGTCACGCGGTGGCGAGGAGAGGCTGCGGGAAATCGCTCAACGGGGACTGTTTCTCCGCGGTGTCGACGAGAACGGCGACTGGTATCGGTACCACCACCTGTTCGCCGAGTTCCTCGGCCGCAGGCTCGCCCGAGACCGCCCAGAGGATCTGCCCGCGTTGCGGCACCGCGCCGCCGCCTGGTTCATCGAGCACGACATGGTCAAGGAGGCCGTGGATCATCTGGTCGCGGCCGGCGACGACGACGGCGCACTCGACCTCGTCGAAGATCGCGGTACCAGCCTCCTGGAGAACGGCCAGATGGCCATGTTCGCCGCTCTCGCCGGTGCCCTGCCAGCCGCGGCCGGACTGGCCCGACCGCGCCTGCAGATCTTGCTTGCGATGGCCAACACCATCCTTCGGCGCGCCGATGCGACCCGCACCGCACTCGACCGCGCGCTCGGCGCCCTGGCCCGGCTGGATCTGCCACCCGCTGAAGCCGAGCGAATCCGGGTCCAGGCCGATGTCCTGCGCGCGGTGACTGAGGTCTACCGCGATCGGGCCGACGATGTCGCCGCCCTGGTGGCGAAGCCGCTCGCCGACGACAGCGAGCCGTACAGCAACTGGGTACGCCCCGTAGCAAGCGTCGCGGCGGCCTTCGCTTCGCTCTATCGGTTCGACTTCGCCGCCACCCGGCGTCATCGAGAACACTTCGACGCAACCGCCGGTGGCGCGATGTCCACGATGTACGCCGACTGCTTCGCAGGCCTTGCCGCGTATGAACAGTTGGATGTCGACTCCGCTGAAGCGATCCTGCGAAGAGCGCATGACACCGCGCAGGCGACAAGCGGCCCCCAGTCCACGGCGGCGGCCCTGGCCGGTGCGACGCTCGGTGTCCTGCGATACGAGCGGGGTGATCTGGCGGCAGCGGGGCGGCTCCTCGACGTCGCCGGCCGGATCGTCCGCGATCTCGGCGTAGTCGATCTCCTGATCGCGGTCTACGTCTACGGAGCGCGGGTCAAGTCGTTCGAGGACCCGAGCGCGGCGGCGGCGCAGTTGGCCGAGGGAGCCGACGTCGCCGCGGCGTCGGGACTCCGGCGGCTGCAGGCCGCGGTAGTCGGCGAACGGATTCGGTACAGGCTGACCTCCGGGATGCCCCTAACGTCCCGGATGTCGCCGTCGACCCTACCTATGCCATCGGGTGGCACCGGTGAAGTGACCGCCCAGAGCGAGGAAGCCAACGCCGTGCGGCTGCTCCTCGCCGAGGGCCGGGACGCCCGCGCCCGAGCGAGCGAGCTGGTCACCCGGGTGGCCCGCGACGACCGCCCGCGGGCCCGGCTCACGGCCGACCTGCTGCTCGGCGAAGCGCTCGCCCGACACGGCGGCGACGCGGCCGAAGCGCACGTCATCGCGACCGTCGCGACCTGCGCCGAACACGGCCTGATCCGACCGCCCCTCGACGAGGGCCCGGCGATGCACGAGGTGGTCACCGGACTCTTGGCACGACACCAATCAGGCCAGCCGGTCACTGGCTGGCAGCGGATCCGCCCCGGGTATCTCACCGCGCTTGCCGCCGCCAGTCCTCGCCAGCCCTACCACGCAGGCGGGGCGGTGATCACCTAGCTGACAGCACACCCAGCCGGCTCAGCGGGGTACCGCGAGACCCGCGCGGACCATCGTCTTCGCCGTCTCTACCAGCGCCGTCGCCGACTCGCGTGAGCCCGGCCACCACTCGGGCGCCATGTTGAGCGCTCCAACAATGAGCATCCGAGCGGTACGAATATCCAGGTCACCTCGCACCGATCCGTCGGCGACGCCCGCGTCGAGGAGCTGGCGCCACAGCTCGTGGTACTCGTCACCGGCCACCACAACCGACTGTCGGATACCAGGCGGGAGTTGTCCGATGTTGCGGCTCAGAGCGAAGGCGAAGTCAGCGAGTTCCAGCTCGGCCCGCAGGTGCGCCTCGACAGCCGCGCAGATCCGATCCAGCGAGGTCACAGCTGGACCAACGAGATCGGCCACGGCCGTCCCGACACAGCTCAGGAGCTGGCGTTGCCCTTCGATCATCGTCGCGGCAACGACCTCGTCCCGGGACGCGAAGTAGTAATAGACCGCCGGCGGACGCAGCCCCGCAGCCTCGGCGATGTCAGCCAACCGAGTTCCCGCGTAGCCCCGTCGAGCCAACACCGACGCCGCGGCAGACAAAATTCGGGCGCGGGTCGGATTCGATCCCCCGGGCCGAACCGCCACGTCCCAGCCTCCTCGAGCCAGCGAAGTAGATTAATCTAATTGAAATTATACCCGCCGGCGACCAACCTCCGCGCCTCGGGCGAGACGAGGGATCCAGCGAGCCGCCACAGAAGCAGGTGGCCATACATAGCCGCCAAGATGCATGGTGAGGAATGCCGGACTATGACCGACGCACGCGCTCGGCTTCGGCTGCCTACCAGTGGGTCACAGCGGTGGGCTGCTCGTGGTACCGATCGAACCACTGTGCGGCAAAGGTGGGCAGCCCGTTCGTGCTGACAGGGGCACCCTGGGACGCGTTCTTCTTCTACTTGGTTCTGCGCGCACCGCCTCGGATCGATCCGACCTCCGGCATCGGCCCACGATGGTCGAATCCGCCCAGCCGAACCAACCGGAGTGGTTCACGCTCGCGCTGGCCACCGCCTACGCAGCGACCTTCGCGGGTGATGATCGCGGCCAACATCGTCGACGACGTCAGGGTAACCGAGTACGTCATGCAGTCGGCCGGCCTCGGCGGCATCGGCGTTCTCACCGCCATACCCTGGATTTCGACGATCGGACAGACACATGACGGGACAGGTGTATGGTCAAGTGTGCATCGCCTCTCCGGTCAAGGAGGACCTCTGATGGCCGCCGCTGCCGACACTCCCACCCCGCTCGACCAGCGATTGACTCGCCGGGGCCTCGACCTGGCACTGGGTAGGACCACCGACATGGCTCCAGCGACGCTTCCGGTCCCGCTCGACTACTACCGGGACGACAAACTCACCGAGCTGGAGGAGTCGACCATCCTCCGGCGGGTCCCCATCCCGGTCCTGGCCAGCGCGCAAGTCCCCGCACCCGACGATTACGTTGTGCGATCGGTACTGGGTGACTCACTGCTGATCACCCGCGATCGCGACGGACAAGCGCACGTCCTACTCAACTATTGTCGACACCGCGGCGCGATGCCCGCCTGTGGGTCGGGCAGCGCCCGCCGGTTCACCTGCCCGTATCACGCGTGGGTCTACGACAACACCGGGCGGCTGCGCGGCGTGCCGGGCAGCGACGGGTTCGCCGGGCTGGACCGGTCGCGCTACGGCTTGGTCGAACTGCCCAGTGAGGAACGCTACGGTTTCGTTTGGGCGGTGCTGACCGCGGACGCCGAGCTGGACCTCAACGGTCACCTCGGTCCGATGGGACCCGAACTGGCGCAGTGGAGTTACCAGAACTACGGCTATCACGACGAGCGCTCGCTGGAATCCGAGGTCAGTTGGAAGGGGGCTCTGGAAGCATTCGCCGAGGGCTATCACTTCCCGTTCGTGCACGGCCAGAGCGTTATCGGAATGAACACTCTGCCGAACACACACGTCTACGACGAGTTCGGCCCGCACCACCGGATCGGTTTCCCGTTCACTTGGATCACCGACCTGGCCGGCACCGAGCCGGACGAGCGCTGGGATCCGATCCAGCAGATGGGTGTCATCTACTGGATCTATCCGAACCTGATCCTGGCCAACAGCCCGGTCGGCGTGGAAGTCATCGACATCCTGCCCGCGGGTTCGGCGACCCGGTGCGTGGTGCGGCACAGCTGGATGGCCCGATATCCGGCAACCGACGACGCGCAGCGCGCGATGTATGACGAGATCTTCGCGCAGGTACACGCCGCGGTGCGAGACGAGGACTTCGCGATGCTGCCACAGTGCGGACAGGGCGCCCGCCGCGGCCAGCACGACCACATGATCCTCGGCCGCAACGAGATCGGCGTCCAGCATATGGTTCGGATAATGTCGGCAAGGCTCGGAATCGCGCCCGGGCTATGAGCCGCGAGATCATCGCCGCGGTCGCACGCGGCGCGGCTGAGCCGTTCACCATCGAGCGGCTCACCCTGGCCACGCCGCGTGCCGGCGAAGTGGTCGTCCGGCTGGTCGCCTCGGGGATCTGTCAATCCGACCTCACCGCAAAGCACAACTTCCCGGCCGAGCTCCCGATCGTGCTCGGTCACGAGACAGCTGGCGTCGTCGAGCAGCTCGGCAGCGAAGTCACCGGCATCGAAGTCGGCGACCACGTTCTGGTGACCTACGCCAGCTGCGGCAACTGCCGGCGGTGCGACGCGGGCCTACCCGGCTATTGCGACCACTGGGTGCGGCTCAATGGGGGCCGCTACGGAGCCAACTCGCCACTGACCACGACGGACGGACAGCCGGTGGTGGGCGGGTTCTTCGGGCAATCGAGCTTCGCGACCCATCTGGTTGCCAGCGCACGAAGTGTCGTAGTGGTGGACCAGGACCTCGATCTGACACTGATCGCCGCATTCGGCTGCGGAGTACAGACCGGCGCCGGCGCCGTGGTCAACGTGCTCCAGCCGGAGTCGGACTCCGCCGTAGCGATCTTCGGGGTCGGTGGGGTGGGAATATCGGCGGTGATGGCGGCGCGAGCACTCGGCGTCAGCACCGTGATCGCCGTCGATCTCTCCGCCGACCGGCTGCACGTCGCCGGTGAACTCGGCGCAACGACACTGATCGACGGCGCGGCCGATGATGTCGCGACGCAGATCCGCGCCGCGACCGGGGACGGTACGACGCATGCGCTGGATACCACCGGCATCGATACGGTCGTCGCGACCGCCATCGAATCGCTTGCCCCACGAGGCACGTTGGCCGTCGTCGGCCTCGGCGAACCGGTCATCCCGATCGAAGTCGCCAAGCTGATTGGGCTCGGCAAGACGGTGCGTGGATCGATCGAGGGCGATGCCGATCCACACCGGTTCCTGCCCCAACTCATCGACTGGTACCGCACCGGCAAGCTGCCGATGGATCGGATCATCCGGCGGTATCCGCTCGAAGCGATCAATGCCGCGGTCGCTGACTGCGCTCGCGGCGAGGTGATCAAATCGGTTCTCACCTTCGCAGAGCTGTAGTCTCCCTTGATGAGACAAGCGACAAGTGCGTAGTCACGGCTGGTCCGGCCATACCCCGTCGTCGGATGAGGAGGCGATCGAGCGAATCCTCGATGCGGCCGAGCAACTCCTCGACGAGTCCGGTGCCGCGATGCGGATCGCCGACGTGGCCCGGGCTGTCGGGGTCACCCGCCAGACGGTCTACCGCTACTTTCCCAGCACCGAGTCGCTGCGTATGGCCACTGTGTTGCGTTCCGCCGATGGCTTTCTCGATCAGATGGCGAACCGATTGGCCGGCGAAACGAACCCGGTTGCGGCACTCACCGGCGGACTCGCCTTCACTATCGAGACCCTCGGCGCAGACAACCAACTCGAGCTGCTGCTGCGGGGGCATTCCGCCGACGCGCACTCGCTGTCGCTCACCTCCGACACCGCGCTCAGCTTCGCCCGGGCCATGCTGCACCGTGTCGGTGTGGACTGGGCCCGATATGGTTTCGACGACGCCGCGCTCGACGAGTTGGCCGAGTTCAGCCTCCGAATTCTGCACTCGTTCATCACCGATCCTGGCGAGCCGGCACGGCGTGGCGCGGAGCTACGACGATTCCTCACCCGCTGGGTCGGGCCGGCGATCACCTACCCGGTCATGGCCGACGCGCTGAGCTCGCTGAGTCAGGACACAGTCGCGGACTCGGCCTGATCCGACTCGACGCCGAACGGCAGCATCACGCTCTTCGACTGGCAGTAGGCGTCGATTCCCTCGTACCCGTTCTCCCGTCCGATCCCGGAGTTCTTGTATCCGCCGAACGGCGCCGCGGGATCGAAGGCGTACATGTTGATCGCGAGCGTCCCCGTCCGGACCCGGGCCGCTACAGCCATCGCCCGGTCGTTGTCGGTGGTCCAGACGCTGCCACCCAGGCCGTAGCCGGAGTCGTTGGCGATCCGGACAGCGTCGTCGTCGTTGGCATGACCGATGTCGTCATAGCCGATGACGCAGAGCACCGGACCGAAGATCTCCTCCTGAGCAATGGTCATCGCGTTGTCGACGTCGGCGAAGATCGTCGGTTCGACGAAGTAGCCATGCGCCAGGCCGGCAGGTCGGCCACCACCGCAGACCAACCGCGCTCCCTCGGCGATCCCCGTCGCGATGTAGCGCTCCACCCGGTCACGCTGGGCGGCCGAGATCAGCGGTCCGATCACGGTCGCCGGATCGTCCGGCACACCGACCGGCAACCCGGCGACGTAATCGGCAAGCCGCGAGACGATTTCGTCGTAGCGCGATCGAGGCGCCAGGATTCGAGTCTGCCCGACACACGCCTGGCCAGCGTTCATCAGGCCGGAGAACGCCAGCATCGGCAGGACCGCGGCCAGGTCGACATCGTCCAGCAGAATCGCCGCCGACTTGCCGCCGAGTTCGAGCGTGCATGGCTTGATCCGGTCCGCGGCCAGCCGGCCGATCTCGCGGCCCACCGCCGTGCTGCCGGTGAAGCTGAACTTGTCCACCCGAAGGTCGGCGGTCAGCGCCCGGCCGGTCTCGGCGCCACCCGGCACCACCGACAGCACCCCTTCCGGCAGACCGACATCGACAAACACCTGAGCCAATGCCTGTGCGGTCAAGGGTGTTTCAGCGGCCGGCTTGAGCACCGTGGTGCAGCCGGCGAGCAGCGCCGGCGCCAGCTTGTTCACCGCGGCGAAGAGCGGAATGTTCCACGGGACGATCGCGGCGACCACACCGATCGGCTCCCGGGTGACCAGGACCCGGCCGTAGATCCCATCCCGGACCTCACGCCAGCCGAAGGTCTCGCCGGCGCCGGCGAAGAATCGCACGGCCGCGACCGCGCTGCCGAACTGCAACAGGTCGACGATTGCCGGCGGCTGACCGGTCTCCAGCGTGAGCAGGTGCTGGAACAGCTCGCTCCGCTCTTCGAGCAGCTGCCGGACCCGGTCCAGCAACGCCGCCCGCTCCGCCACCGGGACCGCTGGCCACGGGCCCTCGTCGAAAGCCGTCCGCGCCGCGGCGACCGCAGCCGCCACGTCGGCCGGGCCAGCGAGTGGAACGCTCCCCACCCGCGCTTCGGTCGCCGGCGAATGAACCTCGATCCGCTGCTGCGACGACGGTTCGACCCACCTCCCGCCGATGAACAGCGTGTCGTGATCGACGGTGATCATCGCGCGGTCAACGCTTGAACCGGCCGGCGAACGCCCGCAACGGCAGGTCCGCACTGGTCACGATGCCCGGCGGCGCCGCGACCACCGCGCGAATCGAGTTCAGGGCCGGAAGTCCGGTGACGGTCATCCCGATCGACGCGAAGTTGGCCGGATCGGACAGGTCGAATCCCTTGCGCGGGAAGATCATGTGCTTGCTGTAGATATTCGGGTCACCGGTGATCTGGGTGATGTAGCAGCCCTGGATCTTCCACGCCGGGTCGGTGTGTGGCGTCATCTGCCACTCCAGATGCGATTCCACTCTGGGCACGCCGTCGATCATGCCCTGGTACTTGATGTAGCTGCCGCCCAACGATCCCTTCGGCAACCGATACCAGCCCAGGTCGACATCCTCGGTGCAGGCGCCCAACTCGTAGTCGAAGCGCACGTCGTCGAGTTCCAGACCGAACGCGTCAGCCATCAGGTACACCGAGTCGGCGAAGACCGCGGTGAACTTGTAGAGCGAGTCCGGAATGCTTGGATCGTCGACGGGCAGGCCGTATCCGACGGCGCGCCAGGTGTCGACCGAATGGTGGCAGGAGACATCGACCGACTCGGTCACCGTGACGTTCTCGATGTCGGCCACATCGGCGGAATGCACGATCCCGAGAATCTGGCAGAGCCCCGGGTTCATTCCGGTGCCGTAGAAGCTCGCCTGCCCCCGCTCGCATGCCGCGGCGATCACCTCGCTGACCTTGCGGCCGGACGGATGCGGGTGGTTGGTGTCGCGGTGGTAGCCGGTGATCCAATCCGCGGTGGTCACCACGTTGATCCCGGCTTCGAGCACCTGCTCGTAGAGCTGCTCGTCCGGAAACACCCCGTGGAAGGTGAGCACGTCGGGCCGGGCGTCGATGATCTCCTGGACCGTGCCGGTCGCGGTCACCCCGACCGGGCCGATCCCGACGATGTCGCCGGCGTCCCGACCCACCTTGTCCGGGGTGTAGCAGTGCAGCCCGGCCAGCTCCAGATCCGGATGATCGCGGATCCGCCCGATCATCTCGGTGCCGAGGTTGCCGGTGGCGACTTGGAAGACCCGGATCTTGTCGGACGTGCTCATGATGTCGTGCCTTTCGCCGGATAGAACTGGGTTGCCCATTCGCGCAGCGCCCGAAATCCCTGGTATTCCTTGCGGGACAACGCGGGTGGGTCCGAGTAGCGCTGATGCGACCAGATGTGGACATCCGCCTCGAACTGCTCGATGACGAAGTCGGCCATCGTCTTGCCGTATCGGGAGATCTCCGGGCGATCGTCACCGGGTTTGCGCCCGATCCAAACGGTGAACCGAACGTCACAGGTGCGGTCGTCGACCGGGGTGACCGCAGGCATCGTCCGGTTGTCCACCATTCCCCAGCTCCGAGTGATCGAGCAGCCCAGGCCAGCGTTGATCGACTCGACGCCGCTGCTCACGTCGTCCTCGGCCACGCCGGCATCGAAGGCGATGGTGAAATCGACATACGACACCGGACCGGAGAAGTCGTGCCGGGTGAATTCGGGAACGAACGGGGTGTTGTGCACGAACTTGAAGTGCGCGAAATCGACCCCGTTCTCCATTACGTACTGCGGATGCAGCTCCAGCCCAGCTCGATACAGCGTCGCGACCGGCACGGGCGGGTAGTAGTCGGCGGCGGTCCGACTGTCCCCGAAGGCGGTGAACATGTCCGGCACCTCGAAATAGGGCGGCCGATCTGCCAGATCGAACCAGATCCACACCGCCTCGTTCCGCTCGACCACCGGATAGCTGCGAATCCGTCGGCCCCGGTTGGGATGGTCCTCGTACGGGATGCAGACGTTGCGCCCCTGCGCGTTCCACTCCCAGCCATGGAATGGGCAGACCAGGTTCTCCCCCACCACCCGTCCGCCGTAACCGAGGTGGGCGCCCAGATGTTCGCAGTAGGCGTCGAACACGCTGACCCGGCCGGCGGCCGATCGCCAGGCGACCATCTCCCGACCGAAATATGTCATTCGGTGTACCGCGCCGATCTGGATCTCGACCCCCCACGCCACCTGGAACCAGCCGGTCGGCTCCATGGACAGCGGCGGTTTGGCCATGGCCCCAGGGTAGAAGGCGGCTCGGACGAATACAAGAGGGTTGTTTGAAACCTGAGTCGGCCGAGGTCAGCGCCGTAGAATCGAGTCGTGACCATTGGGGAAGGCGACGGACGACGGGCAAACAAGCGTGGCCGTGCTTCGCGGGAGAGCATGCTTGAAGCCGCCATCGCATCGCTGTCCACCGGCGATCCGGCGGCGGTCTCCGGCAATCGCATCGCGCGCGACATCGGCGCGACCTGGGGCGTGGTCAAGTACCAGTTCGGCGACATCGACGGGTTGTGGGCGGCGGTGCTGCGGTACACCGCCGACAAGCGCGGCGACCTGCCGGCCGGGATCACGCCGGACGGCACCCTCGCCGAGCGGGTGACCGCACTGATCCAAACGATGGCGGTGGGCCTACGCCGGCCCGAATCATTGGCGATCGAGACGCTGCGCTCCGCACTCCCCCGTGAGCACGCCGAACTAGAACGAGACTACCCCCAGACCGCAGCCGAACTCGCCTCCTGGAAGCCGAACTGGGACCGCGCCTGCGAGCGGTTGTTCGCCGACCTGGATCTCGATCCGGACAAGGTGCGCAAGGTTGCCGCGCTGGTTCCGGCGGCGATGCGCGGCATAACCTCCGAGCGCACTCTGGGCACCTACGGCAATCTCGACGACGCGCTCGACGCCCTGATCGGTGGGATCGTCGCCTACCTGGCGAGCTGACCAGCCTGGGGTTCCGCGAATCTACCGGGGCTGGAAGCGCTGCCCGCCGTCGATCCGAATCACCTCGCCGTTGATATACGGGTTTTCCAGTAGATGCTGGACCAACATCGCGTACTCGTCCGGCGTGCCGAGCCGCTTCGGGAACGGCACCGTCGAAGCGAACTTGGCCAACCGCTCCTCACCCAAGAAGTCCATGATCGGAGTGTGCATCGTGCCAGGCGCGATGCTGTTCACCCGAATCCCGACCGAACTCAGATCGCGGGCGGCGGTCAGAGTCAACCCGATCACGCCGCCTTTTGCCGCCGAGTAGGCCGCCTGGCCGATCTGCCCTTCGTACCCGGCGATACTGGAGGTCATCACCACCGCGCCGCGCTCGCCGTTACCGTCCGGCTCCAGCTGCGCGATCCGGGCAGCCACCAACCGCAACACATTGAACGTGCCGCTGAGGTAGAGCGCGATGGTGTCGGTGAAACCTTTCTGAGTGTGCGGCGAACCGTCCCGGTTCACCACCTTCTCCAACACCCCGAAGCCGCCGTGCGATACCACCGCGTAACGCAGCGTGCCCAATTCGTCGGCTGCGGCGACTGCGGCCGCGACGCTCGACTCGTCGAGGACATCGGTACGCACGTAGACCGCCTTGTTGCCGAGTTCGTCGGCCAGCGCGCCGGCCTTCTCGTCGGCCACGTCCGCGATCACCACCGCCGCGCCAGCACCGTGCAGCCGACGGACCGTCGCCGCACCCAGGCCCCCGGCGCCGCCGGTCACCAGCACCACATCACCTTCGAACGCCATCGTTTCCTTGATTCCGTTTGGATGAAATATGTTTCAGATTCCTCAGCCGTCACACCTCGATGACCAAGGCCCCGCCCTGACCACCGCCGGCGCACATCGCGGCCACGCCGATTCCGCCACCCCGCCGCCGCAGCTCATAGATCAGCGTGGTCACCATCCGAGCGCCGGTTGCCGCGATCGGATGGCCCAGGCTGCAGCCACTGCCGGAGAAGTTCACCAACTCCTCATCCAGGCCATGCGCCCGACTGGCCGCGATCGGCACCGCCGCGAACGCCTCGTTGATCTCCCACAACGCCACGTCGGCGGCCGCAAGCCCGGCCCGGTCCAACACCTTGCCGATTGCCGTACCGGCGGCCATCCCCGTCTCGACTGGGTCCACCCCGACATGCGCCCACGCGCGCACGGTGGCCAAGACGTCGAGCTCGGCGGACTCGGCGTAGTCCCGAGCGGCGAGCGCGACCGCGGCGCCGGCATCGTTGATTCCGCTGCTGTTGCCGGCCGTGATCGAAAAGCCGTCGATCTCCGGATGCAATACCGGCAGTTGCGCCAGCCGCTCGACGCTGGTGTCCCGCCGCGGGTGCTCGTCGACGACGAAGTCGAACGCCGTACCGTCCGGGCGCTCCACCCGCAGCGGCACGATCTCGTCGACGAACTTGCCGGCATCGATTGCCGCGACAGCCCGGTGATGTGAGCGCGCCGCCCAGGCGTCCATCTCGGCGCGCTCGATTCCGGCCAGCCGGGCGGTATTCCAGCCGACCGTGACCGCCATATCCAGCATCGGCGCATCCGGCGTCTCCAGATGGGTCGGCGGCAGCCACCCCTGCTGCACTTGGCCACCCGAACCCGGAATCCGCCAGTGGCTCACCGGATTCGTGGATAGCGCCTGGACGCCGCCGGCCACGATCACCCGTTCCATCCCGACCCCGATATGCGCGGCGCCGTTCGCGATCGCGGTCAAACTGCCCGCGCAGTGCCGATTCACCGACTGCCCCGGCGCCGAGGTCATGTCGGTCGCAGCGGCGGCATACCGGGCGATGTCGCCCCCGCCGTAATGCGCCTCGGCCAGGATTACGTCGTCCACCGCGTCCGGCGCCAAGCCCGCGCGGCGTACCACCTCGGGCAACACCGTCACCGCGAACGCCTCGGCCGGCACGTCGGAAAGCGCGCCCTTGAACGATCGGCCGATCGCGGTCCGCACCGCGCCGACGATGACGGTTTCGGCCATCTCTGCCACTCCTACGGTCGACCTCGCGGCGCGATCCCGCCGCCGAGAACAACAGTATCGTTTCTGCAATAGTAATGCATACGGTAAATCTACCCAGAATTCGTTGACGACTGTCACTGGCATCTGTCAGTATCAGTTCTACTGGCTGCTACCAGCAGAAATAGGACTCGAAGGGCTTGTGATGAGCGATCTCGGTGCGGCACCGAAGGGTCGCGAGGCGCGGCGCAGAGAGACCCACCGGCGAGTCCTCGACGCGGCCACCGAGGAGTACCGCGCTCGCGGCATGGCCGACGCCGACCTGGGCGCGATCATCGCTGCCGCCGGCGTGGCGCGAGGCACCTTCTACTTCCACTTCCCGACCAAGGAGCACGTGCTGCTCGAGATCGAGGCCCGCGAGGAGAAGCTGATCGCCGAGGAACTGACTCGGTTTCTCGCCGAACCGCACGACCTACGCGACTCGCTCGCCGAGACGATCCGATCGATCGCCGCCATGGAAACCCGACTCGGCCGGCATCTGTTCAAAGACCTTCTTTCGGTGCACTTCTCGCCGACCCGACCGCTGACCGACGAGTGGCGTGCGCATCCGGTGATCGGCCTGGTCGCCGGGATGATCCGGGACGCGAACCGATCCGGCGAGGCGGAGACGATGATCGACCCATATCACAGCGCGGTGTTCTTCCTGTTCGGCCTCTACGGCCTGCTGGCGATCACCACCGGCGCCGCGGTACTGCGCGACACGGTGATCCGGGACTACCTGGACAGCACGCTACGCAGCCTGCAACCACGATGACGACAAATCGGAAATACGAAGGAGAGCACCATGTGGCAGGAGATCGTCCGTCTCGCGTTCGCCTGGGGAGTAATTCTTGCGGTAGTCGCGTTCTGGTACTGGATCATATCCAATATCGGCACATTCTGATGACCAGCGGCGACAGCAACGACGCCATGTCGGTCGAACGCAGTTACGGGGTAACAGCGGTCGCGTTCTCCGGGCAACGACGCACCGGCGCCCGACTGATCACCGGTCCACGCCGAGAGTTCGGCCTGAGCCGGGCTCGTCGGGTCGTCGACGTGCCGTACCCGGTACTGGGTACGGACTGGCGCCGATCAACGGTGACCTGCGGCATCGCCTTGCAATGTGCGCCATCAAAGGACCTGATCGGCGAACACGACCTGCATGAGCTGGCGCCGAGGCAACTCGCCGCACTCTCGCTGGTCGAGGGCGGCGTCGCAGCCGGCTGGATCGCCGACCGACTGCCTGGCCTGCTGCCGGAGATCACCCGCCTCGTCCCCCACCTGGAGATCGCCGACCAGGATCTTACCGGAGCTGAGATCATATCCCGAGCAATCGATCTCGCTCGGTCCAAAACTCCACTAACCGGGCATCCGGTGCTCGGCGCACTCCCTCTGCGGGCACCGGCCCGGCGCCCGCTCGCTGCGGCGATCCACCGCACCTACAGCCGAATGCCCTGGACATCGGCTCGCTCGGACGCCAAACGAGCGATGTCGGTACCGGTCGGCGGTGATGGCGGGGTGCGCAACGCCAACCTTCCGCTGCCGAGCCGGCCGGAGAACGACGAGCCCGAGATCCGCGCCGACCGGCGCGCCGGGATTCCTTACCCCGAGTGGAACATGTGGACCAAGGCGTTCCTCCCCAACCATGTCGCGGTACTCGAACGACGGCTCACCACGCAGAGTGGTCCGCTCGGTACAGTGCCACCTGAGATCGGCACCTGGTTCGCCCGAAACACCCACCGCGCGATGCGCAGCGGGCTTGAGGACGGCTCGGACGTCGACGTGGACCGCTATGTCGCGCACTACCTCGACACCATGACCGGCGAAGCCGGGCCACCACGGATATTCCGCGAGCTCCTTCCGGTCGCCCGGGACGTCGCCACCGCGGTCCTCCTGGACGGAAGTTCATCGCTCGGCGCACACCAAGGCCGGGCCTTCCAGATCGAGCTGGCCTGCGCCGGCGCGCTGTCTCGTGCCATGACGCTGACCGGCGAGCACCATGGCATCTTCGTCTTCTCCGGCAATACCCGACACCGGGTCGACGTCGCGTGCCTCAAGGATTTCGCCGACCGCCGATTCGTCGATCCTGGTCACCAGGGCCTGCGCGCCGGCGGCTACACCCGGCTCGGCGCGCCGATCCGGCACCTGACCCGACGGCTGCTCGATCAGCCGGCCGAACGGCGGTTGCTGATCGTGATCGGCGACGGCCTGGTCTCCGACGAGGGCTACGAGGGCCGCTACGCGTGGGCGGACGTAGCGCACGCGCTCGAGGAGGCTGAAGAGGCCGGCGTCTGCCTGTACTACATCGGGATCGGGCCCGTCCGGGTCGATCCACTGCCGGAGATCTTCGGCGACCGTCGATCCCGCCGACTCCGCCGAGTCGACCAGCTAGCCGAAGTGCTGGCACTGATCCATCGAGAGCTGGTGGCCCGATGACCTCGGTAACGAATGACGCCTACCTCGCCGCCGGCGCCGAGGTCGAGCTCTTCGAATGGGCCTACGCCCAACGCATGCCGATTATCCTCACCGGACCGACCGGCTGCGGCAAGACCCGATTCGTCGAGCACATGGGTCGGCGGCTCGGCCGCGACGTGGTCACGATCAGCTGCCACGACGACCTGACCAGCGCCGATCTCGTCGGCCGGTTCATGGTCACCGGCGGGGACGTGGTGTGGACCGACGGCCCGCTCACCAGCGCGGTGAAATCCGGAGCCATCTGCTACCTCGACGAGGTCGTCGAAGCTCGGCACGATTCGCTGGCGGTGTTGCACTCGCTCACCGATCACCGGCGTACCCTGTTCCTCGATCGAGCCGGCGAGACCGTGCACGCACCAACGACATTCATGCTGGCTTGCTCCTACAACCCGGCATACCGAAGCTCCCTGAAGGAGCTCAAACCGTCGTTCCGGCAACGCTTCGTGACCGTCCCGATGGACTACCTGCCCGCCGATCGGGAAGCCGCCGTGGTGGTGGCCGAGTCCGGCGTCGACATCGCAGTTGCCCAGCGACTGGTGGCCTGTGCCAGAACCATCCGCGACGCCGACGACGTCTTCCATTTCGAGCCGCCGTCCACCCGGGTACTGGTCGCCGCCGCGCGGTTGATCGCCGCCGGTGCCACCGAACTGGTCGCGGTGCACGCCTGCGTACTGGCGCCGCTGAGCGGCGACGGCGCGATACACGATGGGCTGCGCGAGATCGCGGCTGCCCACTTTGAACCCACCTCGGATTCCCCGAGCCCACGGAGCAAGGCGGTCCGACCATGACCCGCACTCCGGCCTCGGGCCCGACCAGCTACGACCAGCACGAAGCAGACAGCCGTTCCGCGCAGGGCCGCGCGGACCGCTGGATGATCGCCGGGACCGGGTTTATGGGCACCTACGTGCTCGGTCTGATCGGACTGCCGCTCTTCCTGCGCGGCGTCTGCCTACAACGCAAGGCACAACAGTCCGGCTATTCGGTCCGGCCGCTGATGGTCACCCTGATCGGTTATCTGGTCATTCTGGACGCGTTTCTGAACACGGTCGGCTGGGCGCTGGATCTGCTCGCCAGCCATTCGTTGTTGAACCGGGTCTTCTTCACCACCTGGGGAAACTACGCCGACAACGGGTACTTCTGGCACTACAACGAGCTCTGGATCGGCGGCTCGTCCGCACCCGGCGAGAAGGGTTGGGAGATCGCCTGCATCTTCGTGGTCTTCCCGATGCGGATCGCCGCCGCCATCGGGTTCCTGCAGATGAAACGATGGGGCCACCAATGGCTCACCGTCACCTGCTGGTTCGGCGTGGTCATCTGGGTCGGCTACATCGCCAACATGACGATGTACGCCGACATCCGGTTTACCGGCACGCTCCTGCCGGTCTTCGGCTGGTGGCTGTACGACATCTTCTACATCACGCCGTTCTTGGCGATCCCCTACCTACACACGGTCAACCGCGAAATCTTCGCGGACTGATCATCGCTTCGCCCAGTTGCCCAGGTCCCCCGAGGAGAGCCATGAACGAACAGGACCGCCGGCGCAAACGCGCCCTCATCGTCTTCCAGATAGCCATGTACGGATTCCTGCTGACGATGTTCCTGATCCAGGTCAACATGCTGATGCACCGAGACTGGTAGGTGAGCGACGATGAACTTCCCGTTTCGGTCCACCTCGGACACCGCCGGATCGGCGGTCCGATCCGGCGCCGACCAACACGACCAGGCCAGCCGCGACGCGCAGCGTACCGCCGACCGATGGCTGATCAGTGGTACCGCTCTGATGGGCACGCTGGTGATCGGGTTCGTCGGCTTGCCGATGTTCCTGCGTGGTCTGTATCTGCAGCGTCGGGCGCAGCGGCAGGGTCTTTCAGTGCGCCCCATCATGGTCACGCTGATCGGCTATCTGGTCATCCTCGACGCGTTCCTGAACAGCATCGGCTGGGTCCTGGACCTGCTCGCCAGCCATTCGTTGTTGAACCGGGTGTTCTTCACCACGTGGGGAAACATGGTCGACAACGGATACTTCTGGCACTACAACGAACTGTGGATCGGCGGCTCGTCCGCACCCGGCGAGAAGGGTTGGGAGATCGCCTGCATCTTCGTGGTCTTCCCGATGCGGATCGCCGCCGCGATCGGATTCCTGCAGATGAAACGATGGGGCCACCAATGGCTCACCGTCACCTGCTGGTTCGGCGTGGTCATCTGGGTCGGCTACATCGCCAACATGACGATGTACGCCGACATCCGGTTCGACGCCACAGTGCTCCCGGTCTTCGGCTGGTGGCTGTACGACATCTTCTACATCACGCCGTTCTTGGCGATCCCCTACCTGCACACGGTCAATCGCGAGATCTTCGCGGACTGAGCAGCACGCTCCAGGAGCACACCATCATGAGCACATCCCCGCCCCGCCCCACCGCCGACAGCGGTGAGGAACTGCCGCTCGGCACCACCAGCCACTTCGCCCGGATGCACAGCTGGCTCAAACGCGGCATCCTGGTCTGTCTGGTCGTCCTCGTCGTCGAAGGATCGTTCACCGTTCCCGCGCTGGCGATCTGGTACGGCTTTCCCACACTGTCGCTCACCGAGATCTGCGACGAGCTGATGAAGGTGCGCTGGTCGGACGAGACCGCCGAATGCGAGTACCCCTACCCATTACACGGCCCGCCGTTCGGCGGCCGGCCCGAGGGCGCCGGCCGAACCACCGCCCAGGACGAGTGGGGGGTCCAGCCCGAGCCGGAGTATCCGCGCATCGGCTTCCGGCAACTCGTCCGGAACAAGGAGGAACGCGAGGCCCGCCAGTCGGGCGGACGGTGACGAAGGGCGGATTCTGCTCGTTCAGCGGGCAGAATCCGGCCCGATCAGCTCGGCCAGGACAGCGAAACTGTCGTACGCGGTAACCGCCGCGACGGCGCGCTCGACACCTACCTGGGAGACCGCGAACGGCTGCATCCGATCCCCGGCCGCCGCCGTGCACACAAAGGCCAACAGCGGCTCGGTGAGCGCGGCGACGTACAAGGTCCACAATCGGTCACCGGCGACCGCGATGCCCGCCCGCTCCAGCCGTGCGGCGTAGCGCCGGACCAGGTCCCGCTCGATCCGGCGGAGCAGGCCGGGTTCCACCGACGCGGTCGCGAAGTAGGCGACATCGCGGATACCCACACCGGCGGACGCGACCTGCCAGTCCAGAAATCCCGGCACGCCGGCCTCGACGAACAGATTGCCCAGATGGGGGTCACCGTGGGTCAGGGTCTGCGGCTGCGCCGCCCAGAACCGGTCGATATCGGCGCTGCGTTCGAAGAACATCCGGCACGCCCGCTTCGTCTCCGGTGGGACCAGGTCGGCGATGGGCCCGGTGAGCCGACCCAACAGATACCGCCGGATCAGGTCGCCTACCGCGATCTCGGCCGCCGAGCGGGCGGCCAGGGGGCGCAGGTCGCCGACGAATCGATCGGTGGCCCAGAACCGCGCGTGCAGGTCGGCAAGCGCGTCGACGACAGCCTCGGCTTCGGCTCGGGTCACCGTGTCCACACAGGTCCGGAACTCGGCTCGGCCGGAGAGATCTTCGAGGATCAGCAGCGAACGCTTGCGGACCGGATCATGTCGCGCCGCGTAGCATCGCGGCACCCGCACCGGCGCGGCGGCGCCGAGCGCACGGTAGACGAGGACCTCTCGGGCACCCAGGCGGAAGAGATTCAGCAACACCTGTTGTCCGAAGTCGTGCGGCGGCAACTTCACGAACAACGACTTCGGCAGGTCTGCATCGGAGTCCACGGCGATCCGCGCACGCGCGGCGGTACCGGAGTCGGCATCGAGGATCCGCAGCGACCGGATCGCCTTCGGCGACAACCCGAGCACGTCGGCCAGCCGGGTCGGGGTCAGTCGATCGATCCGCAACGGGATCGACGCGCGGCCGCCGACCGCCCGATCGGCCACGACGCGCGCCGATTCGACTGCGGCGAAGCCGAGGGCACGGACTGTGGACGATGCCGGCGGGCTCACCCGGGATATCCGGGACGCGGTCGCATCGAGTACCGGACCGGCAGATGTTTGAGCCCGCCGACGAAGGTCGTCGCGATGTATTCCGCCGAACCGGTCGCCTCGATGGCGTCCAGGCGAGGCAACAACTCGCGAAAGAAGCTGCTCACCTCCAGTCGGGCCAACGCCGCGCCGAGGCAGAAGTGAACGCCGAAGCCGAAGGCCAGGTGCTTGTTCGGACTGCGCCCGACATCGAACCGGAACGGGTCGACGAAGATCTCTTCGTCCCGGTTCGCCGACGGGTAGGACAACAGCAACGATTCGCCGGCCGCCACCGGCACCCCACGAACGGTGGTATCCACTATGGCGGTGCGCATGAAGGCCTTGACCGGGGTAACCCAGCGAATCATCTCCTCGGTCGCCGACGGCAGCAGACCGGGATCGTCGCGGAGCCGCTCGCGCTGGTCCGGATGCTGGAGCAGAGCGTGGAGACCTCCGGCGATCGTCGCGCTGGTGGTGTCGTGGCCGGCAGTGGCGATGATCGCGTAGTAGGACGCCGTTTCCACATCCGAGAGCGGTTCACCGTCGATTCGGGCATTGGCGATGGCCGAAGCCAGGTCGCCGGTGGGGTGTTCTCGCCGGGCTCGGGTGAGGGCGTTGAAGTACTCGAACATATCGAGCAGGGCCGCGGTCTGATCTTCCAACGCCTCGCCCCGTTGCAGCTCGGCGTCGTCGCCACCGAACAACTCCTGAGTCAGCGTCAGCATCCGCGGGAAGTCCGACTCCGGCAACCCGAGAAGCGAAAGAATTACGTAGAGCGGGTAATTGACCGCTACCTCGCGAACGAAGTCACACTCCGGGCCGGCGGCGGCCATCGTATCGACGAATCGGTGCGCGAGCTCGTCGATCCGTGCCCGCATCGCCCGCATCTCCTTGGGCCCGAACCAGTCGGCGGCGATCGCTCGCACGACGCGATGCTGCGGGTCATCCATGTGGATCAGCGTCCGGATGATGCCCGCCTCGCTGAGCTGGTCGGCCGCCTCGGTGAACAGCACCGGCCGTGGCCAATTGGTAAACGTCATGTTGGCCCGTTCGATCGCCATCACGTCCTGGTGCCGTGATATCACCCAGAACGGCCGGTAGTCGGGCACGTCGACCCAGGACACCGGCGCCTCGGCGCGGAGCCGGGCGAGCCCGGCATGCAGCGCCGACTCGTCGGTGTAGGTCGCCGGATCGGCGAGCGCCCGGGCCGCGTGGTGCGCAGTTCGAGTCGTCATCGACGTCTCCTCCGTCGTTCGTCACCGCAGTTGTTCGTCACCGCAGTCGTTCATTCCCGCGGTGTGCGGTAACCGATCGTCGTGGTTTCCAAATACTGTTGGAAGCCTTCGAGTCCGCCCTGCCGACCATGACCGCTCTGTTTCACCCCGCCGAACGGAGCGTCGGCGCCGTAGTACATTCCGCCGTTGACCCCGATCGCCCCCGTCCGCACCCGTCGGGCGACCGCCATCGCCCGGTCCGGGTCGCCGGCCAGGACCGCCCCAGCCAGGCCGTACCTGCTGTCGTTGGCCAACCGCACCGCGTCGTCGTCGCCGTCGTGCGGCAATACCACCACGACCGGACCGAAGATCTCCTCCTGCGTTATCGGCAGCGAGCTGTCTGCGCAGGCGAATACGGTCGGCTGGACGAAGAATCCGTCTCGCAGGTGTGGGGCGAGTCCGGACACCGTCCCGCCCCCCGTGATCAATCGTGCACCGTCGCGGACTCCCTGCGCGCAGGCATCGAGCACCCGCCGTCGTTGCGCGGCGCTGACCAGCGGCCCGACCAGGGTGTCCGAGTGCGCCGGATCCCCTACCGGAACGGCGGCGTACGCGGCGCCGACCTGATCGACGACCTCGTCGAAGATTTTTCGCGGCACCAGCATCCGACTCGTCGCCGCGCAGGCCTGGCCGGCATGCACGCAAACCCCCACCGCGCTCTGGATTACGGCGGCGGGCCGGGCGTCATCGAGAACGATGAGCGCCGACTTGCCGCCGAGCTCCAGAAAGGTGCGTTTCATCGTGTCCGCTGCCGTGCGCATCAGAGCTCGGCCGACCGCCGTCGATCCGGTGAACGAGATCAGGTCCACCCGCGGATCGGTGGCCAGCAGGTTGGCCACCGCATTCGAGGAGGTGGGCACCACATTGACCACGCCGGCCGGAAAGTCGGTGTGCTCGGCTACCAACCGGCCCAGCCGGGTAGCGTTCCACGGGGTGTGCGGGTCCGGCTTGAGCACCACCGTATTCCCGGCCGCGAGTGCCGGACCCAACTTGTTCAGCATCACCTCGACCGGGAAGTTGCTCGGGCAGATCGCAGCGACGACGCCGACCGGCGATTGCACCACCGTGCGAACATTGCGCGGACCGAAGAGGCCGGCTCCGGTGAGCAGCCGCTCCCACTCGAACTCCTCGATCAGCCGAGCCGGATACCGCAACGCCTCCGCCAGTGGCCAGGCCAGCTGCGCATTCCCCAGGGTAAGTATCGGGCAGCCCGCTTCGGCGACCAATTCCTCGCCCAGGTCGGCTTGTTCACGCTCCAACGCCAGCTGCAGTTGATCCAGACAACGCCGCCGCAACGGTCGGTTCACCGCCCAGTCGGTGTGGTCGAAGGCGTGCCGCGCCGCCGCGATCGCCTGCTCCATATCGCCGGCCGCCGCATCCGCCGTGCTGCCGAGCAACTGTCCGGTCGCCGGCGCGACATTGGCGAACTCGGCACCGTGGGCCGCGTCGCGCAGTCGGCCACCGATCAACATCCGGTGCTCACGCCGCCTCGCCGCCCGCTCGACAACCGCGCAGACGGGCGCATCTCCGGCTCCGAGGACATCGCTCACCGGTTCTCCTCGACAGGCACGACAGCCGCTGTAGGGCTTCCAACTGTAACTCTTACCGTATAGTACTTTGCAATGCCTGCCGAAGTAAGGAGCGACGATGTCGGGTCTGCTCGACGGGGTCACGGTGGTGGAGCTGGCCTCATGGACGTATGTCCCCAGTGCCGGTGCGGCACTGTCCGACTGGGGCGCCGACGTGATCAAGGTCGAGGATGTCCGGGGCGGCGACCCGTGCCGCAACCTGATCGTCGGCGGGCTCGATCCGGCCGATTCCCGGGTCCACGCGAGCGTGCTGATGGAGATCGGCAACCACGGCAAACGCAGCATCGGGGTGGACATCAAGTCGGCGATGGGTCGCACGATCCTGGGCGAGCTGCTCGGCCGGGCCGATGTGTTCCTGACCAATTGGCTGCCGGGACCGTTGGCGCGCGCCGGCCTGACCGTGCCACAGATCCGGGAGTTCAACCCGGACGTGATCATTGCGCGCGGCAGTGGCCAGGGTAGCCGCGGCCCGGAGAAGGACCGGGGTGGTTTCGACGCCGCGAGTTATCTGGCCCGAGCCGGGGTTGCACACGCGCTCACGGTCGCTGATCAGGAGTTCCCGGTGACCCAGACCCCGGCGTTCGGCGACCTCCAGGGCGGCATCACCCTGGCCGGCGGGATCGCCGCGGCACTGTTCCACCGCGAACGCACCGGACATGCCCCGATCGTGGACAGTTCGCTGCTGGCCCAGGGAATGTGGGCGGTGGCGCCGGATATCGCGGCTGCCGACTACTTCGGCATCGACCGGATTCCGGTCGGGCCCGCCGGCACCGCGCCGAACCCGGCGGTGAACCGATACCGCACCCGGGACGGACGCTGGGTCCAGCTGGTGCTGCTCCAGGCGGACCGCTTCTGGCGCGGCTTCTGCGAGCGGATCGGCCGGCCGGACCTCGGCGTGGACGAGCGATTCACGCCGCTGGCCAACCTCGTCGTCAACCAGGAGGCGGCGACCGCGGAACTGCGGCACACCTTCGCCGAGCACGATCTGTCGCACTGGCAGCAGGCGCTGGCGAACGAGCCCGGCGTCTGGGCCACCATCGCGACCCCCCGCGAAGTGCTCGACGATCCGCAGGCCCAGGCCAACGGCTACTTCCTGACCGTTACCGACGACGCCGGTCAGCAGTACCGCACGGTGAGCGCGCCGGTGCAGTTCGACGAGACCCCGCCGCCACCGACCCGAGCCCCGGAGTACGGCGAGCACACCGAAGAGATCCTGCTCGAGCTCGGGATGGATTGGGATCAGATCATCGCAGCCAAGGACGCCGGCGCCGTCCTCTGACCGCGGCAACTCCGGTGACGGCTCAGGCTGGTATGTCGTAGAACTGGGTGGCCCACTTCCGCAACGACAGGTAGGGCTTGGCGTCCTGCGCGGACAGCGCCGGATGTTCGACGTAGCGCTGGTAGCGCCAAATGCTCAGGTCGTCCCAAACGGTGATCAGGTACTGCTTCTCGACCCGCTGCCGAACCTCCGGCGGGGGCACGTCGGAGTCGTCGCCGGGCAGTTTGGGCCACCAGATGGAATAGAACAGGTCCGAGCTCTCGTCGTCGACCGGGGTGCAGGCGAAGATCAGCCGATGCCGGGCCGAGCCCTCGAACGCACTGATCGAACCCCCCAAGCCGAACATCTGCGCGTGAATCCGCAGCGCCATCGCGTCCGGGTCGTCGCTGCGCACGTCCGGCCAGCCGGTCAAGAAGTTCCAGGTGTGTTCGGCAACATGCCAATCGAGCATCCGTGGCGTCACGGTGGCTCGATGCACGTACCGGAAATGTGCGCTGTCCGGACCGTTCTCCAGGACCACCTGCGGATGTACCGGTTCCCGCTCGGCCTTCCGGGAGAACTCCGGGTACGGCCGATAGAACGCGGTCGGATCGGTTTGCAGGTCCGGGAACAGGCCGAGGATGTCGGGCATCGACCAGCTCGGCGGTCTACCGTCGGGCTGGTGCCACAGGAACACGCAGCCGTTCTGCTCCTGCACCGGATAGGAGCGCAGCGTGAGCACCTTGTTCACCCGATTCTCACCGGGAATGTGCTTGTTTCGGCCATCCGGCCCCCAGCGCCAACCGTGGAACGGGCATTCGACGCAATCACCGACGACCTTGCCACCGTGGCCGATATGCGCGCCCAGATGCCGACAATGCCCGGTGAGCACATGCACGGCGCCGTCCGCGCCGCGGTAGGCCACGAGGTCCTCGCCGAAGTAGTGCAGCGGACGGACCTCGCCGGGCGGGAACTCGGCCGACCAACCGATCATGAACCAACCGGTGACCTTCCAGGTGAAGGGAACCTTCATCGGATCCTCCCGATGTCGTGGACCGATCCGGCCCGCCTACAGAAATGCTTCGCCGAACCGATCGAGGAACGCCGCCGTCGCAGCCGGATTCGCCGCATCGGCATGGATCAAAGCCGTGGTCGCGCCCCGGTTTGCCAAGTCCGCCAGGATAGCTCGGGCAGTGCGTACGCTGCCGGTGTCGGCAAAGGCGAAGTGCGGACAGACCACCTGGATCTCGACCGCGCTCGGATCCCGTCCGGCCGCTTCGAGCCGGGTACGCAACCGATCGACCGCAGCGCCGAACTGCTCGGCCGACTCCAGTGCCGCGGTACGCATCGTCGCCGCCAGCCGGGTGTCGGCGATGATCGGCATCCAGCCGGCGCCGTACTCGGTCACCCGGCGGATCGCCGCCGCGCCGTTACCACCGATCCAGATCGGTGGATGCGGCTGCTGCACCGGTCGGCGGAGCCACACTCGACCCGGAGCGGCGAAACCCACGCCGGACACCGGTGCCGCCGGTTCGATCCAGATCGCCTGCAACGCTGCCAACGCCTCGTCGAACAGCGCGGCCCGGCGCTCGTGATCGACCCCGAGCGCGGCGAATTCGGATCGTAGGTAACCGGCGCCGACCCCGGCGATCAGCCGACCACCGGACACGATGTCGATGGTGCCCAGCGCCTTCGCCGACAGATACGGGTTGCGGAACGGCAGCACGTAGAGGTTGGTCAGCAAGCGCAGCCGGGTGGTCACCCCGGCAACGAAGCCGAGCACGGCGATCGGGTCCAATGTCTCGTGTCCGCCGGCCCGCCGCCATTTCACCGAAGGCGCCGGATGCTCGCTCAATGCGATTGCCGCGCAGCCGATCTCCTCGGCGCGGCACGATACCTCCCGGATCACCTCGGGACGCAGGAAATCGTCCGACGCAGCCGACTGCTCGCTCGGATACTCGAGAACGTATCGCACGACCGGGCCCCGGTCAGCCGGCCGCCGCCCCGACCTTCGGCTTCGAGCGCCCGTACGCGGGTCGGCCGAGGCCGAGCACGTGCTGGGCGATCATGTTCCGGAACACCTCCAGCGTGCCGCCGTAGATGCCGCACAGTGGCGCCCATCGATACAGATAGCCGGCATCGGCGGGACCGTCCGGGCCGGACGGCAGTGCGGCAGTCGGGCCGAGCACATCCATCAGGTCGGGGGCGATGTCTCGCATCGTCTGGGCCAGCGCTACCCGGCCGAACATGTGCGGGGCGCTCAACGCCGCCTCCACCTTGGCGACACTGCGGCCGAGCCGATAGGCCGCCGAACGATCCTCGGCTATCCGCCCGGCGGCGAGACCGCTCACCCGGTCGACCACCGTGGCCATGGTCAGCCCCTGGTGGGTCAGGATCGACACGTCCTGCAGACCGTCGGCTGCGGCACCGACGACACCGTGTTCCTCGTTCAGCGGGCCCAGTAGCACACTCCAGCCCTGGTTCACCTCGCCCAGCCGATAGCGGTCGGGAACTCGAACGTCGCTGTAGTACACGATGTTCGTCCGGTCGCCGTCCACCGTGCGCAATCCCTGGATCTCGACTCCCGGCGTATCCAGCGGTACCAGGAACATGGTCAGGCTCTTGTGTTTCGGCGCCTCCGGATCGGTATTGGTGATCAGGAAGACATACCGGCAGTTGTGCGCACCGGTGGTGAACATCTTGGCGCCGTTGATCACCCACTCGTCACCGGCGCGGACCGCCCGGGTCCGGCAGGTCGCGACGTCGGAGCCACCGTCGGGCTCGGTATAGCCCAAACACAGCCGGACCGAACCATCGAGGACTCCGGGCAGTACCTCCTCCTGCAGTTCCCTCGAGCCGTGGTTGCGGACCGACGGCACCACGATCGCCGTTGTCCCCCAGGTCACCCAGGGCACCTCGGCCCGCCGCTTGGACAGATCCCACAACCGTCGCCGCAACCGATCCAGCTCCGGACCGCCGGGCATGCCGAGCTCGGCGGCCAACCAACCCGCCGCGGCCATCGCCTGATGCAGGCCCTCGTCGAAGTTGTCCCCGGTCTCGCGATCCCGACGACGCACCTCGTCGGTCACGTGCTCGGCCAGGAACGCATCGACCTCGTCGCGGAACTCGGCATCCGACTCGGACAGTTCCACCCGCTCGAAGTTCATCGTCAACTCCTCCTAGGCCCGACAGTTCGCGGCTTCGCGCCCGGTCACGATCTCGACGGCGTGCAGAGCGGGATCGCCGCCGGCCAGCGACCAGCCGCGAGCCCGAACCAGGTAGGCCGATGCCGCCGACTCGGCGGCTACCCCCAGCCCGCCCTGCACCTGGACCGCCATGGTCGCCGCTGCCGGCGCTTCCCCGGTGAGGTAGACGAACGCCGCCGCGGGCAGTTCCGGTTGGTAGTCCGGCTCGTACTCGAGGAACCAGGCCGCCCGGCGGGTCAGGTTGCGCGCGGCATTCACCACGATCGCGATGTTCGCCAGTGGGTGCGAGATCGCCTGCAACGATCCGATCGGGATGCCGAGCGTGTACCGGGTGGTGGCGAACTCTGCAGCGATGCGGAGGGTTTCGTCGAGCAGTCCGACCAGAGCAGCAGCACTGAGAACCCGCCACTCGTCCAGCGCCCGGCGATACGCCGCCGTCGCGTCCGGCCCGCTTGCCAGCACCGTGCTCGCGTCCGCGCGTGCCGGATCGATCCAGGCCATCGGCAACATGCCGATGTTGTCCACCCGGGCCGGCCGGGTGTCGAAGCTCAGTCGGAGCACGTCGGACCCCGTCGGCACGATGATCTCGTCGGCCGCCGCACCAGCCGATACCAGCCGCGGACCCGGGCGGGGCGCCGGATTCGGATCGACCGCCACGATGCGCCGCCCGCGTACGACGTCGGTCTCCACCGAGGCGCTGCCGAGCCGCGCCAGCAGGCGCGCCGCGACGACGTGCTCGATCCACGGCACCGGAGCCAGCACCCGGCCCAACTCTTCGGCGACCAGAGACAGTTCGACCAGCCCGGCGCCGTCACCGCCGGCCGATTCGGGCAACGCCATGTCGACCGCACCGGTATCGCACAGTCGCTCCCACAGGTTCTTGTCGAAACCGGTGCTCTCCGCCGCGCGTACCGACTCGAGTGGGCAACGGCTGCGGCAGAACTTGGCGTACCCGGCCTGCAGTTCGGCCTGATCGGCGGACAGGCTGTAGTCCTGCCGGCGCAGTTCGTAACGGTCCATGGGGTGCTCTCCAGGCTGCTCAGGCGGGCGGGATTCGGTCGCCGAAGAAGAAGTCCCGTGCATTGGCATAGAGATACTTCTCGCGCACGTCGTCGGGCAGGTCCAACGCCAGCGCCTCGGGTACCACTCGGCGCATCGACAGCACCGGCCAGTCCGAGCCGAAGATCACCTTGTCCGAGCCGCGGCTGCGCATGTAGTGGATCAAACTGTCGGGCAGTCGCTTCGGCGACCACGCCGACGTCATCAGCCGCAGGTTGGCGTACTTGATCAGCAGCCGGATCGCTACGTCCCACCACGGATCGGCACCGTGGATCATGCACAGCTTCAGTTCCGGGAAACGCACGCAGACCAGATCGAGGTGGATCGGGTGCTGTACCTCGCCGGGAATGGGCGGACCCGGAATCCCGGTGTTCATGCACAGCGGCAGGCCCAGCTCGGCGCATTTGTAGTACAGCGGGTAATAGACCGCATCGCTGGGCGGATAACGGCCGTCGCCCCAGAAGCTGGCACCGACCGTGGTGTACACCACCGGCAGATCCGCGACCAGCGCAGTCAGCGTTCGCAGCGTCGCTACCGGCCGCAGCAGATCCACCCCGTTGACCGCGAGCGCGAATCGGTCCGGCCGGGCCGTGGTGAACTTCAACGCGGTGGCCGAGGGCCGGACCATGTTGTACATCAAGATCGCTCGCGCCACCCCCAGCTCGTCCATCTCGTCCAGCAGTTGCCCCAGGTCCGGCTGCGCGAACATCGATTTCGGACCCTTGAAGTAGTCGTCGCGCACCTTCAGCATCCAGTCCGGCTGCTGCTCGGTCTCGCCGAAGTGCACGTTGACCAAGCAATCGATCACCTTGGTCACGGCCGGGACTCCGTTCCTGCCGCGGCGGCCCGGGCGCGCGCCCACCGATAGTCGGGCTTGCCGTTACCCAGCCGACGAATCTCCGGGACCGCCAGAAAGTCTTTGGGCACCTTGTATCCGGCCAGCCGTTCCCGGCACCGCGACCGGAGCAGCTCCGCGGCGATCGGCGCGCCGCAGATCAGCGCGACAACCTCGGTGCCCCAGCGCCGACTCGGTCGACCGACCACCAGGGCGTCGACGATCTCCGGGATCGCCCGCAGGACTTCTTCGACCTCTTCGACGAACACCTTTTCGCCGCCGGTATTGATCACCAGCGCGTCCCGGCCGAACAGCCGGATGGTGCCGTCGGCCGCCAACTGCACCCGGTCTCCGGGTACCGCGACTCGCTGCCCGTCGATCTCCGGGAAGGTACGCAGGGTCGCCTCGCGGTCGTCGAGATACCCCATCGGAACCCGGCCGATCCTTGCCGCCCAGCCGATCTCCTCGTCGCCCGGCTGCAGGAACCGGGTCCGGTCGGCGGAGATCGCGGCCCCACCCGGCATCGGCGCGAAGGTCTCGACCTCGGCTCCCCGAGTGCTGCGGCCGAACCCCATCCCACCGGTCTCCGACGATCCGTATCCCTCGATCAGCGTGACGTGCGGCAACAGTTCCAGCAGGGCTCGGCGATACACCGGATTGGTCGCCGCGCCGCCGGTCCCGATGCCGAACAATCCCGACAGGTCGTAGTGTCGCCGGCGTAGTTCGGCGACCAGCGGCCCGGCATAAGCGTCACCGACGATGGTCATCAGCGCGACCCGTTCCTGCTCGGCGACGACCAGTGCGCGGCCGGCGTCGAAGCGCTCCCGGTCGTCGTAGAGCACGATCGTCTGCCCCGCCAACAGACCCGCGCAAGCAGTGAACACGCCGGCGGCATGCGACAGCGGCGACACCGCGAACCACGACTGCCCGGTCAGCTGCGCGAAGTCGTGCAGCACCGACATCGATTCGTGGTCGGCACCGTTCATCGCCGAGACATAGAGATCGGCCTGCCGCCACAGCACGCCCTTCGGCCGGCCGGTCGTCCCCCCGGTGCACAACATCGCCAGATCGTCCGGCGAGGTCTCGATCACCCGGTCCGGGTCGCCGCATTCCAGCGCGTGCGCGAACGGCACCGCGTCGGGCAACTCGGGTGCATCGCTGCCGTCGTCCAGCACGACCGACAGCAGCCCGGACCGGTCCGGCACCGCCTCGTTCAGCACCGGTCCGACACCGCGGTGGTATACCACTGCGCTCGGCCGCAGGTAACCGACCAGATCGGCGATCTCGGGTGCGGTGTAGCTCGGGTTGACGTTGACCGGCACCGTGCGTGCCTTGAGGCAACCGAGCAGCACATCGAGATACAGATCGTTGCGCAACAGCAGCGCGACCCGATCCTGCCCACACTCCCACCGCTGCCGCTCGGCGTCGTCCCGGTTCACCCCGAGGCCGCGGTCGGCCAAGAAGTTCGCCCAGCGGCGGGTCCGCACTGCGGATTCGGCGAAGGTGCTGCGGCGGTCACCGCAGACGGTCATCACCCGATCCGGCACCGCGCTCGCTACCGCATCGAGCACTTGCCCGATGGCCCATTCGGTCACCGCACCGACCGATTCGCTAGCGGCCGGCCGGTGCCGCGACCGGTACGCCGAGAAAGTCGAGCGCGTTGTCACGCATCATCTTCCGAACATCACCGGCATCGAAAGCGGCCAGCTCGGCGACGAAATCCAGTGGTTCAGCCAGCCCCTCGCCATGCGGCCAGTCCGAGCCGAACAGGATGCGCTCGACCCCGATCCGCTCGGCCAAGGCAGGTAGGTCGTCCTCGTAGTACGGCGCCACCCAGACGTGCTCGCGCAACGTCGCCACCGGATCGTTCGGGAACGATCGCGGAGACTGGTTGGCCAGCTTGGTCATCCGCTTCGACAATCGGTGTACGAAATCCGATCCGTTCTCGATACTGGCCACCCGCAGCCGCGGGTGCCGATCGAACACGCCGTGAACGATCAACGAGGCCATCGTGTCGTGGATCGCTCGGTCGTCCACCACGATCTTGTCCAGGGCGTCGCCCGGGCCGAACGGCTCGAACGTGTCCTTGCCGCCCCACATGGCCGCGAGCTGGAGATAGCCACTGTCACCGAGATGGAAGGCCACCGGGATACCGGCCTCGGCAATCCGCGCCCACACCGGGTCGTGCACCGGGTCCCCCAGCGAGCGCGGCTTGCCGACACCGGGCACCGGAGCAGGCCGGACATGGACCAGCTTCGCGCCCCGCTCCAGCACGAAGTCCACCTCGGCGGCGGCCGCACCCGGATCGGCCAACGAGATCATCGGCGCCGACAGAATCCGATGATCCGGGCGGTCGAAGCCCCAATCCTCGTCCAACCACCGGTTGAACGCGTGCAACGAGGCCATCGTCGCGGGGATGTCGTCGCGCAGCGCCGCTTCCACCCCACACCCGAAGGTGGGGAACATGAACACCGTCTCGATGCCCTGCTGCTCGACCACCGCCGCCCGAGCAGCCCGATCACGGTACTCGGGACGCAGTTCCAGCTGTTCCACCTGCATCAGTGATGCCGGATCCACTCCTTCCGGCACCTGCCCCCGAAACATCAGGTCCAGACATCCCGGAACGATGATCGGGTCGAAGGTGGGATTCGGAATGAACCGGCTCACCCGGTTCCCGATGATCGTCGTCGCGTGCTTGCCGGCCTGCACGATCTGCACGCCCCGGCGCTTGAACTCCCGCGGTAGATGCCGGGTGAACGCGTCGAGGGTCTCGTAATAGTGGTTGTCCGTGTCGATCGCCTGGTAGGCCAGCTCGGGCATCGGCGGATCCTTTCGTCCCGGCACGGGCCAGCTGCCGTAAACCGAATAGATATATCTACTGTATACCTATCAGTATTGGTCGGCACAAGGCCCGGCGGCGGGGAAACGACCACCGCCGATGCCGGACGCGACGTCCGCGTCCGGCGTCGTTCAGTTGTCCCGCAACGGCCGGCCGTACCGGTCTTTCACGCTTCCGGTCAGCATCATGATCCCGTCGATCAAGGGCCAGATTCCGCCGATGCCGCAGGTGAGCCAGGTCACCACGAGCTGCGCGATCGCCATGCCGGGCTGGTTCAGGTAGAACCGACCGGCACCGACGAAGCCGAGCAGGATCCCGAGCAAACCCGCGACCAGCTTCTGTTTGTCCGAGTACGGCACGCCGGTCAGCGGGTCGCGGCCATACGGCGCTTCGGGATCGTTCGGGTTGTATCCGGGCGGCGCACCGTAGCCGTAGTCCGGCTGCACCGGATAGCCGGGCGGGGCGGGATATCCGGGTTGCGGATATCCCGGCTGCGGCGGATAACCGGGCTGCGGCGGGTAGCCCGGTTGCGGCGGATAGCCCTGGTCCGTCGGATAGCCGGGCGGCGGGCCGTAGGGCGGCGGCGGCTCGACGTCGTGACCGTACGGCTGGGCCGGACTGTACGGCTGCGTCGGCTGGTAAGGCTGCGTCGGCTGGTAAGGCTGGGCCGGGTCGTACGGCTGGGTCGGTTCGGAATCGGCACCGGCCTTGCGGAGATTCGGAGTGGCGTCGTTGCCCGGCTCGTACTGCTGGGGATCCGTCATCGGTGAACTCCTCGCGTCGGCTTTGCGAACCTCGGATCGAGGGTAATTCCGCGCCCCGACACCGCGATGACCGACCAGGCTCGGCGGGGTATGCCGCCGGGTGATCCGGCTACGGCAGAATCGCCGTACGCAGGACCGGCTCAGGCGCCGCCTGGCGCGTGAAGATGCCGCGGCGCAACGCGATCAACAGCGCATCTCGGGTCTCGTCGGGCTGGATCAGCTCGTCGAAACCCATGTGCTCGGCCGAGTGATAGGACGCCAACAGCTCGAACTCGCGAAGTTTCGCCGCGACATCCTCCGTGGCACCGGACGCCAGTCCCAACGCCGCCGCGCTCATCGCACCCATGGTGGCGCCCGGCCAGGCGTAGGCCGCAGCCTGGTTGTCGAAGCCGATGAGCGACATCACCATCGAGCCGAACCCATAGGCCTTACGCAGCGTGACGTGCAGTTTGAGGGTGGTAGCCGTGGTCTGCGCGACGAACATCCGGGCGCCGGCCCGCAGCACCCCGGCCCGCTCCGACTCTCGTCCGGGCAACATGCCGGGGTTGTCGGCGAGGAACACCAGCGGCAGGTGGAACGAATCGGCCACCGAGATGAAGTGCGCGGCCTTCGCGGCCGCCGCAGCGTCGATCGAGCCGGCCCACACATCGGGCTGATTGGCAACGACAGCGACCGGATGGCCACCCAGATGGGCGAGCGCGCAGACGATCGCATCGCCGTAGCCCGGCTGCACCTCGAACCAGTCCGGCGTGTCCAGAACCACGTCGAGCACCTGCCGCATGTCGTAGCTCGCCCGGTTGTCCCGCGAGACGATGTCCAACAGCTCCGGCGTCGCCCTGGGTTCGGTCGTCTCGTCGGACAGCAACGCCGGCGGGTACGACCAGGCGCTGGACGGAAAGTAGCCGAGATAACGCCGGATATCGTCGAGTGCGTCCTCGTCGGTGTCGGCCAGGTTGTGGATCAGCCCACTCGGGATGGCGACGTCCGGACCGCCCAGGTCCTCCTTGCTGATCCGCTCGCCGGTCGACTCGTGCACCACCGGCGGGCCCGCGGTGAAGATCGCGCCCTGCCGGCTCATGATCGAGAAGTCCGAGACCGGCGCGACCAACGCCCCGTGTCCGGCCGAGGCGCCGAGCACTCCGGTCACCACCGGAACCCGACCCGAACACCGGGCCTGGGCGAGCAGATCGGTCGGGGTCCGGCCGTAATGTGCACCGGTCGGCCGGAATCCGGCACCTTCCAACAGCATCACCAACGGTATCTTGTGGCGCACCGCCAACTCGGCCAGCCGATACCGCTTGGCATTGCCCCCGGGCGCGATCGACCCGGCCAACGTGGTGAAGTCCTCGGCACCCACCATCACCGGAACCCCGTCGATCAACCCGGAACCCGCGACGACCGCGTCGGCCGCCACCTCGCCGCCGACCAGGGTGCCGAACTCCTGGAACGAACCGGGATCGAGCAGGTACTCGATTCGAGCACGGGCATCCAGCTTTCCTTTGCTCCGATGCCGGGCGACTCGCTCCGGGCCGCCCATCGCGGCCGACCGGTCCCGTCGGAACTCGAGATCCGCCAGCGTCTCCTTCCAGCTGTCCGCGTTCACGGCGCGTCCATGTTGCTGGCACTGCTGTCCATGGCACCTGCTCCGGTCCGGCCTCGAGGCCTCGTTGTCTCGACTGTCGAGGTCACTTATAGTCAACCTTACTGTCAGCTATTCCGTAAGAGTATCGAGAGCGGGCTCATCCGCCGCCGAAGAGGTGAACTGTGGACACCCCCGTACGGGACGACCCGACCACCACCGAGCCGACCTTGGACCCCCGCGACCCGTATCCGTACTTCGCGGCGCGGCGGCGGCTGGGCGGTGTCGTCCCGGGCACGGTGATGGACTATTCCCGCACACCCGAGCAGTTCCGGCCGCGGCAGTCCTGGTCGGCGTTGTCCTACGCGGCGGTGAACAGTGCGTTGCGCGACGACCGCACCTACAGCTCCCGGCTGTACGACTCGACCATCGGAGTATTCATCGGCCCGACGATTCTGGCGATGCACGGCGACGTGCACAAAGCCCACCGGAATCTGGTCGCCGCGGCGTTCCGGCCACAGTCGCTGCACGCCTGGGAACCCGAGATCGTCCGGCCGATCTGCGACCAACTGATCGACGAGTTCGCCGATCGCGACCGCGCGGATCTGGTGCGCGAGTTCACCTTCGAGTTCCCGACCCGGGTGATCGCCCGGCTGCTCGGCCTGCCCGAGGACGATCTGCCGTTCTTCCGCAAACACGCGGTCGAGATCATCAACTACACCGCCGACGTCCAGCGCGCATTCACGGCGTCGACCGCCCTGCAGGAGTATTTCCAAGCTCAGATCGACCGGCGACGGGCAACGCCGACGTCGGACATCATCGGCGACCTGGTAGCCGCCGAGATCGACGGGGAGAAGCTGACCGACGAAGCGATCTACTCCTTCCTGCGGCTGCTGCTGCCGGCGGGTTTGGAGACCACCTACCGATCCTCGGGGAACCTGCTGTACCTGTTGCTCACCCACCCGGACCAGTTCGCCGCGGTCCGGCGCAACCGAGAGCTGATCAGCGCGGCGATCGAGGAGGGCCTACGGTACGAGACGCCGCTCACCCTGGTGCAGCGCACGGTGACCGCCGACACCGAACTCGACGGTGTCCGACTGCCCCGCGGCGCCGTTCTCGATATCTGCCTCGGCGCAGCGAATCGAGACGAGCAGCGATGGGAACGCCCCGGCGAGTTCGACATCTTCCGCAAGCGCATCCCCCATCTGAGCTTCACCGCCGGCGTACACACGTGCCTCGGCCTGCATCTGGCCCGGATGGAGACCCGGGTCGCGCTGGAGCGGCTGTTGGATCGAGTGCACGGCATCACGCTCACCACCGACGGCGATCCGCACATCGCCGGTCAGCCGTTTCGCTCCCCCAACCGCCTTCCGATCACCTTCGAGTCGGTCGGATGAGTGACCCCGAAACCGGCGCCGAACGGGTCCTGCTCGTCGAGTACGCACACGGCGTGTGCACGCTCACGCTCAACCGCCCGCAACGAAGGAACGCACTGGATCGCGCCCTCTGGGCCGCGCTCGGTCGGGAACTGGACCGGATCGCCACCGGCGCCGCCCGGGCGGTGGTGCTCACCGGCGCCGGCGGCGCCTTCTCCGCCGGCGCGGACCTGTCCGGCGCGGCCGAGGTCACCGAGTTCACCGATCCGGCCGCGGAGATGACGTCGATCAACGCGGTCGTCCGGCTGCTCTTCGAGCTGCCGGTGCCGACGGTCGCCAAGGTACGTGGACCGGCCTACGGCGCGGGCTGGAATCTGGCGCTCGGTTGCGATTTCGTCGTCGCGACACCCGATGCTCGCTTCTGTCAGGTTTTCACCCGACGCGCGCTGTCTCCGGATTGCGGCGGCTCCTGGATCCTGCCGCGGCTGATCGGCCTGCATCAGGCCAAACGCCTCACCATGCTGGCCGACGCGATCGACGCCGCCGAAGCGCACGCGCTCGGACTGCTCACCTGGGTTCGCTCCGAGTCCGAAATCGACGGCTTCGTCGCCGATCTCGCGCACCGTCTGGCCGCCGGGTCACCGACCGCACTGGCGCAGACCAAGGCATTGCTGATCGCCGGCGCCGAGCGCACTCTCGACGAGGCACTCGCCGCCGAAAGTCGAGCGCAGGCAAGCAACCTGGCCGGTCCCGATGTTCTGGAAGCATTCGCTGCGTTTCTGGCGAAGCGGGAACCGAGCTTCACCGGTGCACCGCTACCCGGACCGGCGCCGGATCCGGCGGGATCTTCCGGGCACCGATAAGGTATTGGGCACATACCGACGCAGAGGAAGTGAGCCGGACAACGATGCCGAAACGCGCAGCGCCCGCTAAGCGACAACGTCGCGAGCGCGGATCGCTCAACCCCGAAGACATCATCCAGGGTGCGTTCGAGCTCGCCGAAGTGGTTTCCATCGACGGCTTGAGCATGCCGATGCTGGGTCGCCACCTCGATGTCGGTGTCACCAGTATCTACTGGTACTTCCGCAAGAAGGACGATCTGCTCAACGCGATGACCGACCGCGCCTTGAGCCGATACGCCTTCGCTGCACCCTTCGTCGAGGCCGATCATTGGCGGGAGACGCTCCGCAACCACGCGCGCACCATGCGGGAGACCTTCCTCGGCAATCCCATCCTGGCCGACCTGATCCTGATCCGCTCGGCATTGAGCCGGGACGCCGCGCGGCAGGGTGCCCAGGGCATCGAACGCGCGATTGCCACCCTGGTCAAGGCCGGTTTCACGGTCGACGCCGCGTTCGACCTCTACTCCGCGATCAACCTGCATGTACGCGGCTCGGTGGTCTTGCAGCGGCTCTACGACAAGAACAAGGAGATCGAGGCAGGGGCATCGGCCTACTACGACGACATCACCATCGAACCGGAGACCACTCCGTTGCTCGCCGAAGCCATGGCAAAGGGCCGCCGCAGCGGCGCACCGGACGATCACAACTTCGAGTACGGCTTGGATTGCATTCTCGATCATGCCGGCCGCTTGCTGGACCCCGGTAACTGACCGCCACTCTTCTTCCTGCGCCGTCGATCACGGCTCCGGAACGTGAAAGTGTTCGTCGCGCAAGCGAAATGCCTCCTTGGTCCCGTGCTGTGCCCGGGCCTTCACGAAATTGAACTCGTCGGCGCCGAACTGCAGATTCGTGCCGAACGCGTGGAACAGGTAGCTCGCCACCTCTTCCCCCTGATACGCCTGGCTCTGCTCGACCAGACGGAACGCTTCCTTGGCGATCACCACACCGTCGGCCGGCATCCGCGCCGCCTTCTCCGCCCAGTAACGCGCCCGTGCGGTGACCTGATCCGGCGCGCAGGTCTCGGTGAACACCCCGAGGTGCGATAGCGACCCGGCCTCGACGATGTCCCCGGTGAGTAGCAGCCGCCGCGCCAACACCGGGCCGAGGCGATGGAAGAACATGTGCAAGCTCCCCAGCGCCGGCCCGAGGAATCGGGTGGCGGGCATACCGATCCGCGTGTCTGCGGCCACGACGGCCAGATCGGCCATCAACGCCAGCTCGAATCCGCCGCCGAGCGCAAACCCACCGACCTCGGCCACGGTCACCTTCGGGTAACCGAGAAACTCGTGATAGAAATCGAACGTCTTGCGGTCGACCGTGAGGCGTCGCCGTTGGCTCGGCCGACGCCCTTGCGCAGCATCTTCTTTCCCGTACCAGCCGTACGCGTTGTTCATGTCGGCACCGGTGCTGAACACGCCGCCCGCCCCGCGTAGCAGAACCACCGTGACCTCGTCGTCGTCGGCAGCCGCGGCCAGAAACCCGGCCATCCCGTCCCGCATCGCGGCATCGTAGGAGTTGCGCCGCTCCGGATGGTTCAGCGTCAGGGTGGCGATCCGGCCGTCGGGGCCGACCTCGTACTGCACTCGGCCGTCGGCGGCAGTCGAAACACTCATCGCGGCAACCTCATTCTCTGCTCTGGGACGACTGCGCTCAGGTAGGACAACTACGCTCGATCGCGGACCCGGCGTCGGCCGTACCGCGCGCCGCGTAGTCGATCCGGCGACGCCGCAACCGTCTCGATCCGTGCCTCGCACAGCAGCTCGGTATCGTGCCGAAGCACGGCAACCGATTCGATCCCCGATCCCGTGTCGGTGCGCTCGATCGTGAAGCTCAGCTCGGCCAGGATCGGCGTCGGCCGGCGGTAGGTGACGGTCAGCGACCGTGTTTTCCCGGTGCGGCCGACCGCGCAATTGTGCTGCTGCACCACACAATCGAAAAAGACACCGAGGAATCCACCGTGCACCAGACCGGGCGGCCCCTCGTAGGCGATCGGGAAGACCACCCTCCCCGCAGCTACCGCCGGATCGGTGGTTTCGAACCCGTACTCGGGGAAACACGGGTTATAGCTACCGATGTCGAACGCGTGGTCGAGATAGACCCGGCGGTCGCCGTCGTCGAGTTCCGCACCGACCCGCGGGGCGAAGTTCCGCGCCGCGGTAGCCGTGAGCTCGCGCTCCCAGTTGCCGAGCCGGTCGAGCATCTCGGCCACCACTCGCTGCGGATGTTCCTGCGCCAGCAACAGGCCGGTGAGTCGGCGCAGCAACCCGGCCGCAGCGACCGTCTGGTCGAGCGGACGCTCACCGAACCGGATCTCCATCGGACCTCATTCCGTGTCGCACCCCGATCACCTTGGCAGAAGCACAACGGTACTGTCTACTGTATCTATCACAGTAGTGATCGGTGACACCACGATCCGCCCGGCACAGTTGGAGGGCCGATGACCACGTCGGACGACGGAACCGGCATCGTGCGAACCGAGCAGAACGGCGGCGTGCTGCGGATCGTCCTGGACCGACCGGCTCGGCGTAACGCACTGACCCCGACAATGGTCGAGACCGTGATCGCCGCGCTCACCGCCGCGGCCACCGACGACCGATTGCGCGCGATCCACCTCGCCGGGCACGGCGCGCATTTCTGCGCCGGCATCGACTGGGTGGCCGGCACCGACGATGGCGCAAAACCACGCACCGGCCACCTGCTTCGCCGTGTTCCGCACGGCGCACACCGACTCGTCGAACTCGTGCACACCACCCACCTGCCGGTGGTGTGCACGGTGCGCGGCTGGGCGGCAGGCCTGGGCTGCAACCTCGCGCTCGCCGCCGACTTCACGCTGGCCACGCCGACCGCGACGTTCTGGGAGCCGTTCCTGGACCGCGGCTTCAGCCCCGACTCGGGGGCCACCTGGTTGCTGCCCCGGCTGATCGGCCTGGCCCGGGCGCGCCGGATGCTGCTGCTCGGCGAACGGGTCGGCGGCGACACCGCCGTCGACTGGGGCCTGATCCACGAGTGCGCCGCCGACGACGACCTGGACGCCGCGGTCGACGCACTGCTCGACCGACTCACGATCGCACCGACGGTGGCATTCGGCCTGGCCAAACAGACGCTGGCGCAGAACCTGCACGCCACCCTGCCGCAAGCGTTGACCAGCGAGCTACAGGCGCTCGAACTGGCATGCCGCACCAGTGATTTTCGTGAAGGTTCAGCCGCCTTTCGGGAACACCGCCGGCCCGACTTCCAGGGTCGCTGACCGGTCGACGAGGGGAAATCTCATGCCGTACGACACCATCGGTTACGAGGTCGCCGGGCATACCGCCACGGTCACGCTGAACCGTCCCGAAGCGCTCAACGCACTGAGCCCGCACATGATCACCGAACTCCGGGCCGCCTACGCCGAAGCCGAAGCCGACGAACAGGTCTGGATTCTGATCGTCACCGGAACCGGGCGGGCATTCTGCACCGGCGCCGACGTCAAGGAAATTCCCGGCGACGGCAAGGTGATCTACGACCGGCCCTACCTGTCGACCTACGAGCAGTGGGAGGCCCCGCAGGAAGGCACACCCCCGTTCCGCACCATGGCCAAGCCGATCCTGGCCGCGATCAACGGAATCTGTTGCGGCGCCGGACTGGACTGGGTGACCACCGCCGACATCGTGATCGCCTCGGACCGAGCCACCTTCTTCGATCCACATGTGAGCATCGGCCTGGTCGCCGGCCGAGAGGTGGTGCGGCTGGCCCGGGTGCTACCCCGCTCGGTCGCACTACGGATGGCGATCATGGGAAAACACGAACGGATGAGCGCCGGCCGAGCCTACGAACTCGGCATGATCACCGAGGTCGTCGAGCACGATCGGCTGGTAGCGCGGGCGCACGAGATCGCCGCTGTGGTGAACTCGAACGCCCCACTCGCCGTGCGTGGTACCCGGCTGGCGATCCAGAAGGGACTGGACCTGCCGCTGCACGAAGCCGAGTTGTTGGCCGAATCGTTCCGGGAACGGGTAACCCGCACCGAAGACGCGGCGGAAGGCCCGCGCGCCTTCGTCGCGAAGCGCACTCCGGAATGGCAGTGCCGATGAATACGGACCAACCGACGAGCGCCGACTTCCAGACCATCCGGCTCGACCTGGATGCGGGAGACCGGGTCGCCACCCTGACCCTGGACCGGCCCGAGCGGCTCAACGCGTTCGACCGGCAGATGTGTACGGAGGTCGCACAGGCGTGGCAGCTGCTGCGCACCGACGACCGGGTCAACGCGGTGGTGCTACGCGCGGCGGGCGAGCGGGCGTTCTGCGCCGGCCTGGACCTCACGAGTTCCTACGGCCAGCCGAACAGCGTCTGGCACCACGAGGATCCGGGCGAGCTGCTCGGGCCGAAATGGCAGAAGATGTGGAAGCCGGTGGTGTGTGCGGTGCACGGCATCTGTACCGCCGGGGCGTTCTATTTCGTCAACGAGTCCGACGTTGTGATCTGCGCCGACGACGCCACCTTTTTCGATTCGCACGTGTCGGTCGGATTGGTGTCGGCGCTGGAACCGGTCGGGTTGATGCGCCGGATCGGGTTGGGCGAGACGCTACGGATGGCGTTGCTGGGCAACGACGAACGGATCGGCGCGGGGACCGCACTCCGGATCGGACTGGTCACCGAGGTCGTCGCACGCGAGTCCCTGTGGTCCCGGGCGCACGAGATCGCCGCCACCATCGCAACCAAACCGGCGGCCGCCACCCAAGGCACCGTCAAAGCGATCTGGGAGTCGCTGGACAAGCCGTACCGCGTCGCCCTCGACCAGGGACTCATCTACACCCGACTGGGAAATCCGCTCGGTACGGCCGAGCTGGCCGCCGCCGGCGGGCCCCGCCGGGCCGAACGGCGGATTCGGTGATGATACCGCATCCGCTGACCCGGCGGCTCGGCGAAGTGCTCACCCTGGCGCCGGACTCACCCGCGATCGAGTTCGACGGCCGCTGGCACACCTGGGGCGAGCTGGCCGGCCCGGCGGCCCGGATCGCCGTCGCGACTCGAGCGCACGTCGAGAACGGCCGGGCCGACGTGGGGATCCTGTTACGCAACGCACCCGCGCACGTGACGGCCCTGCTCGGTGTGCTGCTCGCCGGCGCGACGGTGGTCGCGGTGAATCCCGGTCGCGGCCGCGACCGGACGCGCACCGAGCTGGCCGAGCTGGCCCTGCCGTTGGTGCTCGGCCTGCCCGGCGACCTGAGCGAACTGGTGCCGGCCGGTATGGCGACGGCGTCGCCGGCCGGTTTGTTCACCGGCCCGGCACCGGACTTGGTCGATACCGAACCGCTGGGTTGCCCGGTGGCGGTACGCATGTTGACCAGTGGCACCACCGGACCGCCCAAGCGAATCGACCTCAGCTACGACGCCCTCGCACACAGCGTCATCGGACCGGCGTTCCGGACGGCTCCGGCGGTCGAGACTCCCCGGACGGGGGTGGCGGTGGTGCATTCACCGCTGGTCCATATCGCGGGGGTCTACCGGGTGTTGCAGTGCGTGACCCAAGCACGTCCGTTCGTTCTGCTGCCCCGCTTCGACCTGCCGTCCTGGGCGCGTGCGGTTCGTCGCTATCGACCCAGGGCGGTATCGCTGGTCCCAGCCGCGCTGCGCACGGTGCTGCATTCGGACCTCACCCAGGACGATCTCGCAAGCGTGCAGGTGATCACCTCCGGCACCGCGCCGCTGGCTGCCGCCGACGCCGACGCATTCGAAGCCAAGTTCGGCATCCCGGTGCTCACCTCGTACGCCGCCACCGAGTTCGCCGGCGGCGTCGCCGGCTGGACCTTGGCAGAGCATCGGGAGTACTGGTCGAGCAAGCGCGGGAGCGTGGGGCGGGCCCAGGGCGGTTCCCGGCTGCGGGTAGTTGCCGACGACGGCACCGAACTGCCGCCGAACACGACCGGGCTGCTGGAGGTCGTTCCCGGTCAGCTCGGCCCGGGAGCCGACTGGATCCGAACCACCGATCTGGCCCGGCTCGACCCGGACGGCTTCCTCTGGATCGTGGGCCGCGCCGATCAGGCGATCATCCGGGGCGGCTTCAAGATCATTCCAGACGATGTCCAGTGCGCGCTGGAAAGCCACCCCGCCGTGCGCGGCGCGGCAGTGGTGGCCAGACCCGACGAGCGGCTCGGCGCCACTCCGGTCGCCTTGGTCGAGCTGCGTGCCGCTGCCGACCCGATGGAACTCACCGGCTACCTGCGCGATCGCTTGGCCGGCTACGAGGTGCCCACCGAGATCGTCGTGGTCTCGACGCTGCCCCGCACCCCGTCCGGCAAAGCCGACCTGAGCGCGGTACGCCGATACTTCGTCGAATCGACCGGCGACCGGACCGACCGTGCCGGCTGAACCGAGCACGATCAGCTCCCTGCTCACCGCAGCCGCACGGACCAATCCGGACCGCCCGGCCGTCGTCGACCCGGAAAGCCGTTGCACGTATGCCGAACTCGATGCGGGCAGCCGGGAACTGGCCGCCGGACTGGTTGCCGCCGGAATCAGCACCGGCACTCGGGTCGGCCTGCTCGCGCCGAACGGCACCGCGTGGGTACGGACCGCGCTCGCAGTCACCCGGATCGGCGCGGTGCTGGTTCCACTGTCCACCTTGCTGACGCCGCCGGAGCTGCTCGCGCAGTTGCAGGTGGCGTCGGTGCAGGTGCTGATCGCTGCCGACGAGTTCCGCGGGCGTCGCTATCTGGCCGGCCTGCGCGCCGCACTCGACACCGAACTGGTTGCACCGCTGTTACGCCCGGTGGTCCCAGCACTGCGTGCGGTGTACTCGGCCACGTCGGGCAGCGGGCTGCGCGGCGACGCCGCGGCCGGCGCGGTCGCCGATGCCCTGGCCGGTGCGGTGACCCCGGGCGACCCCCTGGTGATCCTGTTCACCTCGGGTAGCCGCGGTGCCCCGAAAGGGGTGATCCACAGCCATGGTGGCGCGCTGGGTGCGGTCCGCGCCGGCCTGACCGACCGATGCATCGACGGCGACACCCGGCTGTACCTGCCGATGCCGTTCTTCTGGGTCGGCGGGTTCGGCAGTGGGGTGCTCACCGCGCTGGCGGCCGGCGCGACGCTGGTCACCGAGGCGATCCCGGGCACGCGGGAGACGCTGCGCCTGTTGGAACGGGAACGGGTGACCCTGTTCCGGGGCTGGCCCGAGCAGGGCCAAGCGCTGGCCCGAGCAGCCGCCGCAGACGGTGCCGACCTGTCGGCGCTGCGGCCGGGAAGCTTGCCCGCATTGCTGCCGCCCGAACAACAACCGGCACCGGGCACCCGGGCGAACCTGTTCGGCTCGACCGAATCGTTCGGCCCCTACTGCGGCTACCCCGCCGACACCGACCTCCCCGACCCGGCGCGGGGCAGCTGCGGGCGCCCGTTCGCCGGCACCGAGGTCCGCGTCGTCGACCCGGAAACCGGAGAATCATTGCTGAGCAATATGATCGGTGAAATCTGGCTCCGCGGTCCGCACCTCCTGCTCGGCATCTGCGGACGCAGCCGAGCGGAGGTTTTCACCGCCGACGGCTGGTACCGCACCGGCGACCTGGGCCGCCTCGACGCCAGCGGATTCCTCTTCCACCACGGTCGCTCCGACGACATGGTCAAGGTGCGCGGCGCCACCGTCTACCCGAGCGAGGTCGAGCGGGCATTGCGGAGCCTGCCGCAGGTGGACGGCGCGTACGTCACCGATCTACCCGGACCGCGGATCGCCGCCGCAGTGGTGTGCCAGGCCGGCACAACCGTGAGATCGCTGCGCGCCCAGGTTCGAACCGTGCTCAGCGCGTTCAAGGTGCCGACCGTCTGGCTGCTGCTCGACACCGACGACGCGGTGCCTCGCGGCGGCACCGGCAAGGTCGATCTGCCGGCACTCCGCGCCCTGCTCACCGCCCGGGAATCCGTCTCGAGCTCCACCGAACGAACCGGACGCACCCGATGACCGAACGGCGACCACGATGGGCCGAGAAGGCGTGTGGACCGCCGAAGTGGCTTTTCACTCCGACCGGGTCGACTCTGCCTGCTCCCGAGCCCACCGATAGTCCGGCTTCCCCGCCGGGCTGCGGGTGAGCGCGGTTCGAAACACAACCGCTTTGGGCAGTTTGTAGCGCGCCAGGCCGCTCGCGGCATGGGTTATCAGTTCCGCCGCGGACGCGTCGACGCCCGGTGCGAGCGCGACCACGGCGACCACTTCCTGGCCCCAGCGCTCGCTGGGCCGACCGACCACGATCACGTCGGCGACCGCTGGGTGCCCCGCCATGGCCATCTCGACTTCCTCGGCGAACACCTTCTCCCCACCGGTGTTGATCGTGACCGAGTCCCGGCCGAGCAACGCGATACCGCCCTCGGCGAGGTGCCGGGCCCGGTCCCCCGGCAACGAGTACCGCACACCGTCGACCACCGGGAAGGTCGCCGCCGACTTGGCCGCATCGCCCTTGTATCCGAGCGGGCCGTGCCCGCGTTGCGCCAGCCAGCCGATCCCGGCGTGTCCGGGTTCGAGCACCGCGCTACGGTCCTCGGCGAGCACCCGGGTCTGCAGGCCGGCGGTGAACGTTCCGCTGCCGACCGCACCGGCTGCGGACACGTGCATCATCTGCGCGCCGCTCTCCGACGACCCGACCCCGTCGAGCACCACCAGACCCGGTTTGGCCGCGATCAGCCGCTCCTTCACCACCGGGCTCAGCACCGCGCCCCCGTTGGCGACGGCGAACAGCCCCGACAGATCCGCGTCGCTCGCCTCGATCGCCGCGAGCACGGGGCGGGCCATGGCGTCGCCGACCACGGTGATCACCGACACCCGCTCCTGTTCGGCGACCCGGACCACCTCGGGCGCATCGATCCGATCCACCGTCGGCGGGAACACCACGGTCTGGCCGGAACTCAGCGCGGTCAGCGCCGCCCACTGCGCCGCACCGTGGATCAGCGGCGGCAGAATCATGATCCGCACCCCGGGATTGGCCGCGACCCGCGCGGCGATCACCTCGTACGATTCGACCACCGCGCCGGTGGTCATGTCCCGACCGCCGCACGCCGCGACGAACAGATCGTGTTGCCGCCACAGCACGCCCTTGGGCATGCCGGTGGTCCCGCCGGTGTACAACACATACAGATCGTCCGGCGCCGGCTCGGTCGCCAGCGCTTCCGGATCTGCTTCGGCCAGAACGGTTTCGTAGTCCACCGCACCGTCGAGTAAGGCATTGCCGGAACCGTCGGCAATCTGCACGAGCACCCGCAGCGTCGGCAGGTCCGGCAACACCTGCGCCAGTCGCGGCGCGAACGCGGCGTGATAAATCAACCCGGTCGCACCGGAATCGGACAGCAGATACCGTAGTTCGTCGCCGACGTAGCGAAAGTTGACGTTGAACGGCGCGACCCGCGCCCGCAGCGAGCCGACGATGCTCTCCACGAACTCCGGACCGTTGTAGGCATAGATGCCGACGAGGTCCTGGCCCACCTCGTGAGACTGCAGGTCGGCCCGCTCGGTGTGGCACCCCAGCCCCTGCGCCTGCAGAAACGCGGCGAGCCGCCGGGAGCGCTCGGCGATCTGTGCGTAGGTGTAGCGGCGCTCCCCGTGCACGATCAGTTCCCGATCCGGAATCTGTGCTGCTACCAGATCAGCGGTGTGCACGAGCGTGAATTCCCGGGTTGCCGGAATGGAGCCGGTCACGATGACCTCCATGGCGAGAAGTGTTGTTCAGCGCAGCTCGAGCGGGCCGGCATCGATGGCGTGCAGTAGCACGCCCAGATCGATCCCGAGGTCGGTGGCCGCCGACAAGCACGCCGCGACATCCTTGCGGAGAAACGGTCCGGCGTTGGTGGTGAACGAGGCGATGCCACCGGCGCGGTGAATCACGCCGAGCGCGTAGCTGTTGCCGCTGCAGCGCGACAATGCTTCGAGCAGCTGCGGACCCGACGTCCCGAGCTCTTCACCCACCGTCAGCGCCGCCGCGAGCAGCTGCGCATTCGCCGCGAAGACCATGTTGTTCACCAGCTTGACCGCGAGCGCCGTACCCAGCGGCCCGGTCTCGATCAGCGGATCGGCGTAGGCGGCGAGCACCGGCGCCACCCGGTATACCGCATCCGCCGGCCCACCGAGCAACACCGTGAGCCGACCGGCCGCGATATCGTGTGCTCCGCCACTGACCGGGCCGTCCAACAAGATGCCGCGAGCAGTGGATTCAGCTGCCAGCCGGGTCACGGTCGCGACCGTGCCGGTCGTGTGCGATACCACCGGCGTACCCGGACGCACGGCGGCCAGCACCCCGTCCGGGCCGCCGAGCACCTCGAGCAACTGATCGTCGGAATACAGGCAGGTGATCGTGACATCCGCGGAGTCGGCCACCTCGGCCGGCGATCCGGCTACCTCGGCACCCCAGGATCGGACCTCTTCCCGAATCTCGTCCCGGCGAGCGCACACGTGCACGGCATAGCCGGCATCGAGCAGTCGGCGAACCATCGGACGCCCCATTCGGCCGGCGCCGACGAATCCCACCACCAGCGACATCTGCGCTCCTTCGCCGCGCCGATCCACCGGCCTGCCACCCAGAACGGCGGTACCCGACGCCGAACGGCCTCGCCCATACTACTGTTGTACTTACTATAAGTGCATAACCGATCGCGGACACAAGGAGTGCGATGACCGGCGAACTCGACGGCAAGGTCGTCTTCATCACCGGCGCCGCCCGCGGGCAGGGTCGCGCGCACGCTGTGCGGCTGGCCACCGAAGGCGCCGACATCATCGCCGTCGACATCGCCGGCCCCCTGCCACCGAGCGTGCCCTACGACTCGGCGACCCCGGACGACCTGGCCGAAACGATCCGCCTGGTCGAGGCAACCGGACAACGCATCCGCGCCGAGCAGGTGGACGTGCGAGATCTGGCGAACCTGACCGCAACCGTGGACCGGGGTGTCGCCGAGTTCGGCCGACTCGACGCGATCGTGGCCAACGCCGGGATCAGCGCCCCGCAAACCTGGGACGAGATCACCCCGGACTCCTTCCGCGACATCATGGACATCAACGTGACCGGCGTCTGGAACACCGTGATCGCCGGCGCCCGGCACATCATCGCCGGCGGAAACGGCGGGTCGATCGTGCTGATCAGCTCCGCGGCCGGGCTCAAGATGCAACCGTTCATGGTGCACTACACCGCGAGCAAGCACGCGGTGACCGGGATGGCCCGCGGCCTCGCCGCCGAACTCGGCAAACACCGCATCCGGGTGAACAGCCTGCACCCCGGCGCGGTCAACACCCCGATGGGAACCGGCGACATGCTAGCCGCACTCGGCCGTACGCTCGAGACCAACCCCCCACTGGCCCATATGATCACCCCGTTCCTACCGGACTGGGTCGCGGAACCCGAAGATGTCGCGGACGCGGTGTACTGGCTGGTGTCCGGCGGGTCCCGACTGGTCACCGCTGCTGCCATCGCTGTCGACCTCGGCTCCACCCAGTACTGATCCGTCCACTGGAAGTGACCTACGGGAGGTTCGGGTGAGCACGCGTGAGGTGGTCATCTGCGCACCGGTCCGGACACCGGTGGGCCGCTACGGCGGCATGCTCGCGGCGTTGACCGCGGCCGAGCTCGGCGCCGTCGCGCTGCAGGGGTTGTTGTACCGCACCGGGATCGAGCCGGCACTGATCGAGGACGTCATCCTCGGCAACTGCTACCCGAGCAGCGAGGCCCCCGCGTTGGGCCGGGTGGTCGCCCTCGACGCGGGCCTGCCGGTGACCACCGCGGGGATGCAGGTGGATCGGCGCTGCGGGTCCGGTCTCCAGTCGGTGATCCAGGCGGTATTGCAGGTCGGCAGCGGTGCCAACGAGATTCTGGTGGCCGGTGGGGTCGAGAGCATGAGCAACGTGGTGTTCTACTCCACCGACATCCGCTGGGGCGGCGCTCGGACCGGTGTCCGGATGCACGACGGACTGGTACGCGGCCGGGAGACCGCCGGCGGGAAGCATCATCCGGTGCCCGGTGGAATGGTGGAGACTGCGGAGAATCTGCGCCGCAGCCATGGCATCACCCGTGCCGCCCAGGACCGGCTGGCACTGCGTTCCCACCGCAACGCGGTCGCCGCGATCGACAGCGGCGCCGCGGCCGAGCAGATCGTGCCCACCCCGGTGCCCGGTCGCCGGAATACGACGATCGTGTGCGATACCGACGAGCATCCCCGCGCCGACACCACGCTGGAAGCGCTCGCCGCACTGGTTCCACTGCGAGCCGCGGTCGACCCCGAATCAACGGTAACGGCTGGCAATTCGAGCGGAATGAACGATGCGGCGGCAATGTGCCTGGTGACGACCCGCGAACGGGCCGAGCAACTCGGTGTCCCACCGTCGGTGCGATTGGTCTCCTGGGCGGTGGCCGGCGTACCACCCGAGCTGATGGGTATCGGTCCGGTACCGGCGACCACCGCCGCGCTCGACCGCGCCGGGCTTACCCTCGCCGATATGGACTTGATCGAGGTGAACGAGGCATTCGCGGCCCAAGCGCTCGCGGTGCTGCAGGAGTGGGGGTTCGGCGACGACGACCTGGAGCGGGTCAACGTGCACGGCTCCGGGATCTCGCTCGGCCATCCGGTGGGCGCGACCGGAACCCGGATGCTGGCCACCCTGGCGCGCGAGTTGCATCGTCGCGAACAACGGTACGGGCTCGAAACCATCTGCCTCGGTGGCGGGCAGGGCCTGTCCGCGGTCTTCGAGCGAGTGGCCTGAGTCGAACCACCGGAACGGACAATCTCGTGAAACTCGCCCAGACGCACGGCCTCAGCGACATCCAGAACGACATACTCGCGACCGTCCGCACATTCGTGGACAAGGAGATCATCCCGGTCGCGCAGGAACTCGAACACACCGACACCTACCCCCAGGCGATCGTGGATCGGATGGCCGACTTGGGACTGTTCGGCCTGATGATCGACGAGGAGTACGGCGGCCTCGGCGAATCGCTGCTCACCTACGCACTGTGTGTCGAGGAACTCGCGCGGGGCTGGATGAGCGTGTCCGGAGTACTCAACACCCACTTCATCGTCGCGTATCTGCTGCAACAGCACGGAACGCCGGCACAGCGGCAGCGCCACCTACCGCGCATGGCAACCGGCGAGGTCCGCGGCGCGTTCTCCATGTCCGAACCGGAGCTCGGCTCCGACGTCGCCGCGATCCGCACCAAGGCGGTGCGCGCCGACGGCACCGGCTACACGATCGACGGCCGGAAGATGTGGCTCACCAACGGCTCTACCGCGAACCTGGTAGCAGTGTTGGTGCGCACCGACGAGGGCCGGGAGCGCCCGCACGACAACTTGACCGCGTTCCTGATCGAGAAGCCCACCGGATTCGGGGAGGTTGCGCCCGGACTCACCGTTCCGGGCCGAATCCACAAGATGGGGTATCGCGGCATCGACACCACCGAGCTGCTGTTCGACGGGTACCGGTCCGACGCCGACAGCGTTCTCGGAAATGCACCCGGTCAAGGGTTCCGACAGATGATGGACGGGATCGAGGTCGGCCGGGTGAACGTCGCTGCCCGGGCCTGCGGCATCGCGATCCGTGCGTTCGAGCTCGGTGCCCGTTATGCGCAGCAGCGGAGTGCATTCGGCCGGCCGATCGTGGGACACCAGGCGATCGAGTTCTCCCTTGCCGAGATGGCCACCAAGGTCGAGGCCGCGCATCTGATGATGGTGAACGCCGCCCGGCTCAAGGATTCCGGCGAGCGCAGTGACGTCGCTGCGGGCATGGCCAAGTATCTGGCCAGCGAGTTCTGCAACGAGGTCACCCAGGCAAGCTTCCGGATCCACGGCGGCTACGGCTACTCGACCGAGTACGAGATCGAACGGCTGATGCGCGAGGCGCCGTTTCTGCTGATCGGCGAGGGCACCAGCGAGATCCAGAAACGGATCGTCGCCCGAGGCGTGCTGGCCGATTATCGGTTGTGATGCACCGATACGCGATGGACCGGGCCGACTGATGGAGCTGGGATTCGACGGCGCGACCGCGGTGGTGGTCGGCGGCAGCAAAGGCATGGGCCTGGCCACGGCGCGCTGCCTGGCGGCGGACGGCGCGCGGGTCGCGGTGATCGGACGTACCACGGCAGACGTAACCCGCGCGGCACGGGAACTCGCCGATGCCGGCAGCCCGGACACGCTGGCCCTGACCGCCGACGCCTGCGACGCGGACGCGGTGCGGAACGCGTTCGCCGAAGTCGGCGCGCGCTGGGACGGTGCACTGAATGTGTTGGTGAACGTCGTCGGACCGTACGGCCAGGGCAGCTTCGAGACCGTCACCGACGCGGACTGGCGTGCAGCGGTGGATCAGGGCGCGCTGTCGCTGGTGCATTGCGTGCAATCCGCACTGCCCTTGCTGCGCCGTGCTCAATGGGCCCGGATCGTGAACTTCTCCGCGCATTCGACGCAACGCCAGAGTGTGCACCTGGTCGCCTACACCGCGGCCAAGGCGATGGTCACCAGCATCTCGAAGAATCTCTCCCTGCTGCTGGCACCGGAGGAGATCCCGGTCAATGTGATCTCACCGGGCACCGTCGTCACCCCGGGACTGCAGGACTGGGCCCGCTCGCACGGGATCGACAGCGACGACCCGTACCGACTGATGGCCGCAATCGGCGAACACTTCGGCCACCCGGCACAGATGCCCCGGGCCGGACTGCCCGAGGAGGTCGGCGCGGTGGCCGCATTCCTGGCCTCGCGCCGCAACTCCTACATGACCGGCGCCAACATCAACGTCGATGGTGGGTCGGACTTCATCTGATCGGCCGACCGGTTCGAACGCGGCAGCGCGCCGGCGCGGTCAGGTGGTGACCACGGTCGCCCCCGCCGTCCCCGGTGCCCCGTAGAGCAGGGCGAACCCGGCGTTCGGCGAGCCGGCTACCTGGCGCTCACCTGCTGTGCCGCGCAACTGCAGCACCAATTCGTGCACCTGCCGGAGTCCGGATGCGCCGATCGGTTCGCCGTTGGCGATCAACCCACCATCGGTATTCACCGGTAGCGATCCGGAGATCTCGGTGGCGCCCTCGGCGATCAACTTCTCCTGTTCCCCGTGTGCACACAACCCGGTTTCGGCCATATGGATCACCTCTGCGCCCGCGTCGGTGTCCTGCAGCTGCGCCACATCGATGTCCTGCGGCGACACCCCGGCCGACTCGAAGGCGGCCCGGGCCGCGAAAACCGACGGCGCCGGAGCTTCCTGCACCGGACCATAGGTGGTATTCACCTCGTAGGCACCGTAGGTGCGGGTCCGGATCTCCACCGCGCGCAGGTAGATCGGCTTGCTGGTGTAGCGATGGGCGATGTCGGCGCGGCACATCACCGCTGCGGCCGCACCCTCGTCCGGGGCACAGAACATGTAGTGGGTGAGCGGGTAGTTCAGCATCGGCGAGGCCAGAATCTCTTCTTCCGAAATCGGCTTGCGGCGGAACGCGTTCGGGTTGAGCACCCCGTTGCGATAGTTCTTCGCCGCCACCCGGGCCAGGGTGCGCGCGGAGATGCCGTGATCGTGCAGATAGCGGTTGGCCTTCATGCCGAAGAACTTCGTGGTCAGATATTGACCGTTCTCGCCGTACCAGCGAGGCATCCCGACCAAGCTCGGATCCACGGTGAACGCACCCCGTGGATGCTTGTCCAGGCCGATCGCGATGCCGATGTCGTACTTGCCCAATCGGATCGCGTCGGCACACGCCTCGGTCACGCCGGCCGAGGTGGCGCAGGCGTTGAACACGTTGGTGAACGGCAGCCCGGTGAGCCCCATCTGACCCACGATCGCGTCCGGGTTGGCGATCTCCCAACTGCCCCCCACCGCGAATTGCATGTCCCGCCATTCCAACCCGGCATCGGCCAAAGCGGCCCGGATCGCGTCGGTGCCCATCTGCATCGCCGTCTTGTCGAACCGGCCGAACGGATGCAAGCCGACCCCGATGATCGCTACGTCGTCGGCCATTTCTACTCCTGGTCGCCGGCGGGTCGGAACGCGAAGGTCAGCACGTCGTCGCCGGCCGCATCGACGCCGAGCGGGATGGTGGTCAGGACCATCGGCATCCCGAATTCCAATTTGGCCGGATCGTTCTCGGTGAGCCGTCCCTCGACCCGGACGACGTCGCCGAGCTGAACCAGACCCACCCCGAACGGGGTGAACGTCTGCGCCGTCCCGCCGCCGAGATACGGCGGCCCGGGCAGGAATCCCTGTGTGGTCCAGGTGATCAGCGTTCCGTCGGGCGGCAGGGTGAGCTGCTCGACGGACGGTCGACTGCACCGTGGACACAGCGCCTGCACCGGGAACACGGCAGCCCCGCAGTCGGCGCAGGCGCCGCCGACGAGCCGGAACTCCTCGGCCGGCCAGTTCGAGATGTCCGGAGCGATCATTCGTCGGGTCACAGCTCGATGCCTCCCTTACCGACCTACTGCTTCCCGGCTACAATACCTTACGGTAAGGTCAACGGTAAATGGTTCTACGGCACCGTTCAGCACGAGGCGGAGGCATGGACACGAGAATTCCTGCGGGGCTCGCCGACCTGCTAGACCGACCGATCGTCGGGGTGTTGGCAACCGTGACACCGGATGGCTCGCCCCGCCAATCGCCGATGCGGTTCACCTGGGACGGCTGCCATCTCCGGATGAGTTACACGATCCCGCGCCGCAAGTTCACCAGCCTACAAGCGAACCCGAACTACTCGTTCCTGCTCACCGATCCGGACGCGCCCGACCGATGCCTGGAGACCCGCGGCTGGCTGGTCACCGTCCAAGGCGACGCGGACGGCACGTTCTATGCCGCACTGGGCGCGCATTACGGCGACGATCCCGGCGAGCCACCGGACGACGTGAACGACCGAGTGGTGCTGATTCTCGACGCGACCAGCTTCATCGCGATGTGACCGCCAGGAGTATCGACATGACCGAACCGGCCGAAGCCACACCGCGTTCCGATGTGCCGGTGTTCGACGCCGACTCACATATGTACGAAACGGCCGGCGCACTGACCGACCATCTGCCCGACCGATATCGGCGCGCCGTGCAATACGTGCAGATCGGCCGGCATACCCGAGTCGCGATCAACGGCCGGATCACCGACTTCATCCCGAATCCCACGTTCGAGCGGGTCGCCGCGCCGGGTGCACACGAGAAGTTCTTCGCCGGCGCGAACACCGAGGGCCTGACCCTGCGGGAGATGCAGGGGCCGGCGATCGCGGCACCGGCGGCGACCCGCAACCCGGCGGACCGGATCGCCGAACTGGATCGGCAAGGTGTCCGGGAGACGCTGAACTACCCGACGCTGGCGAGCTTGGTGGAGCATTCCGCGGCCGACGATCCACAGCTGACCCTGGCCATCGTGCACGCGATCAACGAATGGATGCTCGAGCACTGGACCTACGCCTATCAGGATCGGATCTACAGCACCCCGATCCTGAACTGCGCCGAAGTGGACGGCGCGCGGCGCGAGCTGGAGTACATCCTGGCCAACGGCGCGAAGGTGGCATTGATCAAGCCGGCGCCGGTCAAGGGCATCCACGGCTGGCGGTCGCCGGCGCTGCCGGAATTCGATCCGTTCTGGCGGGACGTAGCGGCAGCCGGCCTACCGATCGTGCTGCACGCCAGCCAGCCGCCGCTCGACGACTACATCAATCGGTGGGAGCCGCCGGCCACCTCGAACTTCATGGCGATGAGCGCATTCCGCTGGCTGGCCTTGGGGCACCGGGAGATTTCCGACATGATCGGCAGCCTGATCTGTCACGGCACCCTGACCCGGTTTCCCGCGCTGCGAATCGCCAGCGTGGAGAACGGCAGTTCGTGGATCGGGCCGCTCTTCCACGATCTGGCGAGCCTGACCCACAAGATGCCGCAGAACTTCCCCGAAGACCCGCTGGAGGTGTTCCGGCGCAACATCTGGGTCAGCCCGTTCTGGGAAGGATCGGTCGCCGATGTCGTGGCGACGGTGGGCTGGGATCGGGTGATGTTCGGTTCGGACTACCCGCATCCGGAAGGGCTGCCCGAACCGAAGAGCTACTGGAAGTACGCCGAGCACATGGATGCTCGACGAGTCTGGGATTTCATGGGCGACAATGCTCGTCGCTTCATGGGCTTGTCGATCGCCAACCCCGACCCGGCGGCACAGCAGCCGCCGGCCGCACTGCAGCCGACCGCGCCGTAGAGGAGCTTTCTCGTGGACAAGAACGACATGATTCTGGTCAGCGTCGACGACCACATCATCGAACCGCCGGACATGTTCGCCAACCGGCTACCGGCCCGCTACGCCGACGAGGCGCCGCGGTTGGTGCATATGGACAACGGAGCCGACATGTGGAAGTTCCGCGACCGGGTGATCCCGAACGTCGCCCTCAACGCGGTGGCCGGCCGGCCGAAGGAGGAATACGGACTGGACCCGGAGGGGCTCGACGAGATCCGGCCGGGCTGCTACGACGTCCATGAGCGGGTCAAGGACATGAACGCCGGCGGGGTGCTGGCACAGATGAACTTTCCGTCCTTCCCCGGTTTCGCCGCCCGACTGTTCGCCACCGAAGATTCGGATTTTTCCCTCGCGCTGGTCCAGGCGTACAACGACTGGCATATCGAGGAATGGTGCGGCGCGTATCCAGGCCGGTTCATCCCGATGGCACTGCCGGTGATCTGGGATGCCGAGCTGTGCGCCCAGGAGGTGCGCCGGGTGTCGAAGAAGGGGGTGCACGCGCTCACCTTCACCGAGAACCCCGCCGCATTGGGGTACCCCAGCTTTCACGACGACTACTGGAATCCGTTGTGGGAGGCTCTGGTCGAGACGAATACCGTGTTGAACGTGCACATCGGCTCGTCCGGCAAGCTGTCGATCCCGGCGACCGATTCACCGCCGGACGTGATGATCACCCTGCAGCCGATGAACATCGTCTCCGCCGCCGCAGACCTGTTGTGGTCGAACCCGATCAAGCGGTACGCGGATCTGAAGATCGGCTTGTCCGAGGGCGGCACGGGCTGGATCCCGTACTTTCTGCAGCGGGCGGATCGGACCTTCGACATGCATGCCACCTGGACCCTGCAGGACTTCGGCGGCAAACTGCCCAGCGAGGTGTTCCGGGAACACTTCCTGACCTGCTTCATCAGCGATCCGATCGGGGTGCGGTTACGCAACGAGATCGGCATCGACAACATCGCCTGGGAGATGGATTACCCGCACAGCGACTCGATGTGGCCCGGGGCGCCGGAAGAGTTGTCCGCGGTCTTCACGGCCGAGCACGTGCCCGACGACGAGATCGACAAGATGACGTATCGCAATGCCCTGGAGTGGTACTCGTTCGACCCGTTCCGGCATATCCCCCGCGACGCGGCAACCGTCGGCGCGCTGCGGGCCGCGTCGGCCGACCACGATGTCAGCATCAAGGCGCGCAGCCATCAGCAACGCGCTGCCGCCGACAAGCTGGCGGCGTTCAAGTCGCAGATCGAAGCCGCCACCGCGCACACTGCTACTCGGTAGCGCTGTTGCTGCCGCGCGCATTCCGGTTTGTCGCGCGTGGTAAGACGATCTTCATGCAACCGAACGAGATCCGCGAGATTCTCGACCGACCGATCAGCCAGGACCTACTGCATCGTGACCTGGCTCGACTGGCCTACGTCGCGACCGACGGTACCCCGCGGGCGATCCCGATCGCGTTCACCTGGAACGGCGAGCAGATCGTACTGTGCACTACCACGAACGCTCCGAAACTGCCCGCACTGCGCCGGAACCCGATGGTCGCCCTGACCATCGACACCGAGGTGCACCCACCCAAGATCCTGCTGATCCGCGGTCGGGTCGAGCTGGATGTCGTCGACGGCATCCCGGACGAGTATCTGCAGATGAACGGCACCTACCAGATGACCCCGGAGCAGCGGGTCGAGTGGGAGGCCGAGGTCCGCTCGCTCTACGACAGCATGGTACGCATCGTCGTCACCCCGACCTGGGCAAAGCTGATCGACTTCGAAACCACCCTGCCCTCCGCGGTCGAGGAACTGATCCGCCGGCGCGCCGAACGCGAGCACACCTGAGATCGGCTCACCGCGCGGCTGCGGCCGCGTTCTCGACGACGGCGGCGACCTGCTCCGGCTCGGATACCAACGACGCGTGCGAGGCGGGCAGTTCGCTGGTCACGGCGCCGATCCGGCCGGCCATGAACCGCTGCGCGGCCGGCGGAATCACCCGATCGTCCGCGGACACGACGTACCAGCTCGGGACGTGCCGCCATGCTGCCGGGCCGCTCGGTTCCAGATTTGCCGCCACCGCGATCGAACGCTGGCGCGCCGCCATCGTCGCCGCGGTGGCGGGCGAGACGTCTTGGGCGAACACCTGCTGGAAGTACTCCGGGGCAACGAAACCGTCCACGTTCCGCCCGCCGATCCCGGACGGGTCGTCGACCACCCCGAGCTGCAAGACCGGTGGAAGCAGCCGACTGCCGGGGAAGCGGATCGGATCGAGCAGCAACTGGGCCGGCTCACCTTCGGTGGGCGCGAACCCTGCGACGTAGACCAGCGCACGCACGTCCGGGTCGTCCACATTGGTGATCACCGCACCGCCGTAGGAATGTCCCACCAACACGATCGGCCCGTCGATGCCGGCGATCGCACGCTCGACCGACGCCGCATCGAATGCCGGACCACGTAACGGATTCGGCGGCACCACCACGGTGTAGCCGTCGGCTCGCAACCGGCTCGCTACCCCGTCCCAGCTGGACGGGTCGGCGAACGCGCCGTGCACGAGCACGATCGTCGGCGCCGCCGGCGCAGCTGCTGCGTTACCCGCTCCGGTCAGGACGGCTGCCGCGACTGCGGCGATCGCCGCGAAGGTGCCGGTGAACCGGGATCGGTACATGAAAACTCCTGGTAGTGGGACATCCGACGCCTGGCATCGGCGTGTCGGAACCGCCACCGTATCGCGTGCTACTCGGTGTCCTTCATCTTTCCGCGAATCCACGGGGTCAAGGCCGTGAGCGCGACCGCGAAGCCGAGGGTCATGACTCCGTTGACGAGGTAGTAGGTCGAATTCCCCAGGCTGCCCATGGCGCTGATCAGCTGTGCGGCAATCGCCTGGCCGGCGGCGCTGGCGAGGTACCACAGGGCCAGCGACTGGCTCATGAAGGCCACCGGCGCAAGCCGGGTTGTCGCGGAAAGCCCCACTGGGGAAAGGCACAACTCACCGATCGTCAGGATGACGAAGGCGGTGATCAGGACGGTTACCGGCGCAGTGTTGTCGGTGAAGGTGGCGAACGCCCAGGACATGAACAGCGCACTCAGCCCGGCCATCGTCACACCGATGGCGAATTTTGCTGCCGTGGAGGGGAACCTGCCGGCCCTGCGGGTCCAGATCCAACCGAAAACCGGGGCGAGAAGAATGATGGTCAGCGGTCCGACCGATTGGAACCACTCCGGATCCACATCGATACCGCCGACCGAGGTGACGGTGTTCTGCTGGGCGAACAACGCCATCTTGCCGGCCGCTTGCTCGGCGATCATCCAGAACAACATCGCGCCGATCCACAACGGCAGGTACGCCGCCAGGTGCGTCCGCTCCCTGCTCGTCACCTTCGGGCTCCGGAACATCACCGCGAAGTAGACGACGGGCGCCCCGAGCGAGAGGATCGTGATGGCATCGATGACCTGGAGCAAGAACGTGTCCCGCCACAGTCCGGTGATCATGATGAGCACGGCGAGGGCGACGACTGCGCCGATCCCGAACAGCGGCAGCCGGGCCCGATCTCTGCTGGAGAGCGGGTTGGGCACGTCGTCGCCGGCGCCGCGGAGATGCTTGCGGCCGGTGAAGTAGAAGACCAGGGCTATCGCCATCCCGACCGCCGCGGCGCTGAACCCCGCGTGGTACCCCCACCTGTCCCGCAACCATCCGACGACGAACGGCGACACCAACGCGCCGACGTTGACCGCCATGTAGAAGATGGAGAACCCGGCATCCCGACGACGGTCGTGCGTCGCATACAACTCACCGACCATCGACGACACATTTGGTTTCAACAGCCCGGTTCCGATGGCCACCAGCACGATGCCCGACCACGCAGCAGCCTCCGGGGGCAACGCCAGCAAGACGTGCCCGGCCATGATCACCATGCCGCCGTAGAGCACCGAGCGCCGCGCGCCGATCACTCGGTCGGCGGCGAACCCACCGAGGATCGAGAGTAGGTACACCATCGACCCGTAGATGGAGACGACGGCCGTGCCGTTGCTCTCGGTCAGGCCGAGGCCGCCGTTCTCGGCGGTGTCGATGAGGAAGTACAACAGGATGGCGCGCATCCCGTAGTAGCTGAAACGCTCCCACAGCTCGACGAAGAAGAGGGTGGACAGCCCGCGCGGCTGGCCGAAGAACGCCCGATCGTGCAGTGCATCTTCGTCGGTCAAATGGCTCGTGCTCGACATGTCTTCCCCCGCATATGGCTTGACGACGGCCGTTCGCCCTCTCCATAGTGGCACCTTCGTCGACGTAGCACAGCTCTCTTGCGCGTTCCCGCGGGCCGCACGACCGCGAACGGGCTCTGACGGCGGCATCGCGCGAGTAGGCCGCACCACCAGAGCCCGTTCGACCACCGCTGGGGGCGATGCCGCGCAGTCGGTCGGTCGGTCGACAGCCCGATCGCGTTGTGCGCAGGGCGAGTACGAAGCACGGGGAGAACCGGTTGGACCAGAAAACGGGGCCCCCACGGTCACAGCGCCGGGTACAATCGCCGGTCATGCGGCTCGGCTCACGTTCACTCGGTCCGCGGCGGGTTATGAACCTGCCGCTACGAATAGCAACAGACTCACGTCCGGTTACCAATCGCCTCGAATGGGTACGTCAGGGTGAACTCGACGGCCTGCTTCGTTTCGGCGACACGCGGGTGCACGTGTGCCTGCCGGATGCGATGGCGGCCACGCCCACCTCACCCAACGATTTCCTCCTGCTCAAGGTGCCGGACATGATCGACGCGATGGCCGGCATCGTCGAGGACATTCATCCGAAATTCGTTCTCGAACTGGGAATTTTCAAGGGCGGATCGGTCGTATTATACAACGAAATATGCCGTCCTCGAAAGTTGGTGGCGATCGACATTCTGCCCGATCGCCTGCCAGATCTCGACGAATACCTCGAACGCACCGGATCGGCAAATACGGTATCGCTCAATTTCGGTGTCGACCAGTCCGATCGAGACCGACTCGCCGCACTGTATGACAAAGAATTCGGACGTCATCGCATCGACCTCGTTGTCGATGACGCTTCGCATTTCTTCTTCGAGACGCGCGAGTCGTTTCGCGAATTTTTTCCTCGGCTGCGGCCAGGCGGGGTCTACGTGATCGAGGACTGGGGATGGAGCCACTGGAGCGGCGATACGTGGCAGGCCGCTGAACGCGGTGACTACTTTTACGGTCGAGAATCGATGACAAACCTCGTCATGGAGCTCGTCGTCCTGTCTGCAAGCAGGCCCAACCTGGTCCAGTCCGTGTCCGTGACTTCTTCGGCGGTCTACGTCACTCGTGGATCGGAAGATATCGAGCCCGGCTTCGACTTGAGCGCCCACTGCTTGAACAGGGGTGAGCCGCTGCCCCACTTCTCCTGACCGTTCGTTGGTCGAGTCGTTGGTCGAGCAGCGTCGGATTCGATTTCCAGAGGGGGGCTCGTGCAGGGCTTGACCTCTGCCGGCAGACGCAACCTGCTGATTTTGCGCGAAGTCGTCGCAACGGATTTCAAGATTCGGTTCCAGGGTTCCGTGCTCGGCTACGGCTGGTCGCTCCTGAAACCACTCATGCTGTTTGCCATACTGTATGTGGTGTTCGCGCGGTTCCTCAGGTTCGGCGCCGATGTGCCACACTTTCCAACATACCTCTTGTTGGGGATCGTCTTGTGGACGTTCTTCACCGAGGCTGCCGCACAAGGCTTGCAGTCGATCGTCGGGCGTCGCGACCTGATCCGCAAGGTAAGTTTTCCGAAGTATATACTCGTCATTGCCGCGACCATCACGGCGCTGATCAATCTCGGCCTGAATCTGATCGTAGTTTTTATCTTCGCCGTCATCGACGGGGTCGAATTCAGCGGTTGGATCATACTCCTGCCGCTCAACATCCTCGAGCTCTACTGCTTTGCTCTCGCAATCTCGCTCCTCCTCGGCGCGGTGTATGTGAAATACCGTGATCTCGCGCACCTCTGGGAGGTGTTCGTGCAGGCCGCCTTCTACGCCACTCCGATTCTCTACCCGATCAGCATGGTCCGCGCCGAGTCCGAGACCGCCGCAAAGGTATTGCTCCTCAGTCCGATGGCGCAGATAATCCAGGACGCTCGGCACAATATGATATCGGACCAAGTTACGACGACCGCAAGTATCACCGGATCTGCCGCGCAGCTCGCCATTCCGTATCTTGTTCTTGCGGCGGTTGGAGCGTTCTCCGTTCGCTACTACCGTTCGCATCAGAAATATTTCGCGGAGGATGCATAGGTCGTGCACACCTCGGACAGTGCAATACCACCATCAGACACGGTGATATCACTACGGGACGTTCACAAGCGGTTTCGGCTGCCGCACGAACGCCATTCCGGCATCAAGCAGGCCGCACTGACCTTCTTCCAGAAGCAGCGAACGTACGAGACGCAGAAGGTGCTCGACGGCGTTTCGATCGAGGTCCGCAAGGGTGAGTTCCTCGGGCTGGTCGGCCGGAACGGAAGCGGCAAGAGCACGCTGATGAAGCTGATAGCCGGAATCTACGTCCCCGATTCCGGGTCGGTCCAGGTCCGCGGCACCTTGTCGGCCTTCATCGAACTCGGCGTGGGCTTCAATCCCGAGTTGACCGGACGAGAGAACACCTTCCTGAACGGAGCCCTGCTCGGCTTCGATCGGCGGCAGATGGCGGCAATGTACGACGACATCGTCGACTTCGCCGAACTCGGAAAATTCATGGATCAGAAGCTCAAGAACTACTCCAGTGGCATGCACGTCCGACTCGCATTCTCGATCGCGATACGGGCACAAAGCGACGTGTTGCTGCTCGACGAAGTCCTCGCCGTCGGCGACGCGGCGTTCCAGGAGAAGTGCTTCGACTACTTTCGTGAAATAAAAAGTGCCGGGCGGACGATCGTCTTCGTGAGCCACGACGTGAACGCCCTGCTCGAGTATTGCGACAACGGCGTGCTGATCGAGGGCGGGCAGGTGCGCCGCGTCGGGCCTATTCGTGAAGTGGTCGACGATTACCTGAACTTGCTCCATATGGAGGCGACTCCCGATCTCCGCGCAGAGGTGACGTCGGGGTTCGAGCCCACGGACGAATCCGACGAGATCGAAGAACTGCCACATGCCATCGAGCCGGCCGTTCGGAGCGAGGCGTTACCAGGTACGGCAGATCGTGATACGCGCGTGATGGCGGTCGTGTCCACGACTGTGATCGATCTGGTATCCGGGTCGTTGCGGGACACCTTTACCGACGATGACCGGGAACTCGGTATCCGGGTGGTCTTCGAGTCCCGAGCGACGACCGTCAGCCCGGTCTACGGGGTGATGGTGTTCAGCTCGACCGGCGAGCGAATTTTTGCCTCGAATACCCGGATGTCCGGAGTTGCTACCGATGACTTAGCGGCCGGACGGCGGGTCTGCGCAACCTGGCATATCCCCAATGTGCTCAATTCGGGCGTCTTCTCGGTCACGTCCATAGTGGCCGACAACGAAGCGGACTGCATACTCGACCGACACGATAATGCCGCGTCGTTTACGATCCGCAAGCAAACCGACAGCTTCGGCTTGCTCAACTTTCGCCACGCTATCGATCTCGACCGGCTGCAATAAGCGCTTCGTCGGCGATGAATCGAAACAGCTATACTCGCATTGTGGTAGCTGCGACTGTACCTGTGAAGAATCAATCCGAACTGCGCGAGCGGTATATCGAGCTCCTGAAGAGAACATTGACGATGATCCTGTGGGATGCTGCCGACGGGCGTCTGCACGACCCGTCGGGGGCGCAACGTCCCGAACTGCGGATCGAGGGACGGGACTGGCCTGCGCTATCCCACACGATGATCGGCCTGAAGCGGATGGACAATCTGCAGTACTGCGTGGAAGACGTACTGGCCAACGGTGTGCCGGGAGACTTTATCGAGACGGGGGTATGGCGGGGCGGCGCATGCGTGTTCATGCGCGGCATCCTCGAAGCATACGGCGTTACCGATCGCACTGTGTGGGTGGCAGATTCATTCGAGGGCTTGCCGGCGCCCGATCCTGCAAAATATCCGGCGGACGACGGCGACATTCTGCACACCTACGATGCATTAGCCGTCACGATGGAGACCGTCAAGGAAACGTTCCGCCGGTACAACTTGTTGGACACGCAGGTGAAAATGCTCCCCGGCTGGTTCAAGGACACACTGCCGAGTGCTCCGATCGAGAAACTGGCAATTGTACGTCTGGACGGCGACATGTACGAGTCGACGATGAATGGTCTGCAGCATCTGTACCCGAAGTTGTCGGTCGGCGGATACCTGATCGTCGACGATTACGCGCTACCGGCATGCCGCCAAGCTGTGCACGACTATCGAGATCGATACGGAATTGTCGATCCGATCGAAGTCATCGATTTTTACGGTGCGTTCTGGAAGAAGGTCGACACAGTGCAGAACGACGATTCACGCCGCTATGCGGAGTTGTCCCAGAATTATGCCGTCCTGTACCAGGATCACGCGCGAGTCCTCGAGTGTCAGCAAGAAGCCGAACGCGAGTTGGCCGACCTCCGCGGCCAACGCGATACCGCTGCAACCGAGTTGGCCGACCTCCGCGTCCGACATGACACCGCCGCAACCGAGTTGGCCGACCTCCGCGTCCGACACGACACCGCCGCAACCGAGTTGGCCGACCTCCGGAGGAGGTATGCCGAACATGCCGAAGAGCTGGAGCGCATTCGGTCCAGTCGAGCTCACAGTGGAGCTGCGGGCCTGAGCAGGGTCTACCAGGCGCTGACCCGAGCGGGCAGAAGCTCATCCCGATGAGACCCGCCGGGCCCTCCCGGCTCAGGTCGTCGACGTCCCACTTCGAGCGGCTGCAAGTTCGGGACTCTGTGGTTGGCGAGCCAGTTGTGCGCGCAAGCGGTCGATCTCACGCACCAAGACCGCTGCTTCGCGCCGCAGCTGGTCGACCTCCAGTCGGCTCTCCCGGCGGGTGAACTCGAGCTGGCGCTCGAACGATGCCTCCAGCCGTGACAGCCTCCGTTGCAGCCGGGTCTGGACGTCGAGTGCGTCGGAATAGAGTTCGACGTACCGGTCGGGCACATCGCTCTTCTGCCCGTCGGCGCCGACCTCGGATGAGGTCAGCGATCGACGCTCCGGCGCACCGGTATCGACACCCAGCGCTCGCGCCGTCGCCTCGAGATAGGCCCGGCCGAACCGGGCATCAGGCTCGAGGTGTGCGCCTTCCGCCCACTCGTTCCATGCGTTGATGAGGATCAATCCGTCACCGACCGTGCGCTCACGCACTTTTTCCAGCCATTCACCGTACCGTTCCGGGGTGCTGGCATGAATGACGGTGCTCTTGCCGTCGCCCCGGCGGGCGGTATTGTCCCAGCCGGGCAGCACACACTCGTACCGGCGCCAATCGGGGGGATCCAGCGCGAGATAAGCGTCCACGACGTCGTCGTAGTGGAATATCACGTTGTCGGGATGGGCGCCCGGTACGTGAATATGACGAACCAGATCGTGCGTTCCGTGCGGCAAGAACTGGGCGGAAGAATCGGCGCCGTAGTTCGTCGGCGGCTGATGGTCACCGTGCGTTTCGAACTTTATGATCTCGACGTCGCCGAGACCCTCCCGCGCCCACATATCGCGCCATCGACCGAGCGTTCCCGTTGGATCGGGAAGTGCCTGGATACGGTAGATGAACAGAACGGGCCGACCGCCGACGCGCAGGTACAGCGGGTGCTGCATCGCCCGAAGCAGAAACTCTCCGTGCCGGATGTCGTCGTCGAGACTGTAGCTTTGCTTGAGCAGAACCTCGTGGTTCGAGGCGTCCCAGTGCTTGCTCCAGTTCTCGTTCGCCCACGCCAGACAGAACGGCATGGCCGGCGTGCCGGACTCCAGTATCTCGTCCATGACGCGACGGAACGGACGGTGGCCTTCGAACCAGTAGTGGTAGTAGCAAAAGGCGTCGATACCGTAGGTACGAGCGATGCGCGCCTGCTGGGCACGTACTTCCGGCACCCGCAGGTCGTAATAGCCGAGATCCTGCGGTAGCCGCGGCTGATAGTGCCCGGGGAACAACGGCTTTGCGTTGGCTACATTGTGCCATTCGGTGAAGCCCTCGCCGTACCATCCGTTGTTCTCCGGAATCGGATGGAATTGCGGCAGATAAAACGCGATCGTAGTGGGAACGGATGTCACTTGACGTAATCCCGTCGGACCTTGGCCGATATCGCCCGCACCGTCTGCCGGACTCCGTCTCGCTTCGCCATCGTGTACGCCTTGCGAATATGAGCGCCGATTTCGTCGACATCGACCCGAGACGACGACTCCAGGACGGCCCGGACAGGACCGGGCTCGGCGGACAGAATCTCCCGCACGCGACTGGAGATAAGGATTCGTTCGTGATCGGCGCTCGCCGCCAGATACTTGGCTGCGAGCCGAGATGTCTGCGCGATACCGTCGTCACGAACCGCCGTGAAGACGAACTGATAGGTTTCCGCTTCCGGATCCTTGAATATCTCGCTGATCAACGCCGTCGGTATCGTTCGGCGATCCACCTTTATCTCGGTTTCGAATGCCGGCATCCGCACTCGTTTCAGCTCCGTGATGAGCAGTCCCGATCTCCGGACCATCTGTTCGATCGTCTTCATCGTGAAGAATCGAATGTGGGTGCTGTCGAGCAGACCCCAGTCGTTGTAATCGAAACGGCCTTGCGCCAACGCCATCCGGATATCGGCGTGCGCGACATTCGGTAGCGATACGATAATTCGCCCGTTCGGCGCGAGTCGGCGCACCATGCGATCGAGAACCGACTGCGGATCGACCAGATGCTCCAGGACGTCGCCGGCCAAGATCACGTCATAGCTGTCATCGAGCTGGTCCAGCAGGGATGGATCGTTGAGATCCCCGACCACAACCGCTGCCGCGTGACCGTCCAGGTCGGCGGCCGCACTCGGATCGTGCTCGACGGCGGTGACATCACAGCCACGCGCTGCGAGAACACGTGTCACGTGACCGGATGCCGCGCCGAGCTCGAGCACCCGTTGATTCCACCCGACCATTTCGACCGCGAACGAATGCGCATTGTTCGGCGCATCTGGATCGACTACGGCGTCGTACTTGCTAGACATAACTGATTCTCCGGTCGAAATTCATCGATTGACCACATCGCGTACCGCCAATAGATACGCTCGCCCGAACCGCAGCGTCGGTTCGAGGACAGCGGACTCCGCCCATTCGTTCCAGGCGTTGACAAACACCACTCGCCGATCGGGTTCCCGGTCCTGCACCGCCTCGACTGCCGCCGCCAGCCACCGTCGGAAAGTGTACGGATTTGACCCGAACCACAAGTCGGAACTCCATTGCCTGCGCGCGGTATTGTCGAACCCTACCATGACTCCCGGATAATGAGTGGCGTTCATTCGAACGAGCTTGCGTTCGCCGGCGGTGGCCATTGCCGCGTAGCTGAGCAAGTTCCCGGTGAATCTCCGGTCGACGCCGAGGCCGCCGCGAGGTTGCCACCGCCATTTGTGATTGTGGGGCGGGAACCCCAAAGTTCCGTCGAGACCGACGGAAGCCGGATCGCGATCGGAGCCGTCGAACGTGCGGTCGACGTCCACACCCAGAATGTGCAGCTCGCCCACGCCGAGGGCGCGGGATCTTTCGCGCCAGCATTTTATGACCTGTTGGGGGTCCGGCAGGGCGGCAATACGGTAGACAGCGACCAGCGGCTTACCGTCGATACGCATGTACCGCTCGTCTCGGAGAAACGGTGCTATGTCGTCCAGAAATTCTTCGGCCGGAACTTCGTCGTAGTCCTGACGAATGAGAATATCGTGCGCTCGGCCGTCCCACCGGCGCGTCCAGTTCTCATTGGCCCACATGACACAGAACGGCATATGGAGGTCACCGGCGAGGAGCATATCGATGGGCGTGTTCAGTAGCCGCTTTCCGGCGAACCAATAGTAGTAGTACATGAATGCGTGCACACCGTGCGCTTCGGCAAGCGTGGCCTGCCGGTCGCGGACGGCATCGAGGCGGAGATCGTAGAATCCGAGGTCGGCGGGCAGTTTCGGCTGATCATGTCCGTTGTAAACCGGTTGCGCCGCCGCGACATTGGTCCATTCGGTGAATCCGGCACCCCACCATCGGTCGTTTTCCTCGGTGGGATGGAACTGCGGTAGGTAGAACGGCACGACGCGAACCGCAGGGATCGGTACCGCGCCCCGACGGTAATCCGATGCGTCTGCTACCCCGGAGTCGGGAAGTTCGGCCACGGTCAGCAATCTGCACCCCGACTCGGTCGTCAGAAGTCCGATCACCCGATCCAGGGCGTGCGCGGTCGAATCTCGGTCACTCGCGAAATCGTGCGCCGACATCCCGAGTGCCCGCAGACCCTGCAGGAGAAACGCGCGGATCCAATAGGTTCCACCGACTGCGAAGGTGAGCCGCCGCTCGTCGAACTCCAGCTCGAGTCGGCGGGTCAGCTGTCGGGCGGTCTCGAGATGCGTCCCCCAGTCGTCTCCGATGCAACCCCGGGGCCCGATGACGCCGACCGATCGATCGTCCGCGAAGGCGGCAAGAATTCGGGCGGCGGTGTACGTGTCGGCTACTTCGCGCAACGAGTCCGCATTCGCCGGAGACACCTTGAGCACCGTGTCGTATCGATCGAGCAGGCCGGCGTTGATCACCTGCAGCATCGGCCAGATGTCGTGACCCCGGCAGTCGACGTCGAGTACCACTGCATCACAAAGACGTTCGATGCCGGTGCGGTCGATCTCCACGGGCAGCCCGGTGGCGTTGGTCACGATCAGATCGAACGCGACCGGTATCGACTCGATGCCGTGCAGCACCGGCTGCACCGCGTCTGCGGGTGCCAGATGGACGAGGACGCACAAGCGGACGGTCTCGGCGTCCGACAGCCGCGGTCGTGCGCGCCAGGAAGTCGGGAAGTCTGCCGCCGCACGTCCCGACCCACGGGCCACCCAGTCGTCGAAGGATGCCCGTGACCGGGTCCGGCTTCCCCCGAGATCGGAGGTGATCCGGCGCCGCAGAGATACCAGGGCCGCGCGACCGCGCGAAACGCGGCGTCCCACGACACCGTGTGCCGGTCGTCTCATCGAGCGGGCCGAGGCCGAAGATACGCCGACAGGATCCGTGGCCACGACAGATTCAGCCGCACATCAGGATCCGGGGTCGCCGCGCGCAGCGTGACCGCCAGATCCCGCATCTTTCGCGCCGCCGCACGCGGTCGACGTACCCGGCCGAGGGTCCATCGGACTACTTTTCGCTCCGCCGAGTCGGCGATTCCCACCGCCTGCGCGGAATGCACCCGGTACCTGATCACCGGGCGATCATCGAAGTCGGCCTCGTCACGTGCGACGCCGACGAGCGAAAACCACCGGTCGTGCAGCCACCCGGCCGGGACCGGCAAAGCCGTCCGGAGCAGCCTTCGGTCGAGCATCATCGTCGCGCCGGTGGCCATCGGTGAGCGGAGAATCGCACGCAACCGACTGTCCGGTCCCATGTCGGTCCACCCTGCCGGAACCGGGAACTCGTCACGGAGCGTGCGGCCGATCGTCAGTCCGTCGGGCCCGATGAGGGCTCCGTTCGCTGCCGTCAGGCGGGCGCCCGTTGCCCGGAGCCGCTCTCGCTGGTATTCGAGTCTGTCCGGCTCCCAGATGTCGTCCTGGTCCGATAGGGCAATGAATCGGTACCCTGCGGCCGCGACCATTCCTTGCACGTAATTGGTGGCGATTCTGGTGTACAGATCAGGCGATCGCGGTCGGCCGGCGGACAGAACCACCAGGGATGTTCGGCCGTCCCGAGCGATCAGCTTTTCGACCAGCTCGACCGAGCCATCGGTCGAGCCGTCGTCGACAAGAAAAAATCTCGCCGGCGGCAGGGTCTGCCGGAGAATGGATCGGACCTGCTCCTCGAGGTAGCGAACGCCGTTGTGCACCACAAGCACCACCGCAACCTCGCCGACGGTGTCCGCCGCGCTGTCGTCGACGTACGCGCGCGCCGAACGCTCGGCTCGGAGCGCGCGCCCGGCGAAGTCCCGGCAGCCGAGCAGGATCGCTCGGAGATTGTCGGCCCGGTGATCCTCGATGGTCACCGAGATGACCGACGACACGAGGAATCGTCGTACTGCGGTCATCAACCATCGAGGTTCGTGCCCGCCGTGTCGCCGGAACATCTCGAGCCGATTCCTCGTCATCGTGTATCTGCGTGACGCCGAATGACCCGTTACGGCGATGCGCCGGCCGAGCAGTTCGATCGAGTTTCCGCTGCCGACCGGATGGGTGATCTCCAGCGCGGTGTCCGCGTAGACGCGGAAACCGGCCCGTCGGAAGCGTAAACACATGTCCGTGTCCACCGAGTCGATCACCAACGACTCGTCGGCCGTTCCGGCACACAACAGGCCCAGGCTGTTGAAAACCGCGCCGGACTGAATAATCTCGGCGGTCTCCACCAGCCCACTCGTTGCCCGGGTGTAGCGAGTTCCATTCAATATCCCCGGTCCGACGACTCCCCATTCCCCGGGAACGGTACTTTCCAGTAGTGCAACGTTGGTGTCCAGTGCACTGAACAACGACCGGTCCACGATTGCATCCTGGTCCAGGGTGAGAATGAAGCGACAGCCGTTCGCGAGGGCCGCGTCGAATCCCCGGTTGAGGCTGTTCGCAATCCCGCTGTTGCGTTTCTTCAGCGTCAGCTCAATATTTCCGAAAGCCCTGAGCGGCGCGTAGCAGGCAATATGCGATACATCGCTTCCATCGTCGATCACGTACACGTTTCGAACGATTCGGGAAACGACGATGATGCGCGCAGTGACATCCGGCGACGGGTTGTAGCACGCGAATATCGCCGCATCGATCCGGGCGGTCAATACGCCCCCTCGCCCGCCAGGACCGCGCGGACGGTCTTGACCACGATCAGCAGGTCGCCGATGGTCGACCAGTTGTCCACATACGACAGGTCGAGGCGCACGGTCTCTTCCCAGGACAGGTCCGAGCGGCCACCGATCTGCCACAGCCCGGTCATGCCCGGTTTGACCAGCAGCCGGCGGTGCACCTCACCCTCGTAGTCGGCAACCTCACTCGGTAGCGGCGGGCGCGGCCCCACCACGCTCATCTCCCCTTTCACCACGTTGACGAACTGCGGTAGCTCGTCCAGGCTGTAGCGCCGGATGAACCGGCCGATCGGGGTCACCCGCGGATCGTCTCGGATCTTGAACATCCCGCCGTCCGCTTCGTTGAGCGGTTGCAGCTCCTCCCGCAGCTCGTCGGCGTCGGCGACCATGCTGCGGAACTTCAGCATCGAGAACTGCTTGCCGTTGCGACCCACGCGGCTGGAGCGGTACAAGACCGGACCCCGACTGCTCACCTTGATCGCGCCGGCTATGACGAGCAGTAGTGGGATGGTGAGTAGGAGCGCCACGACCGCGACTGCTATGTCGAAGAACCACTTTCCGAGGCGCTGCGCCCCCCGGTACGCCGGTTTGTCGAGATAGATCAGCGGCAGGCCGGCCACCGGCCGCATGAGCAAGCGCGGCCCCGCGATATCGACGACGCCCGGCGACACGACCAGGTCGACGTCGTAGGACTCGAGCTGCCAGATCAGTTGCTGAATGCCGCCATGCCCGAGTTCCTCGGTCGCCGTCACGGCCACCGTGTCGGCTCCGGAGAACTCCAGCGCCGCTATCACCGAGCGTTCGTCACCGAAGATCGGAATGTTCCGGCCGCCGACTTCGAGGTACTGGCCACGCTCACCGGAGTAACCCGGCACGCACACGCCGACCACGCGATGTCCGCTGGCGAGGTTGCGCGCGAACGAGGCAGCGACATCGCGAGTCGCCCGCTCCCGACCGACGATCAGCACGGCCGTCTGGCTTTCGCCGCGCTCGCGCATCCGAGCAATGGCACGGCGCACCAGCCACCGGGTGACCAGCAGCCCAGCCAGACCGAGCGGCAGAGTGACCGCGAAGTACCCACGAACGGCGTCGGCACGCAGGAGCAGAGCGGCGATAGCAGCCAGGCCGAACAGCCGCAGGGTCGCCGAGATGACGCACCGGTATTCCTCCGGCCCGCTGCCGAGCACCCGCGGCGAATGACTACCGTGCACCGCCAGCGCGCCCAGCCAGGCCGCGATCACCACCAGCACGACGAGCACCTGCTGGAGGGTCGCGGGCGCGCCCGGCCCCACTGCTTGCGCGCCGAGCGCGGCCCCGGACACCACCACCAGATCGACCACCCGGACGCGCCGGACCAGCGTCGGCTCCCACTCATGGCGCAATGTCGGTCGACCGCGTCCGGGCGCGATCGGAAGAAGTGCCCTTTCTGCGCCGTCGACCCCGGTTCGAACCGTCGAACCGCCCCCAACGGCCGATCGGGTGAGTACGCCCTGCCCCTCCGTCGGCGTACGGACGCTATCGGCCTTGCCATCCATAACAGGACGTGACTATACCGACAGCACCGCATTACGAAAATGCTCTGTTCGTAATACATTTGGCTTTTAAACAAAACCTTGCAACGACCGCCGAACACCTGAATCAAGCTCATTTTGTTGCCCTGCTCGGCGTCTCGTTCCCAGCTTCGGTCGGAGCTATCCACACATAGGTCGCCGATCGGTAGCTATAGCAATACATCGATCGATCGGCGGACGACATGACAACCGGCCGACAACCAGATACGGTCACCATCGGATCACCGATGCTCGGGCGTAATCTTCTCCAGCTGAAGGATCTTGGGAAAGTTGGCTGCAGCTGTTTCGCGTGCGGCGGAGTTCAGATCGGACGAACATATCGTTCGCATTCGATACCTGACGTAGCCGACCGATGACCGTGCAGTGAGTGACTTTTGAGGGTGTGTTCGATCTGATCGGCAAATTGGCGTCCCGGAGACGCCTGGCAATCGGCATCGCCGCGGTGATGCTGCTGCTGGGACTGTGCCTCTGGATCGGCCTTGCCACAGCAAAGCTGCGAAACGACGTGTTGCGCGCCGAAGAACGGGCAGCTGGTGCGAAAAGCTCACTGTTGCAAGGTGATGCGTCGACAGCGCGACAAACCGCACGGCTGGCGATCGACGACCTCGACCAAGCGCGCGCGGACGCCGGATCGGCGCCTCTGTCCTGGATTGCGGCAGCTCCCATTGTCGGCAGCCCGATAGTGGTAGTCGAAAAAATGATCGACGTAGTAAAACAATTGGCAACCGATGTATTACTGCCGATCGTGGACAGCCCCGCGGCGACCGTGGTCGCCATGAACGGACCGGACCGACATATCGACCCGGCGGCCCTGCGAGCCGCCCTGCCGGCCTTGCAGCAGTCCGTCGCTGCGGCCACGGACGTTGCCGTCGCTGCTCGCGACATCCCGAGATCGAGCTATCTCGGCGCGGTCAACCACGCGCGGGACGACCTGATGAGGCAAACCGCCGACCTCGCAGCCGCACTCGCCGCCACGAATCGACTCGCGCCGGTACTGCCGGCGATGACGGGCGCCGACGGTCCGCGCACCTATCTGTTGGTGTTCCAGACAAATGCCGAGGCGCGCGGGACCGGTGGCCTGATGGGTGGCACCGCTCTGCTCCGCGTCGAGAACGGCGTGGTGAAGGTCGAGAAGCCGGCAAGCAATCTCCTCGCACTCGACTACCGACCCATCGACCTCGGAGCCGATTTCGCGAAGATGTACGGCACCTGGAACCCGACGTCGAACTGGCAGAACGCCAACTTCAGTCCACATTTTCCCTATGCCGCGCAGATCTGGCGATCCATCTGGTCGCAGTATTCGGGCGTCACCGTCGACGGCGTCATCGCGACCGATCCCGTCGCCCTGAGCTACCTCCTCGCCGGCTTGGGGCCGGTGCAGCTACCCGACGGTGAGTCGATCGACGCGACGAACGTGGTGCCCCTGACCCAGAACGAGTTGTACTTCCGGTTCCCGGCCGAGAACGAGCAGCTCACCCGCAAGGAGTACCTGCAGGAAATCTCGAAGGCCGTCATCGAGGCGGTGAACAAGCCGTGGGCGAGCGCCGACGGCGTGCTCGACGGGCTGCGCCGAGCGGTCGCCGAAGGTCGGATCGCGATGTGGAGTGCGGTACCCGACGAGCAGCGCGCGCTGGCGACCCTCCCGATCGCCCACGAGGTGCCCGCCGATTCCGCGCCCTACGCCAACGTCGTCGTCAACAACGGCGCGGGCGGCAAGCTGGACTACTACCTGCAGCGCGATATCGCCTACTCGGCAGCAGCGTGCGACGGCGACGACCGGGCCTCCACGGTGTCGGTGAAACTGACCAATACTGCCCCGCCGCGCGACGACTATCCGTCCTATGTCGCCGGCCGACGCACCCCGCAGACCCAATACGACGGCCCACCCGGAACCAACAGATCGGTCGTGTCGCTTTTCGCCACCCAGGGCGCCACCCTCGAGCGGGCGACGATCAACGGGGTGCCGGCGCCGTTCGCCCTCGAAGCCGCCGAACGCGGACATCCGACGTATTCGGTCACCGTGCTGACCAGGCCCGGCGAATCAGCAACCGTCACATGGAATCTCCGTGAACCCACCGCCGCGGGCGCCGCCCGCGTGCCCGTTCAACCGCTCGTCCTACCAGCAAAGGTGTCCGTCGATGTACCGACCTGTCCGTAACTGCAACAACAGCAACGCGCGTGTTCGCGTCGTCGGCCGAGTTGTCGCCGCGGGGACGGTCGCTGCCGCCGCGCTGTCCCTGGCGGCCTGCGGCTCGACCGAATCCACCGCCGGCAGTGCCACACCGACCCTGCCGCCCCTGCCCACCGCACAAGAGCTCAACGACCGGCTCGCCCAGGGACTGGACCCGGCGGTCCCGGTCGAGGACAAGGCCCGGTGGGTGCAGGGCGGCGACGAGGATCCGCAGTTGCTGAACCGGATCGCCGACCTGTACCGCAAGGAAGGCGCATCGATCGTCGTCACCAAGGTCACCGATCTCGGCGGTGGTCGAGTGGAGGCAGCGGCGGACTTCACCCTGTGGAACGAGGTTCACCCGCAGGTGGTGCCCTTTGTCGCGGAAGACGGTGAATGGAAAGTCGACAAGTCGTATGCATGTAGCGTCATCCAGTTTGCGCAGCTCTCGTCACCGGCCTGCAACGACCAGCCCGGCTGAGCAGCGCGCGCCACGCGCCGACATCCAGGGACTGCGCGCCGTCGCGGTCCTGTTGGTCATCGCTCACCACCTGTTCGGTTATCCCGCCGGTGGTTTCGTCGGGGTCGACATCTTCTTCGTGATCTCGGGTTACCTCATCACGACGTCGCTGCTCCACCGGGCCGACAACGGACGGCCACTGCTGTGGTGGTTCTATCGGCGCCGGATCCGTCGGATCGTCCCGGCGGCAACGCTGGTCCTCGTCGCGACCTGCGCGGCCGCGTACCCGATTCTCGCTCCGCACGCCTACGGTGCATTGCTGATCGACGCGGCGAGCGCGTTCGCCTTCGTATCGAACTGGCGCTTCGCGCAGCAGGGAACCGACTACTTCGACGCTGCTCGCGCACCGAGTCCGGTGCAGCACTACTGGTCACTGTCGGTCGAAGAGCAGTTCTATTTGGTCTTGCCCGCGCTCGTGGCCATCGCCGGCGTGCTGGCCGTGCGCTGGGCGCGATCTCCACAGACCCGATCTGCGCGGACCCGAACGCTGCTGGCCGGCATCACGCTCGGGCCGCTCGTCCTCGCGTCGTTCGGCTATGCCGTCGTCGCCGGCCGATCGAATTCCACCGGGATCTACTTCTCCACCTTCGCCCGGGTCTGGGAATTCGGCGCGGGCGCCCTGGTCGCGTTGACCGCGGCGGCCTGGGCCCGGCTGCCGGCGCGAACGGCCGGCCCGATCATCTGGTCCGGGCTCGGCGCGGTGGTGCTGGGTGTCGTCGTGGCCGGCCGCGGCGGCAACTTCGAAGAATGGGCGTTGATCTGGCCGGTGCTCGGGGTCGCGCTGGTGATCGGCGCGGGGATCGGCCGCACACCGTCGTCGGGGTATCCGCTGCCGCTGTATCCGTTGACGAACCGGTTGAGTGTCTATCTCGGTGACATCTCGTATTCGCTGTACCTGTGGCACTTTCCGATCATCGTGCTGCTCGCTCACGAGATCGACCGTGGCCCGTGGTTCGCTGCGGCCGCACTCGCCTCGATGCTCGGCCTGTCGATCGCCACCTACCACCTGGTCGAGAATCCGATCAGGTACTCGAACTGGCTCGAGCATCGCCACGACCGGCGAGCCCGTACCCAGCACCAGCGGGCCGGATCGTTCCGGCCGGCGATCCTGGCAGCAGCGGTACTGGTCGCAGTGGCCGCCGGGCTCGTCGCGCTCGACCGCGGTTCTGCGCCACCCCCGCAGCCGGCCGCAGCCGCCTCCGAGGAACTGCCGTTCACCATCGACGGACCCGCAGAGTTGCAGTTGTCCGCTCAGGTGGACGCCGCGCTCGCCGCGACCGACTGGCCGAATCTGAATCCGTCGATGGATGCGGCCATCGCGGGGCCGCAGGCGCCGGCCGACATCGGTGCGTGCAGCACCATGCCGGTTCCGCCGGCGGCGGAGTGCACCTGGGGATCGGCCGCCGCACCGAAGAAGATCATGATCGTCGGCGATTCGGTCGCCGTGACCTATGTGGCGCCGTTCCGCCGGATCGCCGAAGCGAGCGGCGGCCGCTGGCAGACGCGCAGCGTCGCCGCTTTCGGCTGCACCTTCGTCACCCAGACCGTAGTCGGGCCCAATTCCGGGATGGCCGCGGAATGCCCGGCACACAAAGCCCAGGTGGTCGCGGAGATCAAGAAGGCACGCCCCGACCTCGTCGTCATCACCAATTCCTACCGGCAGGCGTGGAATGCCGACACCAACCGAATCATGACCGGCGAGGACTGGGCTGCCGGCATGCAGGCACTGACCGACCAGTTCGCCGGCAGTGTCGGCCGGATCGTCTTCCTGGCGCCTCCCCCGCTGGCGAACGACATCTCCCGGTGCTTCGGTAAGACCGCGACACCGGCCGCCTGTGTCGGCACCATCGACACCCACTGGACCACGATGGCGGTCGCGGAGCGTCGGCTGGCCGACCGGATCGGCGCGGCATTCGTCGATTCTCGGCCCTGGTTCTGCAACGCGGCGGGCCGGTGCCCGTCGTTCGTCGGCACCACCCCGGTCAAACGGGATCAAGTGCACATGACGCCGGGCTTCGCGGAGCTCATCACGCCGGCGATCGAAGAACGCTTCAGCACAGCCGGGCTGATCCCGTGACCCGCGTGCTGTGGCAGATCCACCCATGGTCGCTTCGCGACCCAAAAGATTGAAGGCACAACCACTATGGCCAAATCGGTTGCGATAATCGGAACCCGCGGCTATCCGAGCTACTACGGCGGATTCGAGACGCTCGTGCGGCACCTCGCGCCCTACCTTGCCGAACACGGCTGGGACGTCACCGTGTACGGCCGCGCGGGTGCCACCGATCCCGACGATCCCGAACGCGATACCCGCGTGCATACCGTCACGACGGCAGGCATCGAAAGCAAGTCGATCAGCACCCTGTCCTACGGCCTGACCGCGTCGGCGCACGCCGCGCGACACCGACCGGACGTCGCGCTGGTGCTGAACGTGGCCAACGGGTACTTCATGCCGCTGCTGCGAGCGCGGCGGATCCCGATCGTGTGCAACGTCGACGGGATCGAGTGGGATCGGGAGAAGTGGGGCGCCAAGGCCAAGGCGGTCTTCCGTGGTGGCGCCCGGATGACCGCGCGGTACGCCGACGAGATCGTCTGTGATGCACAGCAGCTCGTGGATCGTTGGTCGGTCGAGTTCGGCCGCGACGGGCTCTTCATTCCCTACGGCGGCACCGACGGCGGCGATCTGCCCCCGGTTGCCCCACTCGCCGGCAAGCCGTACGTGCTGATGGTGGCCCGGCTGGTGCCGGAGAACACGCTCGCCGACTTCCTGACCGCCGTGGAGAAGCTCAGTACGTCGTGCGACGTCGCGATCGTCGGCTCGTCCGGCTACGGCGGCGAATGGGATGAGCGCGTGGCGTACCTGGCCACACACCACGAGAACGTGCACTGGTTCGGACATCTGCACGACGACACCACGCTGCTCGCCCTGTGGCGTCACGCCGGTGTCTACTTCCACGGGCACAGCGTGGGCGGCACCAATCCGGCACTCGTCCAGGCGATGGCCTCGGGCGCGCCGGTCGTCGCGCGCGACACCGTCTACAACCGTGAGGTACTGGGCGAGAACGGCCTTTTCGTCGACGCCGAGCCCAGCGCGATCGCCGATGCGATCACCCGGCTGATGGCCGACGCGGAGCTCCGGGAAAAACTGCGCGCCGGCGCCAAAGCGCGGGCCGCCGAGCACTACACCTGGAGCGAGGTCTGTGCGTCCTACGACCGCGCCCTCACCGCGCAACTGACCACGCGAGCGAAGGTTCTCAGCTCGTAACCGGGTCGCGGCGAGATCCCGACCCGGTCCAGCACCGAATGCGGGTCCCGCTTTCGCACCGACGTTAGGATCGGCGGACGAACGCGACGGCCGACACCGCGGAGATGTGTCGCAAGCAGGAGAGGGGACCGCAATCTCTGCCTGTACCGCCGCACCGGGCTCGGTCGTCGTGGTGCGCGACGAGGAATGGCTGGTCACGGCGGTCGAACCGGCGACCGACGGGTTCTTCGTCCGGGTCGTCGGGCTCTCCGAACTGGTCCGCGACACCGAGGCGGTGTTCGCCACCGCGATCGACACGGTCATCGAATCCGACCCCACCGGAGTCCGGGTCGTCCCCGACACCTCCGCTGGTTTCCGCCGCTCCCGGCTCTGGCTGGAGGCGCTGCTGCGTAAGACCCCCGTCTCGATCGCCGAACCGGCCCTCGCCACGGCGCGCGGCGCCCTCGCCGACCCGCTGGACTATCAGCTCGCCGCGGTCCGCCAGGCGCTCGCCCCGGACAAGCTGCGGCCGCGGATCCTGCTCGCCGACGCCGTCGGGCTGGGCAAGACGCTGGAGATCGGAATGATCCTCGCCGAACTGGTCCGCCGTGGCCGGGGCGATCGGATCCTCGTCGTGACGCCGCGGCACGTGCTCGAGCAGATGCAGATGGAGCTGTGGACCCGGTTCGCGCTGCCCTTCGTCCGGCTGGATTCTGTTGGCATTCAACGAATTCGGCAGATCCTGCCGGCCACGCACAACCCGTTCACCTACTACCGGCGGGTGATCATCTCGATCGACACGCTGAAAAGCGAGCGCTATCTCGCCCATCTACGCAAGCAGCGCTGGGACGCCGTGGTGATCGACGAGTCGCACAACGTGACCAATGTCGCGTCGCAGAACAACCGGCTGGCCCGGCTGCTCTCCGCCCGCACCGACGCGCTGATCCTCGCCTCGGCCACCCCACACAACGGGCGAGCGGAGTCGTTCGCCGAGCTGGTTCGGATGCTGGATCCGAGCGCGGTCCGCCCGGACGGCGAACTGGACCTGGATCAGGTGCGCCGACTGGTGATCCGCCGGCACCGGCACCACCCGGAAGTGGCCGGGGTGGTCGGCGCCGACTGGGCCGAGCGGTTGCCGCCGCACAACGTGCCGGTCCCGGCGTCGCCGGCCGAGGACGCGATCGCCGCCGAGCTGGAGCAGGTGTGGCTGTGGCCGGAATCGGGTCGCTCGCCGTACTCCGGCAAGAACGCACGGTCATCATCGGGCGGCTCGCCGCCGCTGTTCCCGTGGGTGCTGGCCAAGGCATTCCTGTCGTCGCCGGCCGCCCTGGCCGAATCGGTCCGCGCGCGGCGCAGCCGGCTGGCCGCCGACGACCCGGCGACCGCCCGGGAACGCGCGGCGCTCGATCGGCTGACCGAGCTGATCGAACCGGCCCGCGACAGCTCGGCGAAGTACGACGCACTGCGATACCACCTGGCCGAGATCGGCGTCGCGCGGGGAAGCGAACGCCGGGTGGTGATCTTCGCCGAGCGGGTGGCGACGCTGACCTGGCTGGCCGAGGCACTGCGCCGGGATCTGCGGATGACCGACAAGCAGGTGGTCGTCCTGCACGGCGGACTCGCCGATACCGAGCAGCAGGACGTGGTCGAGTCGTTCAAGCTGGAGTCTTCCCCGATCCGGATCCTGGTCACCGGCGACGTCGCCTCCGAAGGGGTGAACCTGCACACGCAGTGTCATCACCTGGTGCATTACGACATTCCGTGGAGCCTGATCCGGATCGAGCAGCGCAACGGGCGGATCGACCGGTACGGCCAGCGCAACCGGCCGCAGATCGCCACGCTGCTGCTCACCCCGGCGACCGAACGGTTCGGCGGTGACGTGCGGGTGCTGACCAAGCTGGTCGAGCGGGAACACGAGGCGCACACCGCACTCGGCGATTCGGCTTCGCTGATCGGCACCTACGACGTGAAGGCCGAGGAAGAGGCGATCCGGCGGGTGCTGGCCGGCGAACGAGAGCTCGACGACGTCGTCCGCACGGTGGACGAAGTCGCCGAAGGCGGCGGGCTGGACGCGTTCTTCGCCCAGCTCGGTCTCGCCGCCGCCGACCAGCCCACCCCCACCTCGGACGAGCCCGACGCCGCCCCGAGCCGTACCACCGCGGTGTACGACGACGAGTTCGGCTTCCTCGCCGACGCGATCACCGAGTTCGAACCGACCCCGCAACTGGCCGCACCGGACGGAATCGAGTGGCAGGTGCACCCCGGCAAGTCGATCGCCGCGCTGACGCCACGCACCGACCTGCAGCAGCGGCTGAAGCTGCTGCCGCAGTCCTACCTGCGGGAACGCCGGGTGACCGAACGCTACAAGCTGGCGCTCACCCCGGTGCGCGGGCGGGAGGAGCTGCGCCAGGCGCGCGAGGGCGACTCCCGGTCGGTCTGGCCGGAGGCGCATTTCCTCGCGCCGCTGCACCCGGTGCTGGACTGGGCGGCCGACCGCGCGCTGGCCGAGCTGGGCCGCGACCAGATCTTCGCGGTGCGCGGCACCGTGGCGACGACAACGGTGCTGGTGCAGGTAACGCACACCAACACCGGCGGCCAGGTGCTCGCCGCGTCCTACTACTCGGTGTTGTTCCCGGACATCACCGAACCGGCGGTCGCGTTCGCCCAACCGCACACCGACGCGGCCGCTGCGGTCACTGCCCTGGGTCTGGCGGAGATCAACGCCGGTCCGCCGCTCCCGGTCGAGGATCTGCAGCCGTTGGTCGGCCCGGCAGTCCGGTCGGCGGATGCGGCGGCCGATCAGCACGATGCGGCGATCCGCGCGGAGACGACCCGCCGGATCGACCCGGACGACGACGTGGCCCGGGCGATGAACCCCGACCGGCGGCTGACCCGGCCGCTGCTGGTGGTTGTTCCCCGCGAGAGCGGGGAGTAGGCAGTGCCGGAACATATCTCGGACGCGCTGCAGGTCGGCGAGGACTTCGTCAGCGAGCACTACTTCTGCACCGACGCGACGTCGCAGTCGTTCCAGGCGAAGGTGATCGAGCGCCGCAAAGGCTGGGAGGCCGACCGCGCCGAAGGCCGGCCGACGCCGCGCACCCGGTTCACCGCGGCGCGGGGCGAGCTGACCCGGCGGTTCCTCGGGTTGGCCGAGCACGCCGACATCCACGTACTCGCGGCGCTGTACACCGATCTGCGCGCGGTACTCGGCTACGCCGACGCAATCCGCTGGACGGCGCAGCGGCTCGGCGACGCCGACGAACCGGGACCGGCGCTCGCGTTCCGTACCCCGGGCCTCGCCGGTCCCGCGCCCCTGGTGATCATCGAAGCGGCGGCGGGACTGACCGTGGAGCAGCTGATCGCCCGGGACGAGAAGACGCTGGCCCGGACGTTCCACTCGGGCGACGGCGAGCCGATCGAATCGGCCGCCGCACTGCTATCGCACCTGTTCGTCGCCGACGACGGGCCACGGTTCGCGCTGGTGCTGGCCGGCGGACTGGCGCTGCTCACCGAGCGGGAACGCTGGCCGGAGGGCCGCTACCTGCTGGTGGATCTGCAGCTGGTCGCCGACCGTAACGACGACCGGCGCGGCGGCGAGCTGGACCGGGCGCTGACCTGCCTGGCCGCCGATTCGCTGGCCCCGGACGCCGAAGGCGACATCTGGTGGGCCGGGGTGCTCGACGAATCGGTCCGGCACACCGTCGGGGTGTCGCAGGATCTGCGCGAGGGTGTGCGGCTGTCCATCGAGATCATCGCCAACGACGTGGTCTCCCGCCGCGCCGCGGGCGGACTGGCTCCGTTGCCGGCCGATCAGGCGCAGCCGTTGGCCCGCCAGTCGTTGCGGTTCCTGTACCGAATCCTGTTCCTGCTCTACGCCGAAGCGTCGCCGGAGCTGGCGGTGTTGCCGGTCGGCGATCCGAGCTACGAGCAGGGCTACAGCCTGGACCGGCTGCGCGAGCTGACTCTGGTGGAGCTGGTGACGCCGCGGGCGCAGGCCGGAACCCACCTGTATCGGTCGCTGGCCGTGTTGTTCGGCCTGGTCGACCATGGCCACAACGGCAACCCCGACGAGGTCGAGTCCGCCGGGGCGGCGGGGTTGACCTTCCGGGCGCTGCGGGCGGACCTGTTCCGGCCGGAAGCGATCGGGCTGATCGACGAGACCGGCCTGGGCAACGCGGCGGTGCAGCAGGTGTTGCGGCATCTGTTGCTGAGCAAGGAATCCCGCGGCCGGGACCGCGGCTTCATCTCCTACGCCCAGCTCGGGATCAATCAGCTCGGCGCGGTGTACGAGGGGCTGATGAGTTACACCGGGTTCTTCGCCGAGACCGACCTGTACGAGGTCGCGAAAGGCGGCGAGACGAGTAAGGGCTCCTGGGTGGTATCGCACGACCGGATCGACGGGATCGCCGCGGGCGACATCGTCCGGACGACCGACCCGACCACCGGTGAGCGGCGACCGGTACTGCACCGCGCCGGGACGTTCGTGTTCCGGCTGGCCGGGCGCGAACGCCAGCAGTCGGCGTCCTACTACTCCCCCGAGGTGCTGACCCGGTTCGTGGTGTCCCAGGCGCTGGCCGAACTGCTCGACCAGGACGGTGAAACCACATCGGCCACAGCAATTCTCGACCTCACCGTATGCGAGCCGGCGCTCGGGTCGGGCGCGTTCGCGGTCGAGGCGGTGCGCCAGCTCGCCGAGCAGTACCTGCACCGGCGGCAGGCCGAACTCGGCGAACGGATCGCCCCGGACGCCTACCCGGCCGAATTGCAGCGGGTGAAGGCGTATCTCGCGCTGCACCAGGTGTACGGGGTGGACCTGAACGCGACCGCGGTCGAGTTCGCCGAGATCTCGCTCTGGCTGGCCACGATGGGCGAGGGCTTGGCCGCGCCGTGGTTCGGCCTGCACCTGCGGCGCGGCAACTCGCTGGTCGGCGCCCGGCGCGCGGTGCTCCCGGCGGCGGCGCTGCGCGGCAAGGATGGGTTGGCGGCGACCCCGGTGGACAAGCCGCTGGGCGCGCCGGACGGCAGCGTGGGCCGGCTCGAGCTGGGCGGCGCGGTGCACCATTTCCTGCTGCCCACCGACGGCTGGGGCGCCGCGGTGGAGGCGAAGGAGGCGGCCGCGCTTGCCCCGGATGCCCGGGCCGCGCTGCGTAGCTGGCGAAACTCGTTGCGGCGCACACCGACCAAACAGCAGCTCGGCACCCTCGCGATCCTGGCCCGGCGCACCGAGCGGCTGTGGGAGCTGGCGCTGCGCCGGTTGCAGATCGCCGAATCGGAGGTGCGTCGCGCCATCCCGGTCTGGGGCATCGACGGTCTGCCCGCGGGCGGCGCAGTGCCGCGGGAAGCGATCGAGGCGTCGCTGGCCGACCCGGCCGGGGCCTACCGCCGGCTACGCCGGGTGATGGACGCCTGGTGCGCCCTGTGGTTCTGGCCGCTCACCGAGACCGACATCGCCCCGCCCACCCTGGAACAGTGGCTCGACGCGGTGCAGAAACTGCTCGGCACCGAGGCCAAGGTCCCGCGCGGCCAGAAGGATCAGCTGAGCCTGGCCGAGATCGACAGCTGGGCCGAGCTGGGCGACGCCGAGCACAACGACCTGGTGTACGCCGGAGCGGTCGACCCGGCGAAGGTGGCGGCCGAGCACCCGTGGTTGGCGGTGTGCGAGCGAATCGCCCAGCAGCAGGGCTTCTTTCATTGGGAGCTAGACTTCGCGCCGGTGTTCGCCCGGGGCGGTTTCGACCTGCAGGTGGGGAATCCGCCGTGGGTGCGACCGCGCTCGGATGTGGATGCGCTGCTGGCCGAAGGTGATCCATGGTTTCAGCTCGCGGTGAAGCCGACCCAGGAGCAGGTGCGGGCGAAGCGCGATGCTGCACTGGAGCTGCCCGGCCTCCGAGACCTGGTCCTCGCCGGCACCGCCGAGGTAGCCGCACTGGCCGCCTTCGTCGGCGATGCCCGGCAGTATCCGCCGCTGGCCGGGCTGCAGCCAGATCTCTACCGCTGCTTCATGGCCCAGACCTGGCGCAACGCGCATCCGCATGGGATATCGGCGTTGATCCACCTGGAGTCGCACTTCACCGACGAGAAGGCTGGGTTGCTGCGCGCCGAAACCTACCGGCGGCTGCGGCGGCACTGGCAGTTCATCAATGAACTCAAGTTATTCGAGATCCAGAACCAGAAGCTGTACAGCGTGAATGTGTACGGTTCCGCGTGCGAGCCGTCCTTTCGGCACGCCGTGTCGCTCTACCACCCGGACACCGTGGAGCGCTCCCTCGCGCACGACGGCAGCGGCGCCGAGCCGGGCATCAAAGATCTCGAGGGCCATTGGGACCTGCGGCCACACGCGAGCCGGATCATGACGGTGGATCGCGCGGCACTGGCCGTCTGGAAGGACGCGCTGGAAGCACCTGACGTACCGGTCGAACAAACCCGGATGGTTTACTCGGTCAATCGCTCGGTCGCTGCGGTACAGGCCAAACTCGCCGCCGCGCCCCGAATCGGCAGTATCGACATGCACTTCTCGCCCGGCTGGCACGAGACTGCAGACCGGAAGAAGGGCTATTTCGAAACCGGCTGGGGCGTGCCCGATTCCTGGGACGAAGTGATCCTGCAAGGGCCGCATCTGTTCGTCGGGACGCCGTTGTACAAGTCACCAAACCCGACAATGCTGAATCATCTGGACTGGTCGGCAACCGATTTCGAGGCCCTCACCGACGACGCAATCCCGGCGACGTCGTACAAACCGGCCGGAGACCGGGCCCGCTACGATGCCGCCTACACCAGCTGGGAGGTCGACGGCGCCACCGTCCGCGCCCGCGACTGCTACCGGGTGGCCTGGCGCCGCATGGCTGCGAACACCGGTGAGCGCACCCTGGTCGCCGCGCTTATCCCTCGACGCGCGGCGCACGTACACCCCGTGACCTCGGCAGCGCTGCCGGCTTCGCCATGGGAACTCGTCCGCCTGGCCGCACATACATCGTCACTGATCGCCGACTTCGCTGTGCGGTCCGCGCCCAAGTCAGAGGTGCTGCCCAGCACAGTCAACCGCCTCCCCCTCGTCACCAACCCCCGCCTCACCCCGTTCCTCATTCTCCGCGCCCTCCGCCTGAACTGCGTGACCGCCGCCTACGCCGACCTTTGGCGCGACTGCTGGTCGACCGATTTCCGGTCCGACTCGTGGACCGGCGGCCTGGCCCACACTCGCCGCCGCCCACTGGGCGAGGTCACCGAAAGCTGGTCGCACGACACCCCGCTCCGGATCGCGGCCGACCGCCGCCAGGCCCTGGTCGAGATCGACGCCCTGGTCGCGCTCGGCCTCGGCCTGACCGCGGACGAGTTGTGCACGGTCTACCGCACCCAGTTCCCCGTGCTCTACGGCTACGACCGCAAGACCTACCTCTACGACACCAACGGCCGGCTGGTGCCCAACGAGGTGCTCAGCGTCTGGCGCAAGAAGGGCGACCGGCTCACCGCGGAGGAACGCACCGCCACCAACCAGGCGGGCAACACCTACACCTACGAGCTGCCGTTCGGCTTCCTCGACCGCGAGGCCGACATGCGCACGGCCTACGCCGAATTCGAGCGTCGCCTCGCCGAACAGTAGCGCGAACCCCGCGCCGACACGCGGCACGAGCTGCATCGATGACGTTCGGTGTCGGAGGTCGGTCATAGAGTGGCGGCGCACGACCGGAACAGCTGAGGAGGCCGCGATGGGGGATCGATCGGCAATCGAATGGACCGAGGCAACCTGGAATCCGGTAACCGGCTGCGACCGCGTCTCCACCGGCTGCGATCACTGCTACGCGGCGACGCTGGCCAAACGACTCAAAGCGATGGGCTCGGCCAAGTATCAGAACGACGGCGACGCTCGGACCTCCGGCCCTGGGTTCGGCGTGACCGTGCATCCACAAGCACTCGACGAACCACGACGCTGGCGCAATCCGCGCATCGTCTTCGTGAACTCGATGAGCGACTTGTTCCACGCAAGGGTGCCGCTGGACTTCGTCCGCGACGTGTTCGACGTCTGCCGCGATACCCCGCACCACACATACCAAGTCCTGACCAAGCGGAGTGTGCGACTGCGTCGCGTCGCCGACACGTTGGACTGGCCGGACAACGTCTGGATGGGGGTATCGGTCGAGAACGCCGGTGTTCTCGACCGCGTCGATGATCTCCGCGAAGTGCCTGCCGCGGTGCGATTTCTGTCCTGCGAACCGCTGCTGGGCCCGCTCGACGGAATCGATCTCACGGATATCGACTGGGTGATCGCCGGCGGCGAGTCCGGACCGCGGTACCGGCCGGTCGAGCTGTCGTGGGCGCGTGGAATCCGCGACGCGTGCCGCGACAACGATGTGCCGTTCTTCTTCAAGCAATGGGGTGGTCGTACGCCGAAGGCCTCCGGTCGTGAACTCGACGGCCGACTGTGGGACGAGATGCCGGCGACCGGCTAGTCAGCCGGGACGACGACGAGCTTCTCGACCTTGTCGCCCTTCCCGGTGCTGGGAGTAAGTCCACGAGCGTGCAGGTGCTTGACGGCAGCGCGGGCGGCCGACTCCCGAACCTGTCCGAAGTATTTGCCGAACACCGCGCGCGGGTGATCTCCGAGCGTAATCGGCTTCTTCTCGGTGATGAGAAGCCTGTTGATCTGATCTGCGATGTACGGCACAGCTTCACGCTCGACCTCGTCGATGCTCGGCCAGGCCAGCACAGTCTCGGCTGGCAACAGGTCCAACTGATCGCCGGCTCGGGCGTCTTCGCGCTGCACCGCAAGCGCACCGGCCGCCTTCCACCAGTCCTCCGTTGCTTTCGCGGCGCAATGCCCGAAATTCCACACCCCATGCAGATGTCGGGTGCAGAAGACCAGGTAGTAGACCGGCTGCTGGCGCGGCGCCCGGAGCACGGGCACCACAACGACGTGCGATTCGGTGTCGCGGCCGAGCTTCTCCGCGAACCGGGAGACGACCGCCTCCACCGCCCCCTCCGTCACTCCTGCGGACAACAGGTCACGCCACCAGTCGCCTCCGAGAGCCTCATCGAGCCGCCGCATCGACTTTTCGTTCGGCGTGGCAGACCTTACGTGTCCGCCGATCCGGCGAATGGCTTCGAGACTCAGGTTGATGATCATCTCGGTCGGCGGCCACGCCGCCGAGTCGTTTCGCTTCATCGCCGTCACCAGGTCGACGTAGGGCACCCCGAGCCCGGTCGGGTCCTCGAAAATGAACGTGGGCAACGCCGCAACCCGCGGAAGCATCGACGATAGGTGCTCGGCGGCTAGGCCGTTCGTGACGTCGATAGCCAAGCCGTCCGCACGGTAGGGCGCCGCGAGCTGTGTCAGATCCGCAAAGAAGTCCGCGTTCTTCTCGCACAGGAAAAGGTCGACCGCAACGCCCTGAGACAACTGGTCCTTTGCGAACGTCAGCATGATTCCCGGCGACCCCAGAGAACCGTTATCATACCTACCTCGCCCGGCGAACCCGTCGATGTAAGCGACGTGCTTGGTCGGAACACTGGTACGAATCAGGAACACCGGCAGATAGCGCTTCACAAGATGCAACTTGAGCACACCCGGAAGCCGATGATCCTCCCAGTACTTGTCGTTAGCCCCTGTAGCCATGTTGAAACCTCTTTCCTCCCATGGCTACAGGGTAACGCCGCCCACCGACAGCAATTTTCACGCGAATGCACTGACCGATCCGAATCGGATATATGCACAAGCGATGTCGGCAGTCTGCGGCCCTTTTTCTCTACCGCGCTCGATGGCAAGACCGCTGTGGTCGCCGGTGCCGCCTCAGGTATCGGTGCGCTATCGCGGCGGGCTTATCCGTCAATGCTGCAGGATTCGACCGCGGCGAGCCGTTCACGAACAACGACCAAGCGCTGTGGAATTCGCTGGTCGCGGTGAACTTCCCGACCCGGTTCGGCTCTCCCATGCTTTCCTCGAACCTCTGCTGAGCTCGATACCCCCGCTGTTTGCGTCGCTGTCCGCCGAAGTCCGCGACGGACTGATCCGCGCCATCCCCTTCACCGCTTGGCGATACCCGGCGAAGTCGCTGACGCCGCAATGTTTTTCGCTTCCGAGCACGCCGGAGCTACGGGATTGTCGCCGTGCCCGAGCACGAGGGCCTTGGCGTTTTGATCACGCAGTTCGTCCTCGTGAGCAGCGTCCGTTGCGACGTTGCACCGTTAGGCAGGTTGGGGCGAGAACTGTAGGGAGGAAATGTAATTGCCCGGCATGACGGTTTGCTCACCGGACCAGCGGTAGGCAACGAGCGCACCGGACCTGACCGCACTGAAGTCGACGCAGGCTGTGTAGGTGGTCCAGTCGACCGACTGCTGCGGCGCCCAGCGGCGCCAGTAGTGCCCGTAGAACACCGGAACACGATCGGTGTAGACGTAGCTACGCTCGTCCGCCGGGACCGGCACCGCCGCCACCGACGGATACGGCGAACCGTCCTCGGTTGTGAACGATCCACCGATCTCGGCCAGATCGTCCAGCGTGTCGGCCTGCCCGTTCCACCAACGCAATCGCGCACGATCGCGACGATGACCGTCTTTGTCGAGGAAGGCCGGCTGACCGTACTGCACCAGCCCGACCTCCGGCCCTTTCAGCAGCACCTCGACGGCGGTGTAGAGCGGGTCACCCTTCGTCGATGCACGAACGAACTGTTCCGGCGCAGTGAAACGGTTGCCACCGACCTCCGACTCGACGACAGCCATCGACGGACCGTGCCAGCAGGCATGCACGATCCGGATATCGCCCAGATCCAGCCAGAGCGGCAACGTCATGAACCAGTCCAGAAAACGAGAGCGATCGTCGCCGACCACCTGCTCCAGGAACGCCGCGTGCTGCGCCTGGTTCTTCGCCGAGTGCCGCCGCAGATACTCACCGGGACGCGTCGGGTCCGGCGACGCGAAGGCGATCGCGTTCAACTCGTGATTACCCATCGTCACCATCGCCGACCCGGCGTCGGCCATCTCTTTGACGATCTCGAGGACCCGCAGCTGCTGTGGCCCGCGGTCGATCAGGTCGCCGACGAAGATCGCAGTCCGAACCGGGTGCCGGTATGCACCGGTCGGGTCGCTGCGCTCGTACCCCATTCCGGCCAGCAACGTTTCCAGTTCATCCGCCGCGCCGTGTATATCGCCGATAATGTCGAATCCATTCACACACGGATGGTCGCACGCACCCCCGACACCCGAGTAACCGCTGATTACGAGGGAACGGCCTGGACTCCAAGGTGGACCACCGGGTGCAGCTACCGGGCACCCAGGAAGCTCCTCGCCGCCGCTCGCAGCGGCGCCACCTCGCGCCTGGCGCGGATGAAGCCGGGCACCGAGGCTCCGAAATCCGCGCAGACCGTCTACGACTGGTTGGCGCACGGCCTCCCTATCGCTCTGCCTCGATCCAGGTCGTTCTGTCGCGGCTTTCATGCACAGCTGGGCAGCACGACGAACCGCGCGTCCACAGCGGCGGAGACCTCGATGTCCTCCGGGACTAGTTCTGCCCCTTGTTCTTTAGGTATCGACGCGCCGCGCTGGTAACCGCCGCTGGGTTCGTTCGGGGGATAAAGCGACCCTCCGAGCATGCCCACATCGGCGATCGCCACAGGAGCGACCTTGCCGAGTTCGAGCGCATCGGCGTACAGCTGCGCCCGCGCCAACGCATCACGGACCGCACGCACGCGCGCCAGCCCGGCCAGTTCGTCGCGACGTTTCGCGGTCAGCGCCCAGCGGACACGCTGGATACGAAAGCCGGTGATGTCGCGAGTGCTGGCGCTCACCCAGTCCGACAGTGCGGTGAAGTCGCGGAACTTGACTTCGACGTCGACATCGGCCCGATGGATGAGCGGGAGAATCTTCCCGTCCTTGTTCCACGGCCTCTCGGACGAGGTACGGAGCCGTCCGGCGGACCACCACGTCACCGCCGCGCGGCCGCCGGTCGTCAGGCGGGCGAGGGAGGCGTGTACGGTGCCACGTTCCGGCGCCTGGAATGCGGAGTACGTCCCGTGGACGACAATCTCGGTAGACATGCGCGCACCGTATCGGCGGGCACCGACAAGTGAGGTTCTGTAGCAACCCGGCTACTGCCACGGGTCGATCATGCCGTCCGCCAAACTTTGGAACGCGTCCATGCCCTCTCGGCCGAGGGAGCCATCTCGACGAGGATGTCGATATCGGATCCGGCGTGCGCGGTGCCGCCTTCGTCGACGTACCGACTCGGCTAAGCTTTCGTTCCGAGGAGGAGCCATGGACAAGAAGGCTGCCTCGGCGAAGGATCGTCGCGAGGCCGAGGGCGAGAAGTTCCCGGAGTCGTTGCGCGCCAAGGCCTGATGTCCGAGCTGCTCCCCCTCACCCAGGCGGCCTCGATCCGGGAGAGCCTGCTCGACTATCTGGGCACCACGTTCGCCCTCGCCGACCCGGACACCCGGCGCGCGCTGGACGAGTTCCTGCAAGACCCCGAACACGGCATGTTCCGCGGCCCGTATCTGCGGTTGCGGCTGCCGTTCCGCCCCGCCGCCGACGGCTGGCGCGACTCCCTGGAGTGGTACGAGGGACCGACGCCGTACGGACATCAGGCCGCGGCATTCGCCCGGCTGAGCAGCTACCGGCTGTCCGCCGACCGGCCCCGGCCGCGGCCGACGCTGGTGGTCACCGGCACCGGCTCGGGCAAGACCGAGGCGTTCCTCTACCCCATCCTGGACCACTGCCGCCGAGCCAAGCGGGACGGGATCACCGGAACCAAAGCGATCGTGCTGTACCCGATGAACGCGCTCGCCAACGACCAGGCGGCGCGACTGGCCCGGCTGCTCACCGAGCACGCCGACCTGGCCGGGGTCACCGCCGCGCTCTACACCGGCGAGGGCGGACCGAAACGCACCAAGGTCACCCCGGACGGCCTGATCACCGACCGCGAGGTGATCCGCGACCTTCCCCCGGACATCCTGCTGACCAACTACAAGATGCTCGACCAGCTGCTGTTACGGCCGGCCGACGCCGACATCTGGGCCCGCAGCGCAACCAGTCTGCAGTATCTGGTGCTCGACGAATTCCACACCTACGACGGGGCGCAGGGCACCGACGTGTCGATGCTGTTGCGCCGGCTCGGTCTGACCCTGAAAAGCCATTGGCCCGAGGCAGACCCGGCGATCACCGCCGACGACCGGGCGCGGCCGCTGGGCCGGATCACCCCGGTCGCGACCTCGGCCACCCTCGGCGCCGACGGCGACCCCGCGGCCATGGTGGACTTCGCCCACACCGTCTTCGGCGAGGAGTTCGGCGCCGACGCGGTGATCACCGAGTCCCGGCTCACCATCACCGAATGGGCCGACGCCGCCGAGGCCCGGGTCCAGGCCGAGGGGTGGGCGGTCGGCGAGCTCTCCCCCACCGGGATGGAGAAACTCGCGCAGGCGGCCGGCGCGGGCGATCCGCACTCGGTCACCGTCGCCACGTTGCAGGCGCTCTACGCCGACGGGGCTCACATCGCCGACGACGACGACCGAATCGCAGCCGTCGTTGCCGGCACCGACCCCATCCTGGTGGACCTGATCCGCGCCCACCCCGCGTTCCAGCAGCTGATCGCCGCGCTCGCGACAGCGGTCCCGGTCGACGAGGTGGTCCGCTCCGCGGACGCTCCGGCCGCGGCGATCGACGCACTGGTCACCACGCTGAGCCACGTTCGGGCCACGCACGGCCGGGCCGCGCCGTCGGTGGACGTGCACCTGTGGATCCGCGAACTCACCCGGATCGACCGGGCGGTCAGCGGTGCTCCGCACTTCGTCTGGGGCGACGACGGCGTGCCACTCGACCTCGACACCACGGCCGGCGGGCCGTATCTGCCGGCGCTGTACTGTCGCCACTGCAACCGCTCCGGCTGGGGAATCGTGCTCGCCCCCACCGGATCCGACCTCGACGACGACACCGCGATCCGGCGGCGTGCCGCCCGCCGGGACGACCGATTCCGTGCGCTGATCCACGCCCCGCGCGAAGCTGAGGAACCGGCGGCTCCCGAGACATCTTCGGGCGTAACGGATTCCGGCTCGGGCCTGCGCTGGCTGCGGATCGCGGACCGCCGGCTCACCGTGGCCGCACCGGACGCGGCGCAGCTCGCCGAAGGCGGTGCGATACCGGTGCTGCTGCATGTCTCCGACGAGGCGGGCGCCGACTCGAAACACGATGTGTGCCCGGCCTGCCGGCAGCGCGACGGTATCCGGTTCCTCGGGTCGGCGATCGCCACCATGCTGTCGGTGTCGCTGTCCACCCTGTTCGGTACGCCCGACCTGAACCCGCGGGAGAAGCGGGCGCTGGTCTTCACCGACAGCGTGCAGGACGCCGCGCACCGAGCCGGATTCGTCCAGGCCCGCTCGCACACGCTCACGCTGCGCACGCTGATCCGGCACGCGCTGGCCGACGGCGCGCCCACCGACCTGGCCACGCTGGTGCACCGGATCATCGATCAGGCCGGCGACGCCGGGCAGCGCTTCCGGATCCTGCCGCCCGACCTCGCCGAGCGGGACGCCTTTGCCCGGTTCTGGACCGAGCCGCCCGGTGGGGTGCCACCCGCCGTATTGCGCCGTGTGCGCCGCCGAGTGCTGCTCGACGTCCAGCTGGAGTTCGGGTTGCGCAGCGGTGTCGGCCGCACCCTGGAACGCACCGGCACCGCCGCCGCCGACGTCGAGGTGCCCGACGCGGTACTGCGGGCGTGCGCCCGGGACGCACTCGACAGCGACGGGGTGCAGATCGCCCTCGACGTGGTCGATCCGGCACGCTCGCTCGGCTGGGTGCGCGGCGTACTCCAGCACATGCGGGCTCGGGGCGCGATCGAGCACGAGTGGTTCACCCGATTCCGGGCCGAGGACGGCAACCGCTGGTGGATCACCGGCGGTCGACGACGCGACGAGGGCATGCCCGGGTTCGGCCGCGGCAGTTCCGCGCCGGGGTTCCCGGTGCTCGGCGGGCCGACCGCCGACACCGATCTGGAGCCGATCGGCTCGGCCCGCGGCTGGTACGCGCTGTGGACCGCGAAGGCACTCGGGGTGAGTTCCGCCCAGGGCGCCGTGCTGGCCCGGCTGCTGTTCGCCCGGCTGCGCAGCCGTGACGTGCTCGGCGACGCCACTTCCCCGACCGGCGCACGCACCTACCACCTGCCCGTCGAGTCGGTGGTGGTCCGTACGATCACCGACCTGGACTCGGCTGCTGTTGCCCTGTCCTGCACCGTGTGCCGCGACACCGTCGTCGCCGGTCCGGCGACCGTGGCCGCGTTGTCCGGCGGACCGTGCCTGGTGGCCCGCTGCGACGGAGTCCTGCGTTCGCATCGCATGGCGGACAACTTCTACCGTCGGATGTATGCCGCGAACGACGTTCGCCGGGTGGTGGCGCGCGAGCACACCAGCCTGCTGCCCGACGAGCTGCGGCTGGCGTACGAGAACGGGTTCAAGCAGACCGACCCACCGCCGGACGCGCCGAACGTCCTGGTCGCCACCCCCACCCTGGAGATGGGCATCGACATCGGCGACCTCTCCGCGGTGCTGCTGTCCTCGCTGCCGCGCACGGTCGCGTCCTATCTGCAGCGGGTCGGCCGGGCGGGCCGGCTGACCGGCAACTCGCTCGCCCTGGCCTACGTCACCGGCCGGGGCGACCAGCTGCCGCGATTCGCCCGGCCGGAGACCACGATCAACGGCGCGGTGCGGCCGCCGGCGACCTACCTCGACGCCGAGGAGATCCTGGCCCGCCAGTTCGTTGCGTCGGTGGTCGACCGGCTGGCCCGCCGACCCACCGCGCCGCACCCGCGCACCACACCGGATGCGTTGCGCAGCAGTGAGACCGGAACGTTCCTCGGCGCAGTGATCGCCGAGGCCGAGCAGCACGCGGACACCTTGACCGAGGCGTTCCTGGCCGGTTTCCCGACGCTCGCCCCGGGCGTCGCGGCGCGGCTGCGCGACCTGCCCCGGGCGGCGGACGGACCGGGCACCAGCGACCTGGCGCGCCGCTGCCACCGCGCCGTCCAGGAATGGAACCGGCGGCTGGAGCTGACCACCCGCCGCCGGGCAGCCGTGCAGGCCGCGCTGCCGGACCTGCGGGCCCGCGCCGAGTCGCCCGCTGCGGTCGACGACGACCGGCGCGAGCTGCGCACCGCGGAGGCGACGCTGCGACTGCTGGGCCGCCAGCTGGCGACGATGCGCTCGGAGTATTGGATCGGCGCGCTGGAGTCGTTCGGCCTGCTGCCGAACTACACCCTGCTCGACGACTCGGTGTCGCTCGCGGTCTCGGTGCACTGGCTGGACCCGCAGACCCAGGAGTACGCGCACTCCGAGTTCGAGCTGACGCGCGGCTCGGCACCGGCGCTGCGCGACTTCGCTCCCGGATCCACCTTCTATGCCCGGGGATTCGCCATCACCATCGACGCGGTCGACCTGGGCGCCGAGGGCGAGGCGATCCGGACCTGGGTATGCTGCCCGGCCTGCGGCCACGTCCGGGAACTCGCCCCGGAGCTGGACGGCCGCGACGTCCCCGCCCGCTGCCCGCGCTGCGGTTCCCCCGCAATCGCCGACCCCGCGCAGCAGCTGCCGGTGGTCGAGCTGACCGGTGTGTCGGCGGTGATCCGGCGCGAGGAAGCGACGATCGACGACGCCGTCGATGAGCGCGCCCAGGAGCGCTTCACCCTGGTTCCTGCCGTGGACATCGATCCCGCCCAGATCGGGCGCCGCTGGTTCGAGACCGGACTGGGGCTGGGCGCGACCCGGCTGCGCCGCCTGGACATCCGGTGGATCAATCTGGGGCGCAGCGGAACCGGCGGCGCCACCCGTATCTTCGCGGGAGTCAAGGCGGACGCCGCACTGTTCCGGGTCTGCCGGGAATGCGGCAAGCTCGACACGTCGACCGGCCAGAACCGCCGGGACGAACACCGGCCCTGGTGCTCGCGGCGGACCGCAGCCACCGAGGATCCGGCGAACATCGCACTGGCGCGCCGGCTCAGCACGGAGGGGCTGCTGTTGCGACTGCCCGTCTCGATCACCCTCGGCGACTCGTTCGCGGTGCCGTCGCTGGCGGCCGCGCTGCAGCTCGGTCTGCGGGAACGGATCGGCGGTGACCCGACCCACCTGGCGATCCTGCCGATCGTCGAACCCTCACTGCGCGGGGACAATCCGACCGCGCTGCTGCTCCACGACCTGGTGCCCGGCGGCACCGGCTACCTCGCCGACTTCGCCGACCCCGCGGCGGTGTGGGATGTGCTGTACCGCGCCTGGCAGGTGGTATCGCACTGTCCGTGTGCCGACGAGGGCAAACTCGCCTGCGAACGGTGCCTGCTGCCGTTCGCGGCCCCGGCCGACCTGGCCTGGACCGCGCGCGCGGCCGCCGAACGACATCTGGCGAACCTCCTGGCCGGCCGTGAGTTCGGTCCCGGCGAGGCGCCGGTGATCCCGGACGCGATGAGCTGGGTGATCACCGAGGCCGAGCCGACCGATCCCGACGACGGCGAATCCCATCTGGAACAACGCTTCCGGATCGCCCTGCGGGCGCGCTTGGATGCGCTGGGCGCGACGGTCACCGAGAAGCCCGGCCCGAACGGGGTCGTCTGGGATATCGGCCTCGGCGCGGGCAACCGGTGGACGCTGCGTCCCCAGGAGCTCGTGCTCGGCAGCAGACCCGACTTCGTGCTCACCTCCGCGCGCGGTGGGGTACCACCGACCGCGATCTTCACCGACGGCTGGAACTACCACGCGAGCCCGGCGCACAATCGCGTCGCCGACGACGCGGAGAAGCGACAGAACCTGCGTGACGGCGGCTATCAGGTGATCGCGGTGACCGCCGACGATGTGGCCGGCACCACCCGCCCGTCGGCGATGCTGCGGCGGGCAGACCGGGCGATGGTGTTATCGCATTTCGGCGCCCGGATCACCCCGGCGACGCTGGACCTGGCGTTCGGCACTGCCGTGGATCTGCTGATCGATTGGGTACAGCAACCGCGGCGGGAGAATCGGCGGGCCCTCGCCGGGGTCGTGCCGATTCTGGCACTGATCGCCGCGCACCAGACCGGTGGGCAGCGGACCGCGAGCGCCTCTACCACGGCGGCCGCAGCCGCAGCTCTGGCCGGGACGGCCGACCCGGGACCGGGCAACATCATGATCTGCCGATCCGGCACCTTCGCCGCCGCGATCGATGGCGCGGCGGGCGGTCCGAGCGCGGTCAGCGTGGTCCTCGACGACGCCCCCGACCGGCTCGGCGACCATGCGAAACCGGCCTGGCAGGAGTGGCTGCGCTGGGCGAACTTGCTGAACTTCGGCCAGTTGCCGACCACGATCACCACCAGCTCCGGAATCGGCGACACCGCACCGCCGGCGATTCCTGCCGAGCCCGACCGAGCCGGCGGTACCGCGCTGTCGCAGGCCTGGCAGGCGGTCGCCGACGCGACGCTGGAGGTCGAGCTGGATCTGCTGGTACAGCTCGCCGCGGCCGGGGTCCCGGTGCCGGTGGTCGGCGAAGAGGTCGACGGCATCCCGCTCGACGTCGCCTGGCCGGCGGTCAAGGTTGTGCTCGCGGTCGGCCTCGACGACGCAGAGCAGGAACAGTTGTCGGTGGCCGGGTGGACACTGTGCGAGCCCGACCGCGACCAGCTGGTAACTGCATTGGAAGCCGCCGCGCCGGCGAAGGGAGACCGCTGATGCCGTACGTGATGTTCGGTCCGGGTACGGAGAAGATCGATGGCAGCGTGCACAAGGACACCTACGGTTTCCTGACCAAGCTCGCTCGCGACGACACCACCCCGGGTCTGCACATCGAGCCGATAAACGGCTCGGCCGATCCACGCACCCGGACCGGCCGGGTCACCAAGTTCTGGCGTGCCGTGCTGGTCAAGCTGCAGAACCGTACCGGCGATCAGCCCACCTATATCTTCCTCGGCACGTACCCGCACGACGACGCGATCGAGCTCGCCCGCACCACCCGGGTCCGGATCAATCCGGCCAACGGGATCGCGGAACTGGTCGCCGCGCAATCCGCTCCGGCCGAACCGGCCCCCGTGGTCCAGGCGCCGACTCCGGGACCTGCGTCCGCCGGCCCGGCGACGCTGCGGTCGCGCAGTTACACCGTGGACGACTTCAGCGCGCTCGGCTTCGACGCCGATTTCGCGGCGGGCGCGCTCGACCTCACCGACGAGGACGCCGTGCTGGACTACGCCGATCGGGCTCCGGCGGCCTGGCAGGCCAACGCGCTGCTCGACATCTACACCGGGGCGAGCTTCGACACCGTCCGCGACACCTATCGGCTGGCTACCCCGGCGACCGTCCCGGACAGCAACGACGACGCCGCCGTGCTCACCGCACTGGAGCATCCTGCCGCGCAGATGGAGTTCGCGCTGGTGGAGAACGACGAGGCGTTGCGTGCAGCGCTGGCGAACCCGAACTTCGCGGCGTGGCGGGTGTTCCTGCATCCGACTCAGCGCGAGCTGGCGACCAAGGCCTGGCCGGGAACCGCGCGGCTCACCGGCGGGGCGGGCACCGGTAAGACGGTGATCCTGCTCCATCGGGCGCGGGCGTTGCAGCACCGTGACCCACGGGCGCGGATCGTGCTGACCACCTTCAACCGGACGCTCGCCGAGATGCTGAAAGAGCAACTGCAGGCGCTCGATCCATCGATCGAACTGGCATCCGACCTCGGTCGGCCGGGCATCTACGTCGCCGGAGTGGACGCGTTGGCCTACCGGTTGCTGGCCACCGCGTCGGCGCGCGGCGCCGATCCCGGCGAGCTCACCGCCGCCGTGGCCGACGTGCTCGGGTCCCGCACCCACCAGGTGTTGGGAAACACCTGGCCGCGGGCGTGGAGCGCGGCTCTCGAGTCGGTCGCCGAACTGCCGAACGAGCTGCGCTCGACGGCGTTCGTCGAGGCCGAATACGCCACGGTCGTACTGCCGAACCTGGTAACCGATGAGCGTGGCTATCTGAAAGTGCGTCGCGCCGGGCGCGGCGTCGCGCTGAGCCGGGCGCGCCGGATGGCGGTCTGGTCGGTGATCGAGGCGTACCGCGCATCCGCGGCAGCGGACGGCAGCACCGACTTCGAGGAGAAGGCCGCCGTCGCGGCCCGGCTGCTGGAGCGCAGCCCGGATGCACGCCCGGCCGACCACGTGCTGGTGGACGAGGCGCAGGATCTCAGCCCGGCCCGGCTGCGCCTGCTGCGGGCTCTGGTCGCCGAAGGGCCGGACGACCTGCTGTTGGCCGACGATGCACACCAGCGGATCTACGGCCAGCGGATCTCGCTGAGCAGTGTGGGCATCAACGTCCGCGGGCGCCGATCCCGGCGACTGACCCTGAATTACCGCACCACCGAGCAGAATCTGCGCTACGCACTCGGGGTCTTGTCCGGCACGGAGTTCGTCGATCTGGACGACGACCCGGTCGACTCGGCCGGATACCGCTCGGCCCGAAGCGGTCCGACGCCGCGAACGATCCCGACGTCGTCACTGACCGACCTGTACGACACCGTCGGCCACGTTCTGGGCGAGTGGCTCGACGCCGGGGCCGCCCCGGGCAGCATCGGGCTGCTGGTGCCCACCCGTAAGGACGGCGAGACGCTGCCGCGGGCCTTGGGCGAACGGGGTCGCACCATCACCTTCGTCGACCGGGACACAACATCGTCCGGTTCACCCATGGTGATGACCATGCACCGGGCCAAGGGCATGGAGTTCGCCAAGGTGATCCTGGTCGGCGTCGGCGCCGCGAACCTGCCCCGCGCGTACCAGATCGAGCATCTCCCCGAGGGCGACCGGCCGGACGCGCTGCAGCGCGAGCGCTCGTTGCTCTACGTCGCCGCCACCCGGGCCCGCGACGAACTGGTCGTCGTCTATTCCGGCGAGCCGAGCGAGCTGTTGCCCGGGTAACGACGAAGGGTCGCGCGCCCGGGCGTCGCACCGGCCGCGACTACGCTTCGGCGCCCTTGCGGTAAACGTGGTAGCGGCGCCCGGTGACCTGGGTCGGGGTGATCCGGACGAACTCCTCCTTCGGCGCGTTGTTCCAGGACACCAACCCGAGCGCCTCGGCGCTGTCCAGTCCGGCCCGGTCCTCGATGCGCTGCGCCGTGCCCTTACAGACCACACTCCACGCCTGCCCGGCAGCTGCGTCGTAACCATCGGCCTCGAACGCGATCGGGCCACCGATCACGACCTCGATCAGCTTGGTGCCCGGGGCAGTTCGGAACACCACCGACGTGTCGTCGACGACGTAGTTGACCGGAAAGATGTCGACCTCACCGCCCACCGCCATCGCAAGCCGGCCCACGTCGTTGCCGGACAGCAGTCGCCAGCACTGCGCCACGTCGAGTAGCTCCATGACCCCGCTCTCGCGAGCCTCGTCTGCTTCGTCGGAAATCGGTTTCGTCATGCCCCTATCATCGCGCCGCATCGACCCGGTGACCCGGGTTCGGAACGACCCGACCTGCTCTCTGCGTCACACTACTTCGGCGTTGTCGGGCCCCTGGTACTGCAGGAGCACGATCTTGTCGCGGATCCGGATGCGACTCAGCTCGGCTGCCGATGCAACACCGCGTGCAGGTGATCCTGCAGCGGCTGCCCGACCGCGGCCATCCGCAACTCGTAGGTCAGCTCGTCGCCGTCGATCCGGTAGATCCGCTCCACCGCGGTCACCTCGACCGCCGAGCTGGTCACCCCGACCAGGGCCGAGGACAACCGGATCGACCAGGCACCGTCCTCGGTGGCCAGCGCACCCTGCTGGATCTCGACGATCCCGGTCGGCTGGGCCAGCACCAACTCGACCCGATCGGCCGCGGGCAAGCGCCAGTAGCCGGATTCGGCGTGCAGCGGCAGGCCGGACCCGACCCTGACGGTGCGCTGGGTGTAACTCAGGAAGGGCTTGCCCACATGGGCAATCGTGATCGTCTCGGTGTAGTCGAACTCGTCGATCGTCGGGTAGGCGCCGTGCCCCTTGCCCGACCAGGTGCCGAGCAGGAACGCCAGCCGAGCGATCTCGAGGTGCAGGGGCGGCGCCACCCGATCGATCCTATCGACGCCGGTGATCGGGTGCGGTGTCTCGCCGGAAAGACGTCGGTCGGGGTCCGCCGATCCTCACGACTTTCCGGCGCGCGGCTCGCCGGCGTAGGTACCGAAGGTCCACTGGTTGCCTTCGGCGTCGCGCACGGTGACCTCCCTGCTGCCGTAGTCCTGCTCGACGATCGTCGCGTCGTGGCCGAGGTTGCGGACACGCTCCGCGGCCGCCTCGATGTCGGCCGTCACGATGTAGGCCGCCGTGGTGCCGGGCTGCTGGGTGAACGGGCCCTCGGGCTTGTGCGTCCCGAGCATCACGCCGCCACCTTCGGGCCAGTCGAGCTGCGCATGCTGGATGACGCCGGCGTCGTCGCTGTAGCACGCGGTCTCCTCGAATCCGAGTGCGACCAGGAAGTCGACGACGGCGCGGGGATCGTGGGCCTGGAACGCGGGCCAGACCGTCGGTGGGTGTTGGGTGGTGTCAGGGCTCATGCCGTTCACTCTGCCGGGCCGGCCGGCCGCGCGGCTTGGATGTTCGGGAACTCTGCCGCCACCCAGGCCGACGGCGACAGGCCGGCGAAGTCGTGGAAGTCACGCACGAGATGGGCATGGTCGAAGTAGCCGTGGTCGGCGGCCAGTCCGGCAAGGTCCAGGCCGGTGGCCGAGCGGTCCCGGCGTACCCGTCCGGCCAGCGTCGCGCGAGCAGCGTCGAATCGCGCCAGCCGGCCGGCCATCCGCGGGGTGATTCCGAGCTCGGCCCGGAACAGGTCGGTGAGCCGCTTGCGCGAGTAACCCACGTCGCGGCTGATCTGCTCGACCTGGGCCTTCCCGCGGCCGCGGGCGAGGAGCGTCCACGCTCGGGCGACCTCGGGCTTGACCGCCGTCGCCGCGTCCGTCCCGGCCAGGCTGCGGCGCAGGAAATGGTCGACTGCGGCGTACCGGCCGGCCCAATCCGCGATTCCGGCCAGTTCGTCTGCCAGCCGGTCGATCTCGTCGCCGAGCAGCTCGCCGACATCGAACTGATCGGTCGGCAGGGCCGAGGCCGGAATCCCGAACAGCCGGCGAACCCCGATCGGATCGAGCGCCAGCTGGATGCCGCAGCTGTGCTCGAGCAGCTCCACCGGGACCACCCGGGTGTGCAACCCGCCCAGCACCGTCCGGTTGGTGTCGAGCCGTCCCGCAGCCCAGTCACGCCAGCTGCGGGCGGTGCGCAACGGCCGGCCGATCGGCAGCACCATCGCCAGTGACACGCTGGGCAGTCCGCGATGCACCGAGGTGGGGACGCCCTGCATCGAGTAGCCGTATCGGGCCGCGACGAACGGCCGCAGGTCGGCAGCGATCGCGACCTCGGGTGGCACACCGGCGGTCGGGTCGCTCATCCGGTCCGGACCCCGTCGACGAACAGCTGCCCGCCGGGCACCAAGGCGGCTCGGATTCGCCGCAGCGCCTCCGCCTGCTGGCGTGGATGGCGCCCGTCGAGGACCCCGACCCGGACCGCGAATGCCAGGTCGAACAGTGGCTCGTCGGCGGCGCGGTCGAACTGCTCCACGGCGACGCACCGGAAGATCAGGTTCGGCAGGCCGCCGGCGGCTCGCTGCGCAGACGCGACCGCCCGCTCGGACCGATCGATGCCGAGCACACTACCGGCCGGGCCGACCCGCGCAGCGACCTCGCGCGCGGCGGCACCCGGCCCGCAACCGATCTCCAGCACACGCAACCCCGGCCGCAGCGGCAGGGTGTCGACGATGGCGCTCAGCCGTGCGGAGAGGTCACTCACGATAAACCGGATACCGGACCGGTCGACAGCCAACCATTCTTCAGATTACCCAGACGGGACCGAGGCTACGCGGGGCCCGCCGAGGCTCGACCGCTGAGTCCGACAACCGCGAACAAGTTGAGGCAGCGCGTGATACCGCCAAGAACGAATCGTTTTTGCATCGCTAAAGGTAGCCTCGACGAGGAATTACTCAGTGTCACCG